>JAQBOA010000005.1 GCA_028288305.1 Mucilaginibacter sp.
CCAGCTGGGCTGCTGTTTAAGTTTCCCATCTAAATCATGCAGGGCAATATCGATCCCTGCTTTAATAGCAGGGTTGCCTGGCGCAATGCTATCTAAATAGGCAATGATCGCCTCAAAATCAAAAGGAAATTTGAATTGCTTTGCATCTACTTTGCTTAAAAAATCTATCGCTGTTTGAAAACTCTCGCCCATATAAGGCACCATGGAAGCTTCACCATAACCGGTTTGTCCCTCGCGCTCAACCTGGATCAGCATGATTGGCGTTGAGGTTCGCGAAAATTTAGCAATAGTAAACGTATGCTTTAATAGCAGTTCGAAGGGTTGGTAAGTCAGTGTCATGTTTTATCTATTATTTCAACTATAGGTTTCCAGAAAATCCCCATTTGTCCTCTATTATCCATAGTTCCCTTTGACAACAGATTTTTAGGAAAGCTAATAATAGCCGTATCAACAGATTTGACAAATTGACTAAGCTCTGGCATGTTTTCTGTATAGTGAAGTAGCACCCAACTCCAATCAGAATAATATTCAAGCATCCATTTTAACTCAATATCTAATAGTCCTGATTTAACATAAGTATTAAGTACTCCATAAGAATCATTAATAACTGATTCTTCCAATCCTACTATACCTGTAAAGCTTTCAGATTCAACAATAAATTCCCAATTTAAAAATATTAAGCGTTTAAGTGATTCGAGTTTAATAAATTCATCATTTGATTGTTTATAAAGTTTTAGATATTCTTTATGAATAGATACGTAGTCTATTTTAATATCGTCCTTATTAAATATTAAGTCCTCTTCTTTTCGCGTCCCATTTAATAAAGAATTTGTCCAGCCATGAATTTTATATTCCTGATCCGATAAGTAGTTAAGTGAATTGTATGAAGCTTCCATGTTACCAATACTTAATTGGATTTATGTAAAATTCAAAGCTAAAATTTTCTCCGTGAAAATGATGCTTATCTTTGCGCATATGCCGGAACAAATTTATTCCCCGTTTACTGCTTTTAATTTTAGCAACCACAACTGTTTTTTAACCGGACAAACACTAAGTTCAGAAGAAGAAAAAATACAGGTATTTCCCCAATGGCTCATGAGCCGTTATAAGCTGGAAGATAAGTCGTTCAAATTATTGGATGAGAGCATGGCTACCTATAAAGATATTAAAGTTCCATGTGCAGCAGATATAAATGAAACCTATCTTGAACCTTTAGAAACCGAAATAGCCACTGCATTTGAAATTGGTTACGAAGCTGTTAAAAACCTTGATGAGCTAAAATTATTTCAATGGGCAGGCAAACTGCTTTACGGCATTATTTTTAACGAGATACAAAGCGGTATTAAATTGCAGCATTCCCAGGGCGAAGAATTTAATATATCACAGGCTATTATTCATAAGTTCAGTAATCTGCATTTAATGCTGCAAAGCCTCAACCTGCCTGTCGTTTTTGAAGATTTTAAGCCTTACAGTCTTTTCCTATTTAAAGTAGATAACAATATCGAGGAGTTTGGCTACCGCGATGAAATTAACACGTTAACTTTTTCATTGCGCATAAAAGATTTCGGACTAATCATTTGCCTGCAGGATAATGGGGCCAATCGCAGATATCATAAAGAGATACTGGAGAAAATTGAAAGCGAAATTTTGCATCCTATTCAGTTTGAAGAGTTTTGCGGACGTGTGTTTTATTCGGCTTACCTGTTTAACCGTTTACCTGAATACAATATTTTGCCTGTTGGCGATAATATCTATATAGAGGCAATGCCGCTACGGGGCATGAGCAATAAGCCTGTGTTTGATGATTGGATAAACAAAGTTTACGGACAGGTGTTGGAAAGCTTTTGGAAAAACTGGGGCTTTTTACTTTTGGAAATCATTAAAAACCCCGAAAAACCAATGAGCTTTTTGTTTAAACCTGATGGCAGCCTGATTAATGAAAAAGAGATTGAACTCCCCCGCTGATCTGCATTAAAAAGCTGTTTACAATATGCGGATTTAGTATTATTGTAATCAGTAATCCGCTCAAAGCGCCGAACATATGCGCATCATGGTTAATATTATCACGCGAATGTTTCGAGGCATAATTACAATAAATTAAATATAACACACCAAACAAAACTGCAGGTATGCCGATAGGTATCGGCATTATCATCATTTTGCTTAAAGGGTCAAACATAATATAACTAAATATGACCGCACTTACCGCTCCGGATGCGCCAAGGCTATGATACCAGTCATCGTTTTTATGCTTAAATACTGTTGGCAGATCACTTAAAATTAAACTTACTATATACAATAAACCAAATTGCCAGTGCCCTAATCCTTTAAAGTCAGTAGTTCCCGCCTCTAGTCGAAAAGCGAAGAAATAATAGGAAAGCATATTAAAAAATAAATGCATCCAATCATTATGGATCAGACCGCTTGTTAATACAGTGTATACCCGCTGTTTACGATAGACGCTGTATGGGTGTAAAACCATGTTTCCATATAGGTTTTCGTTAGAAAACGCCATTATTGAAGTAAGAATTGTAATTACAAATATGAACGACGCCACAGGTGCCGCTATCAAATATTCCATCATTTTATATCGAGTTTGGTATCCATTAACAACCGGCCAACCGGGTAGCGAAGATATGTTTTTTCAAAATATGGTGAGTTGCGATAAACAAAGTTTAATTGTGCCGATGCACTGTTTGCCAATTTGGGGTCTTTTAATTTTTCACCATCCAGCTTTTTCTTTAATTCCGGGTCCTTTTTTAACAGGTCAGCGGCCACATCTTCAAAAACGTAATCCGAAAAATATTCTTTTTCTCCTAACACAGAATCAAAAAAGTTCCAGGCAAAAAACGAGTCAACCCCTTGCGGTTCTAATGTTTCAACAATATACCTGTTAAGCGACTGGTTAGTATACACAACATAATCACCGGTATAAAATTTAATATTCATATTAACCGGGTTTAACTTAACATTGCTGTGCAGGTAATGTCCCTCGAAAGGCCTCTGCGGGGTTTTGTAATCAGCAATATAATACATCTGTAAATTGAGCGTGGTGTCATGCAATAACCTGTGAATGTCTATATTATTCAGTTTAAATAGCTCAATTACCTTTCCCCATGCCTGTGGTATAATGTAAGCAACCGGTTTATCAACGGTAATACTTGCGTTGTAATTATCGTAATATTTAATTGTTTTGGTATAGGGTTTACTTCTGTCGTAATACAAACGTGGTAAACCGCTTACTTCGCTTGGTTTATGCCCCGCGGTATAACCTTTAAAAACAAGAGTATCATAATGCTCCTTGTCAAGTTCCCAATTAAGGGCAAAGGTTTTTTGCTGTTTTACCTGTTCATCGGCTTTGTGTTTTAATTCTCCTATCAGTTTGGCATCGCGTTCATAAATATTAACTAGGTTTTGCATAAAATCGTAAGTGGCGTATACTCTTTTATCAAATGGCTTTAGCATGTGGGTTTCAGTAATATAACTGATAATGTTATGCTGTGCCGTATAGCCTGTTGCAAATCGGGGTGTTTCAAGGAAACTCACAATTCCAGAGTCCGGACTTGTTTCTTCACTTTCAACATAAGGGGTCATTTCATACCCGCTTATCTTCATGCGTTTATAAAGCTCGGGTGAAAGCGTTTTGGAAGTGTATCCGGCAAGTATAGGATTTTGTTTGTCTTTTTGGGTTTCTATCAGCGTCATTACATATTGATAGTCCGCCCCATCGCTGGTATGGTTGTCCAAAAATACTTCTGGGTTCCATGTATTTAGTATTTGTTCAAAAGCCAGGGCATTGCGGCTATCGGCTTTTATAAAATCACGATTCAGATCAAGATTGCGATAGTTTCCCCTAAACCCATAAGCGCGTGGCCCATTTTGATTAATACGACTAACACCACGGTTTAAGCAGCCTCCAATATTATAAACCGCAATAAAACAAATTACCATATTTTTAGGAAGCGTATTTTTTTTGAGAAGATCACGTGTAAGCATCATACTGGCATCAATGCCTTCCGGTTCGCCGGGATGAATGCCATTATTTATCAGCAATACCCTTTTATTTTGTTTCTTGATAAGCACTGGATCGAAAATTTTATCGCGCGATAAAACAATCAACGTTAAAGGCTTGCCTATATCTGTTGTTCCATAATTAAGCAACTTCATCTGCGGATATTGCTTACTTAACTTTTGGTAATAAGTAATTACCTCATTATAAGTAGCAGTATAATTCTTGTCCTTGCTTAATTCAAATGGAGTTAACTGTGCTTGTGCCCGGCAAAAAATAAAACAGGTAAGTATGGCTGATAAAATAATTTTCATTTTACAGATTTTGACAAATATAAAAGCGAGGACATTAGAATCAAGAGTTAAGAGCCAGGAAACAAAATAAAACCAGCAACGATTTTCTTGGCTCTTGATTCTTGGCTCTTATTTCTTGTCCAAAATCTCCTCCTGTATTTTTTTTGGTAAACTTTTAAATATTAAATCGTAGGAATGATCTACCATTTCATGAAGCTGTTTGTTTGTTAAAGAGCCATTCATGTAAACGGTGTTCCAATGTCTCTTATTCATGTGATACCCTGGTTGCACCTCAGTATAACGTTCGCGAAGCTCAATAGCCAGTTCCGGATCGCATTTGACGTTAAAGCTGTTGCCTGTTTGTATGCTGGTTAACAAAAAGAGTTTTTCGCCGACTTTAAAAACCAAAGTATCCTCGCCAAAAGGTAAACCTTCTGTTACACCTGGTTTTTTCAGGCAATATTCGCGAAGTTCTTCTAAATTCAATGTATTATCAGAAAGTCCTGACTAGTTTAGTATATGAAACTACATTACCAAAGTAATATTTGAACCCTATAGTAATCTGGCTATATTGATCTGTAGCGTTATTCTTAAATTTAGAAGGCGGATCATTATAACCATCCAAACCTTCACCAAATACTAAATTATGGATATACCCAATATCGATTGCCATACTTGGTTCATCGTAAGAATCAAAGAATCTAAATTCATAACCAAACCGTAGCGGAACCATTATAGCAATGCTATTATCTTTTCCCGGAAAAACATAAGTAGGGTCATTGACACTGGTACGTTGTACCTTATTTGAATTACTTATAAATCCAAAACCAGTGCCGCCATAAAAGTTTTTCACAATTTGCAATATCCAGCTACCCTCATAATCTATTCCTCCACCAAGCTGAAAATCGCCATGGAAGAGTAAAGCTTTGTAGTTATTTGTGTACATGCGGCCATATGGGTCCAAATTGGGTGTTAGGCCACCGCCTGATAATTGACCTATTTGAATTTCGGCTGTGATGGGTACATACGGATTATAATTATAAATAAAATTTACATTGAATGCCGGATGATAATACTGTTTTGTGATGTTTGTATAGCCTCTGATATAACTTGCATCAAAACCAACCCCCCATTCCTGGTAATTATATCCGCTTTGAGCTTTTGCAGAAATTGCTCCAAATGCTGCAATAAAAAATAAAATATATTTTTTCAATGCTAAATGTTTATCAATATTTAATAATATTAGGAGTTTCTTTCAAAAATATAAATTTTAGCGATATAATAGCTATATGAATTTAAAATTTAAACTTGACTTTACAGTTACTGAACGTTTTTTAAAATATGTAACTATTGATACTCAGTCTGACCCTGCTTCCAGTTCCTTTCCATCAACCGAAAAACAGAAAGACCTTGGTAAGGTACTTGTGGGTGAATTGCAAGCCATTGGAATTACAGATGCTCATCTTGATCAATATGGATACGTATATGCAACAATCCCTTCAAATACTGAAAAAGAAAACATCCCGGTTATTTGCTTTTGCTCGCATATGGATACTTCTCCCGATTGCAGCGGCAAAAATGTAAAGCCAATAATCCATAAAAATTACCGGGGTGCTGATATCGTGTTGCCCGACGATCTATCGCAAATTATTAAATTAAAAGAACACCCCGATTTAAAAAACCAGATAGGCAACGACCTTATTACGGCAAAAGGCACAACTTTGTTAGGGGCAGATAATAAAGCCGGCCTTGCAGAAATTATGGATGCCTGTTATCAGCTTATGAACCATTCGGAAATAAAGCATGGCAAGATCAGGATATTGTTTACACCAGATGAAGAAATTGGCCGGGGCGTTGATAAAGTGGATATTAAAAAGCTTGGAGCTTATGCCGGTTATACTATAGATGGTGAAAGTGCTGGCAATATGGAAAATGAAACCTTTTCGGCTGACGGTGCAAAGCTGATAATAAAAGGGATTAGTACACACCCTGGTTTTGCTAAAGGTAAGATGGAAAGCGCCATAAAAATTGCAGGTCAAATAATTGCTGCGCTCCCTTTTGATTTATCGCCTGAAGGAACTCAAGATAAAGAAGGCTTTATTCATCCGGTTGCTATTGAAGGCCATGTGGAACAGGCTTCCATTGATTTTATCATACGTGATTTTGATGAAGAAAAGCTTGCCGGCCATGCAGATACACTTCGTAAAATTACTGATGATGTACTCAAAAAATTCCCTTCATCATCGTACGAATTAGCGGTTAAGCCGCAATACCGAAACATGAGGGTTGTGTTGGATAAGCACCCCAAAATTGTTGAATATGGAATGGAGGCGATAAGGCGGGCCGGATTGAACGCTAAACTTTGCAGCATAAGGGGCGGCACAGATGGTTCCCGGCTTTCATTTATGGGTTTGCCATGCCCTAATATATTTGCTGGCGAACATGCATTTCATAGCAAGCAGGAATGGGTTTCCATTCAGGATATGCAAAAAGCCGTTGAAACAATTTTACACTTATGCATGATTTGGGAAGAAAAAAATTGATTTTGGATATATAGATGTTTCAACAAAATAATACAATAATACAGTTTTAAGAAGAGTGAAATCTTTAATCTCATTGCAAATCGCCTCAAAATTATAACTTTGTATCCTCAAAATTAGGATAAGAATAATGTTTGAAAATTTATCGGATAAACTCGACAGGGCTTTTAAAGTTCTGAAGGGCCAGGGAACTATTACTGAAATAAACGTGGCCGAAACCATGAAGGAAATTCGCAAAGCCCTTCTGGATGCCGACGTTAACTATAAAACTGCCAAAACCTTTACCGACGATGTAAGGCAAAAAGCCATCGGTCAGAACGTATTGACCGCCATTTCGCCGGGTCAGTTGCTAACCAAGGTGATGAACGATGAATTAACAGAGTTAATGGGCGGCAGCACTGCCGAACTTAATTTAACAAGTTCACCAACCATCATTTTGATTGCAGGCTTAAACGGCGCCGGTAAAACCACCTTTACGGGGAAGCTTGCCAATTACCTAAAAACACAAAAGAATAAGAAGCCTTTATTGATAGCGGACGATATTTACCGTCCGGCGGCTATTGAACAGCTGCAGGTTTTGGGTGGGCAAATTGGCGTACCGGTTTATGCCAACCTGGAATCGAAAGACCCTATCGCTATTGCCAGGGAAGGTATCGCGTTAGCAAAACAAAATGGCAATAATGTGGTGATCATAGATACCGCAGGTCGTTTGTCTATCGACGAGGCCATGATGCGTGAGATTGAGCAGGTAAAAGACGCTGTTAAACCTCACGAGATTTTGTTTGTTGTGGATGCCATGACCGGCCAGGATGCGGTAAATACTGCAAAGGTATTTAACGACCGCCTGGATTTTACAGGCGTTGTGCTTACCAAATTGGATGGCGATACCCGTGGCGGTGCGGCGCTTTCTATAAAATCGGTAGTTAATAAACCAATTAAATTTATTGGTACCGGCGAAAAGATGGATGCGCTGGATGTTTTCCACCCTGATCGTATGGCTTCCCGTATTTTGGGCATGGGCGATGTGGTGTCGTTGGTTGAACGCGCCCAGCAGCAATTTGATGAAAAGGAAGCTGCCGAGCTGCAAAAGAAGATCCGCAAAAACAAATTCGACTTCAACGATTTTTACAGCCAGATACAACAGATCAAAAAAATGGGTAACATGAAAGATCTGATGGGTATGATACCTGGCGTTGGTAAAATGATGAAGGATGTTGAAGTTGATGATAACGCTTTTAAAGCTATTGAAGCGATTATTCAATCTATGACGCCTTATGAAAAAGGAAATCCAGATAGTATTAACCAAAGCCGCCGTAACCGTATTGCCAAAGGATCTGGTACGGATATGACGGAAGTTAACCGCCTAATTAAGCAATTTGAAGATATGCGTAAGGTAATGAAACAGATGAGTAACCCTGCAGCCATGGCAAACATGATGCGGAGGATGCCGAAATAATTTGGGATTTACGATTTACGATTTCGGATTTATTGTGATGTAGAGACGCAATACTTTACGTCTCTAGAAAAATAACATAGATAATTTTCTTTAAAGCGGAAGGTTTTATTTTTTAAGGTATTGTCAATTGCAATACCTTAATCGTTAACCAAGATTGAAGCTTTTGAACTAATCAATCACATAGCTTTGGAAAGATTAAACAAGAAATTGTAAAATTTAGAATTAAAAAAATCCACGCCGCCTGGTATTAATATTTTTTGTGCGTTTAAATTTTAATGCATTTGTCTGAAAAAATGTTTCAAAATTCACGTAAAGCATTATAAATAAATAATATACTAGTAATTTTTGTTAATCGTATTGTAAGCTTAACTATATTCCCAGATATAAATATAGTTTTTATCTATGTTGGATAAATAATATCAGTTTGTTTGATAATTATTTTCATCACAGCTTTGTTGCGGAAAAACAACTATCTAATAATGAAAATAAAACTTTGGATAACTAATTTTGTTATATTTTCAGGATTAGTGATGACTTGGATTTGCTTTTTACATTAAATTTATGCAAAAAAGGACGGCACGCTTATTCCTCGTGATTTTTTTAATGCAGATGACGCAATTAGGTGAGCTTGCCAGGTTGCCGTTATTAGTGCAGCATTATATACAGCATAAACATTTGCATCCGGAAACAACAATTTATGGGTTTTTTAAAATGCATTATCTTGATAAAACCGTTGTTGATGCTGATTATGACCAGGATATGCAGCTACCTTTCAAAACAGTACACCTGCATTGTTTTGCACTTCAAATGTCGATGCCACAGATGGTGTTAACATTAAACAATGTTTTTTTTCCGTTAATTAAGGAAGAAATTGCCAACCAACGATTCATATTACCCAAATCATTACTTTCATCTATTTTTAAACCCCCAAGAATGGCATCATAAATAACCAATAAAATCTGTTTTTACTTCAGATTAGTTATTTTTTTATTGTTTAAACAAAATATTTATGATTGACCGTATAATAGAATTTTCGGTCAGGAACAAGCTTATTGTGGGATTGCTGGTACTGCTTATGGTAGCTGCCGGCATCTATTCGGCTGCACAATTACCTGTGGATGCTGTTCCTGACATTACAAATAACCAGGTGCTTATTATAACCGTATCACCCTCACTGGCAGCGCCAGAGGTTGAGCGTTTAATTACAGCACCTACCGAGCGCCTCATGGCCTCATTGCCGCAATTAAAAGAAATGAGATCAATATCGCGGTTTGGCTTGTCCAACGTAACCGTTGTTTTTGATGATAATGTAGATATTACCCGTGCCCGTCAACAGGTAACTGAACGACTGGGACAGTTAAAAAGCATGATACCTCCGGGTATCGGTGAGCCTAGCATGGGGCCCGTAACTACCGGATTGGGTGAAGTATACCAGTATTATGTAGTACCCAAACCAGGGTATGAAAATAAATATTCCTTAACGGAACTGCGAACAATTCAGGAATGGATTGTAAGGCGCCAACTGTTGGGAGTACCCGGTGTTGCCGATGTAAGCAGCCTTGGCGGCACATTAAAGCAATATCAGGTGGTTATAGATCCTGCAAAAATTAGAAGTTTAGGTATAACACTTGATGAGCTTTATAACGCTGTACAGCAAAATAATGAGAACTCAGGTGGCGCTTATATAGAAAAAGGACCTAATGCTTATTACATTCGTACTGACGGAATTGCCACTACCCTGGCTGATTTGCGCAGCATCCCCATTAAAAAAGTAAATGGTTTACCGCTTACCCTTGCAAACGTTGCACAAGTAAAAGAGGGGCATTCTTTGCGATTTGGCGCCATGTATAACGATAAATATGGCGAAGTATCCGGTGCGGTTGTACTAATGCTTAAAGGTGCAAATGCTATGCAAGTTGTAGACCAGGTAAAGCAGCGTATTGAAGAAATAAAAACCAGGCTACCAGTGGGGGTTACTATTTTGCCATATTACGAACGCAGCAAAATGGTAGGGAATTCTATATCTACTGTAAAGCGAAACCTCATTGAGGGTGCGTTGATTGTCATTTTTGTATTGGTATTATTTCTGGGTAATTTGCGTTCGGGCCTTGTAGTGGCATCGGTTATTCCGCTTTCAATGCTTTTTGCATTGATTTTGATGAATACATTTCATGTTTCTGCAAATCTGATGAGTTTAGGCGCTTTGGATTTTGGTTTGATTGTGGATGGAGCTGTTATTATTGTAGAAGGTGTGATGCACCGCTTTAAGGACAAAGTTAATAATCATACCACAGCAGAATTTTCGCAGGATGAAGTAAACCAGGAAGTTGAAAAGTCTGCGTCACGATTGATGAATGCAGCTATTTTTGGCCAGTTTATAATCCTGGTGGTTTACCTGCCTATTTTAAGCTTGCAGGAAATAGAAGGTAAAATGTTTAGGCCAATGGCCGAGACGGTTGCTTTTGCACTGATTGGCGCATTTCTACTGTCACTCACCTATGTGCCGATGATGACCGCGCTGACTATTAAAAAGAAAGTGGAAAAGAAAATCAACTTCGCCGATAAGATTATGGCGGCCATACAAAAACTCTATACGCCTTTATTAAGTAAAGCTCTTAGTTATCCGAAATCCGTTATGCTGATAGCGATTGCGCTGATAATTTTTGCTTTTATGGTGTTTAAAACGTTAGGTGGCGAATTTATACCTCAGCTGGAGGAAGGCGATTTTGCTATTGACGCCCGGTTTTTCCCGGGAACATCCTTAACACAAACCATTAAGGGCATGCAAATGGCCAGTGCAGAACTGAAAAAATTCCCCGAAGTTCAGCAGGTTACCTGTCGTATCGGATCTGCTGAAATACCTACCGATCCTATGTCGCTGGAGCAGTGCGATATTTTTGTAACGTTGAATGATAAAGATACCTGGACAACCGCACATGATTATCCTGCACTTGAAGATACAATGAGCAAACGTTTGTCGCAGGTGCCGGGTTTAAATTATGGCTTTGAATATCCGGTGCAGATGCGCTTTAACGAGCTGATATCGGGCGCCAAGCAGGATGTGGTTGTAAAAATATATGGAGATGATTTGCAGCAACTAGCGCACCAGGCTGGCCAGTTGAGTGGTATAGTAGCAAAAGTAAAGGGCGCTGTTGATGTGAACACTGAAAAAATAACCGGACTGCCTCAATTGGTAATACACTATAACCGGACTGCATTAGCTCAATATAATGTAAGCATCAGCCAGGTGAACCATATTTTAAATGCCACATTTGCGGGTGAAAAGGCCGGCAATATTTATGAAGGTGAGCGCCAATTTGATTTGGTACTCCGGATAGCAGATTCAGCAAGGTCTAACATGGATCAAATTGGGCAATTGCAGATCAATACACCCGGGGGTATGCAGGTGCCGCTTAGTCAGCTGGCAGACATCTCCTTAAAAGAAGGCCCTAATCAGATTCAACGTGATAACGGCCAGCGCCGGGTATCGGTTTCATTCAATGTAAGGGGCAGGGATGTGGAAAGTGTAGTCAATGAACTGCAACAACAGGTAAAGCAAAGGTTAAAGCTGCTCCCCGGATATTACGTAGAATATGGCGGACAATTTCAAAGTTTGAATTCGGCTAAAAAGCGTTTGTCAATCGCCGTTCCAGCCTCACTTTTTTTCATATTCATTCTGCTATACTTTGCTTTTAAACAGTTTAAAGAAGCACTGATTGTGTTTTCAGCTATACCATTGGCAGCCACAGGCGGTGTTTTTGCCTTATGGCTGCGGGGAATGTCTTTCAGTATATCCGCAGGTGTTGGCTTTATCGCACTTTTCGGGGTAGCTGTACTTAACGGAATTGTATTGATCACGGAGTTTAACCGCTTAAAGAAAGAGGGGGTTAATGATCCGGATGAGCGGATACGTCAAGGTACATCCAACAGGCTCCGTCCCGTTTTAATGACCGCTACTGTAGCATCATTAGGCTTCTTTCCAATGGCTATATCTACCCATGCCGGTGCAGAAGTGCAAAGGCCATTAGCTACAGTTGTTATTGGAGGCCTTATTACAGCTACATTGCTTACACTTGTTGTGTTACCTGCATTGTATAAACTATTTGGCAAATCCAAATCATCCAAGCATCCAGGTAAATTGGTCAAAGCTTTAACGGCAACAACAGCTATTATTATGCTGTTTATTTTACCTGCCTTTTCACAAATACAAGGTGATAAGATAACAGTTAATGATGCTGTTAAACAAGCGTTATTACATAATTCCTCAATTTTGTCTGCACAAGATCAAACGCTGGCATCAAAAGCTAATGTAGGAACAGCCTATGATATCGCTAAAACCCAGGTGAATTTTGATGCAGGTAAAATAAATAGCTCAAACACCGACAACCGGATTGCGGTTAACCAAACCTTTGCGCTGCCATTTTATTATAGCAACCAGCGCAATTATTTAAATGCACAAAGTGGTTTAACCGCATTGCAGGAGGAGTCTTTAAAAAATCAAATTGCTTACCAGGTTCGTGATGTGTATTTGCAAATGGCTGGCTCCCTTGCTAAATTAAAGTTATTAGCTGAGCAGGATTCAATTTATGCGTCAGTAATCAAACTTGAGCAGTTAAGGTTTCGCACGGGTGAATCATCAAGGATAAACCTGACCAGCGCAGAAGCCAGGGCTGGTATGCTTAAAAACCAAAGACGCATGCTGGAATCGGAAATCAATGTATTGCAAAGCCGTTTGCAGGTTCTGCTTGGTAATAATTTACTGTTTTTACCTGCTGATCAAACACCGCCTGCCTGGCAAACTATTTTTCAGCCGGATTCGGCAACAGCGTTGCAAAATCCTGAGGTAAAACAGGCACAGCAACAGGTAAGCATTTATGATTGGAAAACTAAATTAAGCAGATCTAAGGGGTTGCCTGAGTTAACCCTGGGTTACAGTAACCAAAGCTTTGCAGGGCCCGATATTAATAACTCAAATGTTATTTTAACACAGGGTAACCGCTTTTCGTCCTTTTTGGTTGGTGTTAATATCCCTTTGTTTTTTGGTCAGTATAAAGCCGCGGCACGATCTTCAAATTTCCAAAAGAAATCGGCTGAGTATGCCTTCACTGAAAAGAAAACTGAATTTACAGGCCAATGGCGACAGGCATACCAACGCTACTTTCAACAAGTACAGGCCCTTAATTATTATGAATCATCCGCGCTTAAACAGGCTGATGAAATAATGCATACAGCAAATTTGTCCTTTAGCAACGGTGGAATCAGCTACCTTGAATGGGTCAATTTGTATAGTCAGTCGGTTCAATTACGAACAGACAGACTTGATGCATTTTTACAATTAGATCAAACTATTAATATACTCTGGTATTTCCAGGGTCAAAAAGAAAAACCATGAAAATCAACTATATAGTGCTTCTTTCCCTGTTTTTGGCCGCTTGCAGCGCAAAGCAGCAGGATAAAAAAGATAATGCACCTGTACAACAACAGCAACCGCAGAGTAAAAGCAATACCATACTTTTTACACCTGAACAAATAAAAAACGGCGGGGTTGACACAGGCCATATACCTATGCATAAGCTGGCTACTTCCATACATGTAAACGGACAGGTAGATGTACCACCCAAAAACTTAATAGCGGTAAATATTCCATTTGGCGGCTTTCTTAAAAAAACTTCAATGCTGCCCGGCGAACATGTACACAAGGGCCAGGTAATTGCCGAAGTGGAGAACCAGGAATACATTACCTTACAACAGGATTATCTGACGGCTGTAAGCAGAACTACCTTTTTAAAGCAAGAGTTGGAGCGCCAGCGTGTATTAAGCGAGCAACAAGCCAGCCCGCTTAAGCTTTACCAACAATCGCTGGCTGAGTATAATAGCCAGCAGGCGCAGTTATCTGGCCTGTCGCAAAAGTTGATCATGCTGGGTATAAATCCGCAAAAACTTACACCGGCAGCCATTAAGCCTATTGTTTATATTACTTCGCCCATTACAGGTTATGTATCAAAAGTAAATGTTAATATAGGGAAGTATGTAAATCCGACAGATGTATTAATGGAATTGGTTAATACCAGTGATATTCATGCGGCTTTAACTGTTTATGAACAGGATATAGCTAAAATAGCTATAGGTAATTCGGTGAAAATAAGCTTGCCCAGCCTTCCTGATAAAACTTATCCTGGAAAAATAATTCTGATTGGCCGTATGCTGGACACCGGTCACAGTGTAATGGTGCATTGTCATTTTTTAAAAAGCGACAAAAATATTCTGCCTAATATGTTTTTACAGGCTACCATTGAAACCAAGCCTCAAAACACATTAGCAGTGCCGGAAGAAGCTATTGTTAATTATGGTGGTCAACGCTGTGTGTTTATGTCTGCTCAGCACGGCAAGGATATGTTATTTAGTATGATTCCGGTTAATGTTGGAGTTCAGCAAGATGGCTGGAGTCAAATTCAGTTAAGCAAACCCGAATTAAAGGATAGGTCCTTTGTTTTAAAAGGCGCTTTTTCTATTTTATCAGCTATGAAAAACGTTGGTAGTGAAGATTAAGCTAAAATTCAACTTATAAAAGGTTCTGATGTTTAGCACCCGTAAAGAAACCGTATCATAAGGCAAATGATACGGTTTCTTTTTTATCTGTTTTTTTGATTTGGGCATTACCCAGCTCATTTGCATCTTCAAATCGCAACACAAAACCTGCCCTGGCGTATAAGTGCTTTAATTGTTTACTATTGTTCATGTTACTGATATGACAAAGAGGGTTTTAATTGGTTTAATTGCTAGTTGATGATGCCAACCCGTACTGGTATGTCAGTCAAGAATTTTAATTAACCCTTTCTGAAGTATAGTTTATTACTATCTTCGGTCTGATTAAACCTTACACAATGAATAAAATCTCTACTCTTTTATTAATGGCAATGCTTGCCATGTTTGCAAATGCTCAAACTCCTTCAAATTCTCCAACAACACAACCCTTTGGAAAAATTAACAAGGAAGACCTGGAAATGAAGGCCTGTGATTTTGAAAAAGATGCCAATGCTGAAATCCTTTTTGATAAAGGCGAGATATATTTTGATACGGATTATAACCTCATTCTTGACCGTCATATACGCATTAAAATTTTTAACGATAATGGAAAAGATGAGGCAAATATTAAGATAAGGTATTTTGGAGGGAACCGCTCTGAATATATGTCAAATGTTCAGGCAGAGACTATCAACCTCAATAATGGGGCGGTAGAATTTACAAAAATTGATAAAAAACTTATTTATACGCAACGGGTAGATAAACTTCGGAACGATTTGGTTTTTTCATTTCCTAATGTGAAACCAGGTTCTGTTATTGAATATAAATATACACTAACGGCCTCATCCGTAGCAAATTTCCCGGATTGGTATTTTCAAACAAACATTCCTACCCGCTATAGCGAACTTAATACTACTATACCCGATATCTTATATTATAAAAATCTGGTAATGGTAAATCAACCCTATGTTAAAAATACCAGCGAAGTAAAGTCAATAGCAAATATTCCTTCCCTTGGTAATGAACCCTATATGAGTTCGCGAAAAGATAATGAAGAAAGAATTTTATATGAATTAACAAGTATTAATACGCAAAGTTTTCATCAGTCATTCTCAGACACATGGGAAAAGGTTGGTAAAGATTTAATTGGTTATGACGACTTTGGCGGTCAGTTTAAAAGAAAGCTCACAGGCGAAGAAGAGCTTATTGCTAAGGCTAAAGGTTTAAAATCGGACGCTGAAAAGATTGCCTATATTTTTGATGAAGTAAAAAGCAGGATGAAATGGGATGAAGAAGATGTTAGATACACCAATGATGGCACAGTAGACGCATGGAATAAAAAAACCGGCAACTCCACCGAGATAAATCTCATATTATATCATTTGCTTCAAAAGGCAGGAATTAAGGTAATGCCGATGCTGGTAAGCACAAAAAAGAATGGGAAAATAAATCCTGCCTATCCTAATGGGTACCAGTTTAACCGCACAGTTGCCTATGTACCTGTAGATAGCGCTAATTATTATTTGCTTGATGCTACCAGTAAATACAATGTTTTTAATGAGATACCTCAAAATTTATTAAACGGTTTTGGTTTATATATAAATAAGGAAGACGAAAAGTCGGATCTGTTATTTATCCAAAAAACAGCTCCTGTAAGGGAAGTAACCATTATGAACGCCGAAATTAAACCTGATGGTAAGATGACCGGTACAGTGCAAATAAATAGTTTTAGTTATAACCGGATAGTCGACGTAAAAAATTATAAAACGGATGGCGAAGATAAATACATAAAAGCTTTAAGTAACGGGGATAATAATTTAAAAATCGCATCGCTAAAAATGGAAAATATCGAGGTAGATACTTTGCCTTTAATCCAAAACTTCAGTTTTAACCTTGACCTCAATGGTTCAGATGATAATTACATTTATTTTAAACCGAATTTATTTTCTTCGGCATTTAGCAATGAATTTTTAAGCGAGCACCGTTATACCGATATTGATTTTGGCTATATGAGCAATGATGCAATAAATGGGATGTACAAAATACCTGCTGGATATAAAGTTGATGCGATGCCAAAAAGTGTAAACATGGCAATGCCTGATAATAGCATCGTTTTCCGGCGCATAGTCGGCGAGCAGGACGGGATGGTTTTAATAAGGTATTCCCTTTATTTTAAAAAAGCTTTGTTTTTTAAAGAGAATTATACAGAGTTCCATGATTTTTTTAAAAAAATGAATGATATGATGAACGAACAGATAGTATTGAAAAAATCCTGATTGTTTTAAGCATTTAGTTTTTTATATATTATTCCAATTAACCTTACACAATGAATAAAATTTTTACAATTCTGTTCCTGGCAATGTTTGCTGTGTCTGTAAATGCGCAAACAAATCCTACCAACATTCCTACAGTACAGCCCTACGGAAAAATCGATATACAAGATTTTGAAATGAAATCATGCGATTTTGAAAAAGATGCCAATGCGGAAGTGCTTTTTGATTCTGGTTCGGTTTATTTTAATCCGGCTTATGAACTGGTTTTCGAACGCCATGTACGCGTTAAAATATTTAATGAAAAAGCAAAGCAGGGAGCTAATGTCAAGCTTCAATATTTTGACGGCTATGGCCTGGAACGTATACAAAGTTTAGAGGCAGAAACCATAAATTATGATAACGGAAAAATTGAATTTACAAAAGTTGATAAAAAGTTAATATATAACTCAAAAATTGACAGGATTAGAAAAGAGATGGTATTTTCATTCCCGAACGTTAAATCAGGCAGCGTTTTGGAATATAAATATATTTTAATTTCCAAAGACATAGTTAATTTCCCAGCCTGGTATTTTCAATCCAATCTTCCAACCCGGTATAGTGAACTAAAGACCGATATTCCTAATGTTTTGTATTATAAAATCTTAGAAATGGTTAACAGGCCTTATGTTAAGCATACAGCTGATGTGAAGGCATTAGCGAATATTCCTTCGCTGAATGATGAACCTTTTATGACTTCATCCAGAGATAATTCAGAGCGGATATTATACCAGTTAAAATCCATTAGCCAAGGTTCGTTTTATCGATCGATTTTAGATACCTGGGAAAAGGTTGGTAAGAATTTATGTGATTATGATGGTTTTGGTGGCCAGTTTAAAAGAAAATTAACCGGCGAAGAGGAAATAATAAATAAGGCAAAAAATTTAAGTTCTGATAATGATAAGATCGCTTTTATTTTTAACGAGGTGAAAAATAAAATGAAATGGGATTCGGATGATTTTCAATTTATAAATGATGGGACATCAGAGGCCTGGGATAAAAAAACTGGTAATTCGACAGAAATTAATCTTGTTTTATATCATTTGCTTAAAAAATCGGGTGTTCAGGCGTATCCTATGCTGGTAAGTACCAGGAAGAACGGTAAGATAAATCCTGCATACCCAAACAGTTATCAGTTTAATAGAACAGTCGCATATATCCCTATTGATACAGCTAATTTCTATATACTTGATGCCACAAATAAATACAATCTTTATAATGAAATACCTGCGGATTTACTTAACGGGTTTGGATTTTGTATTGATGTAGATAACCAAAAGTTTAAGCAGGTATTTTTAGAAAAAAACACTACCGCTGATAAAGTCATTTCAATTAATGCCGAAATTAAACCGGAAGGGAAGTTAATGGGTACGGCTGAATTGGTAAGTTATAGTTATAATCGTATAAATGAAGTAGAAAAATATAAAACCGATGGAGAGCAAAAATATATAGATTATTTACGGGGAGGGGATAACAATTTAAAAATATCCGGAATAACGTTTGAAAACATGGAAGTGGATTCTCTTCCTTTGATGCAAAATATTGATTTTAACCTTGACCTTACAGGTTCAGATGGCAATTATATTTATTTAAATCCTAATTTGTTTACAGGCTTGCGGCTAAATCCATTTTTAAGTGAGAACCGGTTTACAGATATTGATTTTGGATACACAAGCAGTTATTCAATAAACGGACTATACAAATTACCTGCGGGGTATAAAACAGATGCAATACCTCAAAATATAAATATGTCTATGCCTGACAAAAGCATTGTTTTTAGACGAACAGTTGCTGAACAGAATGGCCAAATAATGGTAAGGTGCATTATTAAATATCAAAAATCACTCTTTTTTAAAGAAGACTATCCCGAATTTCATGAATTTTTTAAAAAGATGTATGAAATGCTTAATGAACAGATAGTACTAAAAAAATCATAACTATGCTATGGATAACAAACATTTAAAATATTTATTATTTTCATTAGTGATTTTCGCCGGAATGATTTCCAGAGCATATTGCCAGTCTGAAGAAATATCCAAAGAATTATATTTAGCTTCAACTATACCGGATTCATTGAAGGAAAATGCAAATTCGGTAGTTCGTTATTCTGAAGTTATTGTAACTGTAAAAGGGGCAGGTAAAGAAACGGTTAAGTTTCATAAAATTGTAACCGTATTAAATGAGAAGGGCGATGATGAAGCCGAAATGGCAATGGGCTACAATAAAAAATACGATAGTTATAGTAATATTGAAATGCGTGTTTATAATGAGAATGGCGTTTCAATAAAAAAATATCATAAAAGTGATATGTACGATGGTTCAGCTGCCGGTGATGAAACCATGGTTACTGATGAACGGTTTCTGGCAGTAAAGCATACCGTAGCAACTTATCCACAAACAATTGAAACTGAATATGAAGAAGATGTTAGCAGCTTTATAAGCTTAGACAGTTGGTATATTCAAAATAAAGTAGAACAGGCTGTACAAAACTTGGTTTGTGTAATTAAAGTTAACCCCTCTGTTGGCTTCAGGTACAAATGTGAGAACGTAAATATTAACCCGGATAGAAAGAGTGCCGATGGCCTGGACATTTTTACATGGGGGGTAAAAAACCTCAAAGCCATTAAAAAGGAGGAAAATGTTTTACCATGGAAGATTTTACCATGTATTTTATTTGCTGCAAATACTTTTAACTGTTATGGATATCCGGGCGATTTTAGTACCTGGCAAAGCTTTGGAAAATGGATACAGTCGTTAAATAGTGATGTATGTACATTAAGCCCCGAACGTATTGCTGAAATAAAAAAAATGACAGATTCGATAAAAACCGACAAAGAGAAGGCCAGATTTTTATATAACTATATGCAAAAAAGCATGCGTTATGTTAGTATACAATTGGGTATTGGAGGTTTTAAGCCTTTCCCGGCAACGTTTGTTGACCAAAAGAAATACGGAGATTGTAAAGCGCTTTCAAATTATATGCGCGCATTGCTTAAAGCGGTTAATATAAATGCCGATTATGCAATAATCCGTGCCGGTGTTAACGCAAAGCCAGCTGATTTTTCTTTTCCTCACAATGCATTTAATCATGCTATTTTATGTATACCGTTTAAAAATGATACTACCTGGCTCGAATGTACCAGCAGTACAATGCCATTTGGAAAGTTAGGCTCTTTTACAGAAAACCGTACTGCATTAATAATTAACGACGATGGGGGTAAACTGGTAAACACGCCAAGAAGTACCATGCAGGATAATCAGTTTAACAGTGAGGTACATTTAATATTTGATGCGGACGGAGGAGCAAAAGCTCAAATAAAGATTTTAGCTTCCGGCGACTACCGAGAAGAATACGTTGACGTAGAGGCACTAAAAATTGATAAACAAAAAGAATTTTTTATTGACCGCCTTAAAATTAAACAACCGATAGTTTTTGATTTTAAGCCGTCAATCGACAGCGATGGTCTAAAGGAAGTAGATATCAATTTAGAATATGACAAGTTTTGTGATATTATGGCCGGCAACAAGCAATTTTATCGTCCAAGGGTGTTTGATCTTATAGCATTTACTTTACCTATTGAAGAAAGTCGGAAATCCGATTATTATTTTAAGATGCCAATGGAAAAATCCTGTGTCACCACAATTGACCTTCCTTCCGGATTTGAAGTAGAAACCTTGCCCACAAACCAAAGTTTAAAATTTACTTACAGTAATTACGAAATAAAATATGTTTATGACGTTTCAAAAAACCAGGTTGTGAGTACAGCAAAATTTAATTTAACCAACCATGTTATCCCGGCAGCAAAGTATACCGAAATGCAGCAATACCTTGATGCCGTTGCTAAAGCACAAAATAAAAAACTGGTGATACGCCGCAAGGTGTAAATTTGCCCTGATGATATTCAGGCTTGATGAACGTTTACTATTTCCAGACCCTATATTGGCCGAACCAGATGGGCTTTTGGCTGTGGGTGGCGATTTATCTACAGAACGATTACTGCTGGCTTATCAGAACGGAATATTTCCATGGTATAGTAACGATACGCCCATACTTTGGTATTCGCCGCCGGAGAGGTTTGTACTTTATCCCGGAGAATTAAAAATCTCGAAATCTATGAAGCAGGTGTTACGTTCGGGCAGGCTCACTGTTACCGTTGACCAATGTTTTGAAAAAGTAATAGAATCGTGCTCGTTGGTTCCCCGCGAAGGGCAGGACGGAACCTGGATAACTGCTGAAATGAAAGAGGCCTATATACAGCTACACCAAAAAGGATATGCACATTCAGTTGAGGTTTGGCAGCAAAATAATTTAGTTGGTGGTTTGTATGGCGTACCCGTTGGCAAGGTTTTTTGCGGAGAAAGCATGTTTAGCAAGGTAAGTAATGCATCCAAAACAGCATTAATACATTTATGCAACAGTGGTTTGTACAAACTGATAGACTGCCAGCTACATACCAATCACCTGGAATCGATGGGAGCAAGACTGATTAGCAGGGAAGAATATTTAGCTGCTTTACAAAATGCAAAAGGCGAGTTTTAAGTATTGAATTAGGGTTAATTATGTACTTTAGCTGTAATTACATTATTTCTGGTAAATCTTGTCTTTAAATAAGCATCATCAAATGCCAAAGGATCATTCATCGCTCACAACTCACAACTCACAACTTACAACTCAAATAAGAGAACGGATAATCCTTGGAATTGACCCGGGCACAGCGGTTATGGGCTATGGTTTAATAAAGGAAACCGGCTCAAAGATTGAACTCATTAGCCTTGGTGTGGTGAAGATGGAGAAAATTGATGACCACATGCTTAAACTACAAAGGATTTTTGAAAAAACCGTCGCTTTAATTGATAACTATCAACCGGATTGTCTGGCTATTGAAGCTCCCTTTTATGGAAAAAATATCCAGGTAATGCTAAAGCTTGGCCGTGCGCAGGGCGTAGCAATGGCGGCAGCATTATCCCGGAATGTTGTAATTACTGAATACTCGCCACGAAAGATAAAGCAGGCAATAACCGGAAATGGAAACGCTGCTAAAGAACAGGTTGCCGCCATGCTGCAAAACTTGCTAAGTTTTAAAGAAACCCCTGATTTTTTGGATGCGACGGATGGTCTCGCTGTAGCAGTTTGTCACTCTTTTCAAAGGATGCCCACAGGAAAAAGCGGCAGCAAAAAATCATATTCAGGCTGGGATACTTTTGTAAAGGATAATGCCAAGCGGATTGTTTAATTGATGTGCGAATGTGCATATGAGTGGATTTCAGATGTGCAGATGATAAATGTGCAAATTCTAAATCTAGCTCATTAAATCAGTACATCTGAAAAGCATCTGCACATTCGCACATTTGAAATCTGCACATCTGAAAATCATTCGCACATTAAAAAATCATCTATTTAATCAATTTTCAAGGCCAATCTTATTTTATCCCTGGTAGCCTCCAACTGCTCCGGTGTGAACTTTAGCTTGGGATTCGAAAAATTCATATCGCCCATATTATTTATGGGTATCAGGTGAATATGGGCATGCGGCACTTCGAGCCCGATTACTGTCACGCCAATTCTTTCACAGGTTATAGCTTTTTTTATGCCTGTCGCCACTATTTTCGCGAAGATATTTAAGCCTGTATAAGTCTCATCATCAAGGTCAAAAATATAATCAACTTCCTTTTTAGGAATAACCAACACATGTCCTTCGGTGAGCGGGTTAATATCAAGGAAAGCCAAAAAATCAATGCTTTCAGCCACTATATAAGCCGGGATTTCCCTGGCAACTATTTTTGAGAAAATGGTCATGGTTGGTTGATTTTGGTGAGTGATTGATTAAGTGAATAGTTGATTAGGTTGACTAAGTTGAATAAACTATCCACCACTCACATAATCAACTCAATCCACCAATTATCTGTTTATCTCTAATATTTCAAATTCCATTTTTCCTGCCGGTACGGTTATTTCGGTTTTTTCTCCTACTTTTTTCCCTAACAAGCCTTTTGCAATAGGTGAGCTTACAGAAATTTTGCCGGCTTTAAGGTCGGCCTCATTTTCCGATACCAATTGGTAACTCATTGTAGCCCCACTTCTTATATTTTTTATTTTAACGATAGATAATGCAAGTACTTTTGAAGTATCAATTTTTGATTCATCAAGCAAGCGGGCATTAGCCAGCATTTCGCCCATTTTGGCAATTTTAGCTTCATGTAATCCTTGTGCTTCTTTTGCGGCATCGTATTCTGCATTTTCCGAGAGGTCGCCTTTATCACGTGCCTCTGCAATCGCTTTACTGATGTTTGAGCGGCCGGTTGTTTTTAATTGATGTAATTCTTTTTTTAAATTTTCTAAACCTTCTTTGGTGTAATATGCTACCTCTGCCATAACTCACAAATTAATTATTAATAATTCATTCTACTTGTTGCCAAAAAAAAACCGCCCTCCGTATTAAGAAGGACGCAATGATTTTAAACAAACAAGACTATATCGGCAGCGCCTACATAGTCTTGCTTGTGAATAACGAAGATAAGAGATTAATGTTTTAAAATCCAAATTTTTTTAACGGTTCATTGGCATTACAAGTTAATTATTCCCCTTAACTCTTCCTTTTTCTTCGTCAGCTCCGGTTTGATGTTCACGTGCTTTTATTTTATTATTACCAAAATTATAGGTAAATGTTAAACGGGCCACACGGGATTCGCGTCTTTGATTAACCACTAAATTAGTGCTCTGATAATTACTGGTAACGTCGTTTCTAAGCGTGTTAAAAATATCACTTACGGAAAATTTTAAGCTGGCCTTTTTATTGTCAAATGAATGGCTTATACCTGCATCTGTTGAATATCTTGACTTTACATTGAAAAGCCCGTATATCAATCCCGACTGGTAGTTGGCGGTTAGCTCGGCTTTATATCCGTCCAACGGTAAAAATGTTTGTGTTGTCCTGATATTGTAAGCGACTTCTCCACTATTTAAATTCCCGCCTTCCAAACCATTTGATTTGAAGCCCAGGTAAAAACCGGTTGCATTAACGTTCCCATTCCACCATTTGGTTATAGTATATGGCGTATAGATGTTAATGTTATAACTGTTTTGAATTTGTAGATTTTGTTCGGTAACAAAGGTTGCTTTTGTGGCTGGGTCAGTGCCGGGGATTTCTGTTATTACATCTGTAGTGCGGCTATAGCCTAAGCTTATATTAAGACTTTTATTGTAAGTATAATTAAATTCAAAATTATTGGTATACTGAGGTTTTAAGTAAGGGTTTCCTTTTTGAAATGTATATGGATCCAAATGATACACAAAGGGGTTAAGGTTATCATATTGTGGCCTGTCGATACGGCGGCTGTATGAAAAACTAACTTCATTTTTACTATTGATGGTATGATTAATAAACAAGCTTGGAAAAAGGTCAAGGTAATGCCGTTGTATAATTTGTGAAACATTTAACGAATCGCCATTTGCTGTCGAGCTGGTATATTCAGCCCGCAAACCTGCCTGCACTGAAGTGTTTTTATAATTCTTACTTAAGTTTATATATCCTGCATCTACCTTTTCGTCATACATAAAATGATTATTGCTGAGATAGGGGCTTGACTGGGAAATTGTTTGCAACAGGTTATTGTCTGTTTTTACATCGCTGAATTTTGCCCCAGCTTCCAATTTTACCGATTTTGTTATTGGATCTGTATAATCAATTTTCCCTGTATGTATGTCAATGTCAGAAGGAGTGATGTTCCCTAAAAATTGTTGCGGCTGTTGCATGCTTCCGTTGGGTAAAAAGAAATCGGTTACATACTGTGCAACTATATTATTTTTAAACCTCGAATAGTCAAAATCCGCGCTTATCTGCTGACCGGCGGTATCAATTTTATAAGTGTCATTTAAATTAAAAGCGATGTTATGATAAGTTTGATGAAGGCCCGAAACGGTATGCAAGGATGAATCCACTTGTGTAAAGTTTGGCCCTATATAGGTTCTGTTATCATTATCATCCTGTTCGCCATTAAAATAGCCACTTACCACAAAACCTATCGTGTTTTTTGACGAAAGATCATAGTCGGCACCCAACCGGTAACTGTTATTGTTATTAGTTTGGGGCATGTAGGTGCGCTGGTTAAAATAGGTGGTTTTGCCTGTACTATCTGTTACTATGCGTTTTAAACCTATATCGTTGAAACGTTTATTATCGTTATGACTAAAAGTGCCGAATATATTTAAATTGCCTTCTTTGTGGTTTAATGATAAAGTTTCATCGTCTTTACCGTATTTACCATAACCTGCGCCGACCGTAATACTTCCGTTCGTGCCAGTTTGTTTGTTCTTTTTAAGTTTAATATTTATAATGCCCGAATTCCCCGCAGCATCATATTTAGCTGATGGATTGGTAATGATCTCGATTGATTGTATAGTATTACCATCAGTTGAACGAAGCAGTGTCGCCAGCTGCGCCGATGTAAGATAGGTAAGCTTATCATTGATCATTACTGTTACACCTTGTTTGCCTTTTAGGCTGATATTATCATCCTTATCAACCGAAACGCCGGGAGCCCTTTCTAATATTTCCATTGCGGAGTTTCCTGCAGCTAAAACGCTGTTTTCAACATTCATAACGGTACGGTCCAGTTTGCGTTCTATGAGTGGCTTTGACGCAGTAATGGTAACCGTTTTTAAAGCATGGCTGGCAGATTGAATTTTTAAAACCGGCACAATTAAGTTAGACGATCCTTCTGCTATAGTAAAGGTTTTACTTACTGCTCTATCATAACCTACCACGGTTGCTTTAATAATATATTCACCGGCATTTATGTGATCAAATGTATAAGCTCCGGTTTCATTGCTTAATGTGCCCTTCACTACGGTTGAGTCATTAGCTTTTAATAAGCTCACCGTTGCGTAATCCATTGGCTTCCCTTGTTCATCAAGAAGTGACCCTGTAATTTTAGCTGATGATTTTCCCTCCTGGGCAAATAAAGAAGCTGCGCTCATGATGAGCAACAATAGCGTATATTTTATTTTTGTAGCGATTAGTTTCATGTTTAAGTTTAATTTTTGGGCAATAGCTATCCCATTAAGAATTTTGTTCTTTTTTAAAATATTTGATTAAGTGTTTGTGATTGTCCGGTTATTTGGCCGGGTTGGGTTGAGTGTTTATTTTATAT
This sequence comes from Mucilaginibacter sp., assembly GCA_028288305.1. Taxonomy (GTDB): domain Bacteria; phylum Bacteroidota; class Bacteroidia; order Sphingobacteriales; family Sphingobacteriaceae; genus Mucilaginibacter. The sequence goes on from JAQBOA010000005.1 coordinate 26,283, forward strand.
ATTTAATGTTCATTATTTGTGTTTGATTCTGTTACCAGCCAGGTTTTTACTTTTGCTTTTTTTGTGTAAAGGAACTTCACTATGCTTATTTACTAAAACTTTTTTGACCAAAGGGTTATTTTTAGTGACCGGCGGATAAATTTCAGATTTTACATTTTTTTGGCAATAGCAATCCCATTAAGGCTGATCTGCCTTTTTTAAATTGGCAATCAAAATTTTAATTACCGTTTATACTATAAATAATTCTTGTTGTTATATAAGATGCAAAAACATAGGCCAAGGTTACATTTCAATTTAAATTTTTTAATACAGGGAATAGATTTCCAGTAACATCTTTAATGAATGAAAAGACTAAAAAACCGTTTAAATCTCTACTTGTATTATAGTTCCCAGTACAACAGGTAGAAGAAGCTTTAAGTAATTTTGTAAAATGAGATGGTTTATTGTTTTTAATTTGTTTTAGAGTATTCCCTTCCCGGCCAGCGTTAAACATGGACTCAGGTATATTGAGAAAAAGCAATACAAGCCCGCAAAATAAAAGCAGGCTCATATATTTAACAATTGCATTCATTACTTTACCGTTTTTGTACTATCTTTTGGTGTAAAAGTTTTAACACTGTCTTTCTTCACAGTAACCAATGTATCTACCTTGCATTGCAGCCCGTTGTCAGTCATAACAAAAACTGCCGAAGTAATATTATCCTTTTTATTGGTTTCTTTACAATGATAAACCATACCGCCATCACGTAAATAATTATCAAGCCGCTGGTCAATTACCACTTTGGCATTTAATGGAACTTTTAGTGTAAGCGTTACTTCTTCATCATGCCATGACGTATTAGGCCTTTTTCTTAAAGTATAATCAAACTTTAAAACCGAGTCTTGCTGGGCAAATATATAACTGGTATTGCGGGCATTAAAAAGAGCATCTTCATAATTACCGCCTTTTGCACTGTACGATTGTTCAAGCACCGGAATATTTACATCGCTTTTTTCAATTTGAATAGTAACGCTGCGGGGTTCATTATGGAAACTATTGTTTTCATCATCTGTTACCACCATGTTACGGAAATGGTTTTTAATGTCGAGCCGCACACTGTCATCATGAGTAAAATATTTTATATCATTCAATTTTAAATAGTAGGTATTATTTGCTGTTGGTTTTAAATTGATGGTTTCAGTAAAACTCGCAGACTCTCTGAAATTCGATGTTATTTTTACTGCATAGTATATAAGCATGGTTAATGAGCATAACCAGATAACCAGGAAAACCGTCCCTGTTGATTTTCCAATATTACCGGCATTAAAAATCCCTTTAAGTGTAATTAATATAATGCTGAGCAGAGGGATAAAAGCGGTTATGAATGCGCATATATAAATGTTATCGGCATGCTCATTGGCAATTATACGGAAAGGAAAAAAATCATCCGGACGACCAGCATTAAAACCAACAAAAGCAATGAGGCCAACTACCAAAGCGATGGCAAAACCAAAACATACCAACAGTATAAATACGCCAATCAATTTTATAAGCACTTTTCCGGTACCACTTAAAAATATACCCAAATGGTGAAAAAAGTCACCAACAAAGTCTCGTGCTTTATAAACAAATGGCTTAGTCTCGTTGCCAAAGTTTGAAAGGTGTTGACGGACTGAGCTTAATTCATCTTCAAAGTTCTTTTTAAAGCCTTGCAGGTTTTGTTTTTCACCTTTCATAGCCATCCTGTCGGCGCGGGTAATCGCTTTTGGAACTACTATCCACAATATAATGTATAATATAAACCCGGTGCCGCCTATTGGTGCAAACAACGCAAAAGCCAGCCTGACCCAAACTACGTCAATATCAAAGTAATTGGCAATACCTGCGCAAACACCTCCAAGTAAATGATCGTCGGGATCACGGAACAACCTGCGGCCTTCCCTATTATTATAGGTATAGGTATTTGAAGCTGTTTTGTTGTCATCATCGGCATATTCAAAGTCGGCCACAGTTCCCATTTGTTCAATAACCAGGTTTACATCCTGCTCCACAATTACCTGTTTGTTTTCTCTTTCCAAAATTTCACCAAACATCTCCGCAATCCGGTTTTCAATGTCAGTTGTAATTTCAAGGCTGTCGGCCGAATTAGAAAAATGACGTTTTACATCCGTCATATAATTTTTTAATATTTCGTAGGCATCTTCCTCAATGTGAAAGACAATGCCGTTTATGTTTATGATAATTGTTTTATTCATTTTTTTGTTTATTAGTTCATTGGTTCATTAGTTCATTGGTTGCCTTGGCTTTTAGCTTTCACCTTTCTGCATTCACCCTTTACCTTTCGCCTTCCTGTCCCCTATAGCTGTTTGTACGGCAAATAATAATTCTTCCCAGGTTTTATCCAGTTGTTTAAGTACGTTTTTGCCCTCTTCTGATAAGATATAATACTTTCTCGGCGGCCCGGAGGTAGACTCTACCCAGTTATAGGTAAGCAGGCCATTATTTTTTAAACGGGTTAGTAAAGGGTACAAAGTACCCTCAACCACAAGCAGCTGGGCCTTTTTAAGTTCAGCAATAATATCTGAAGCATATGTTTCGCCCTTTGCTATAATAGAAAGGATGCAATACTCCAGTATTCCTTTCCGCATTTGGGTTTGTGTGTTTTCAACAATCATACTGCAAAGATATATGTTTTAAATTGTATTATGCAATACATAGTACTAGAAATATTATTTCTTAAAATAAAATTTCATTTTTCAAAAAAAAATAATGTTTTTTTAGATTTTTCTTGACAGTTTAATAATGTAACAGTAATTTTATATATAATTATTTATTAACTGATTTTTTTATTTATTAACTGATTTTATTATTTGTTAACTGATTTTATTATTTAATATAAACATGAAAAAACTTCTACTAGTAAGTTTGTGTTTCCTGATGTTATGCATTACACAGGCATTTGCACAAAATCATACAGTTACTGGTACGGTTACGGCCAAAGATGATGGCCTACCCATTCCAGGAGCAACTGTAAAAGTAAAGGGTACCAATGTGGGTACTCAAACCAACACAGCCGGTAAATACACCTTGTCTGTACCACCCGGTGCTACATTGGTATTTAGCTTTATCGGTTACCAAACACTACAGGTGCCTGTAACAGGCGATGTGGTAAATGCAGTGCTCGTTGTAACAAGCAACCAGCTTGGCGAGGTTATAGTAACAGGTGCATTGGGCATTAAACATACCGAAAAGGAATTGGGTTATGCTGTGGGCAAAGTATCTTCCCAATCCCTTACCGAAACCAATGTAACCAATGTTGCCAGCGGTTTAACAGCAAAGGTAGCTGGTTTAGCTGTTTATACACTTGATAATGGCATTGATCCAAACATATCGATTGTACTTCGCGGTAACCGTTCATTAAAAGGGGATAACAACGCATTGATTGTGTTAGATGGTGTGCCTATACCGGGAGCAACGCTGTCATCTATCAATCCGAATGACGTTGCTGATGTAAGTATCTTAAAAGGTGCAAGCTCTGCAGCATTGTATGGTTCTGAAGCATCAAACGGTGCAATCCTGATCTCTACTAAAAGAGGGACAGGGGATAGTAAACCAATAATTACTTATGGTAATTCATTCCAGTTTCAAAAAGTTGCCTTTTACCCAAAATTACAAACCAGGTTTGGCCCTTACGGCGGTGAAACCAATTATTTAAATCCAATAACAGGTGAATCACTGTACGTGCCTTATGAAAACCAGGAATACGGGCCTGCTTATGATGGTTCGACAGTTATATTAGGCGCTCCATTGGATAGTGCAAATGGCCAGGTTGTAAAAGTTAAATATTCGCCATACCCGGTAAGCCCTATCCAGGCCTTCTTTAATACCGGTTATACTGAACAGAACGACATCTCTTTCCAGCAGGGCGATGCAAATAATAATATTTATATTTCAGCGCAAAATGTTTACACTACAGGAATAGTTCCCAAGGATGTAAACATTAAGAATGCTTTTAGTATAAGAGGACATAGAACTTACGGCATTTTTTCTGCTGATTTTTCTGTTGGCTATACTAAAACCAATATTAGCACCTATATTGCCAATAACAACCCTTTCGGTATTGTAGGAAGTTTTGTTACTAATGCAGGGGCTAATGACCTCTATTCTTCGATTTTACAATTCCCTGCTTTTTATAATCTTAAAGCTTATCAAAACCCGGATGCAGGTCAGGGTAGCGTAAACAACTTTCCTGATGCTTATGCTATTAACCCGTATTGGATTGTAAATCACGCAAGGAGAGATATTCAAAGGGATGTGTTGCTTTCAACTATTAATCTAAAACTAACACCAACCAAATGGCTTGATGTTAGTTACCGCTTATCTGATAACTTTGGTATTAACCAGGAAAGACTGACCAAACAGGAGGTTGATTTTAGTCCGTATGCTATCAGCGATTACTATTCAGCAGGTAACGTTGCTTCAGGCTTTACATCAGGTAAATCCCTTGGGTTTGTCGCTGATTATTATCAATTTGGTGATGGTACAGATGCTTTTGCAGGTAATGGCGGCACTACTAATCCTGGTGGTTATGCCAGGATACAGGGTGATGCGTTGATCAATTTGCACCATACATTTTTTAAAGATTTTAAAGCCAATTTGCTTTTAGGTAATACAGTATGGCAGGAACAGTCAAAAGGACAATTTACCGGAAGTAATTCATTGTTGTTAAAAGATTTCTATAATATTAATACGGTAGGAGGTACAGTAAGCGCATACGAAGGAAGCGCCGTGATACGCCAAATATCATATTACGGTGATTTGAATATCAGTTATAAAGGCTGGCTTACTTTAGATGGCACGTTACGAAACGAACAGGACTCCCGTTTGGCAAAAGCACAGCGGTCATTTAACTACCCTTCAGCTACCATTGCTTTTATACCTACGGATGCTATACCGGCCTTAAAGGATAATAAAATATTAAGTTTTGCTAAAATTTTCGCGTCTTATACAAAGGTTGGTAACATTAACATCAACCCTTATGAAATATTCAATGTTTATAATTTAACTCCGGGTTTTCCTTATGGATCATTAGGTGGATTAAGCGCGTCAACTACCAACTACAGCCCTACATTGAAGCCCGAAATAACTTCGGCAGTTGAATTTGGTGCTGAAGTGGGACTTTTTGACAACCGTTTGAATATAAACTATACTTACTATGACGAGCATGATAAAAACCAGACTGTTGGAATTTCAACATCGATAACAACCGGTTATAATACATCTGTATTAAACATTGGTGAAACGCAATCAAGCGGTCATGAAATTACTCTAACCGGCGACATTTTGACCCAGGCACAAAATAAAGTAGGATTCAGGCTTGGTATGAATTTTTCTATAAATGATTCGAAGGTTATATCCTTATTAGGGAACCAGGTTACTTCGTTATCACTTGGAAACAACCAATATGCTGTGGTAGGCCAACCTTTTCCTTTATTAAAAGGAACTGATTTTAACAGAGACCCCCAGGGCCATGTAATTGTTGATCCCAATACAGGTTATCCAACAACAAACTCTACTTCGCTTAAAACATTTGGCAGGACCACGCCTAAATATAATTTAGGTATTACGCCCAGCGTATCTTATAAATTTATCACATTAACGGCAGTGGCCGAATACCGCGGGGGCAACGTAGTATTAAATAACATAGGAGGTACACTTACCTTTACCGGGGCCGGCTACAATACGGCTTCTGCAGGCAGGCAGCCATTTGTTTTTCCAAACTCAGTGGTCAATACCGGAACTGCTGCCAACCCTGTATATGCACCTAATACAAATGTTAACGTTTTCAACGGTAATTATGGCTTTTGGCAAGGTTCCGCATACAGTTCAACACAAAGCCCTTTTGTTACCAACGGGGCGTTTTGGAAACTTAGGGAGGTTAGTTTAGCATTTAACCTGGGCCAGTTCTTTAAAGGTAATAAATATATCAGGGGCGTGACTTTTGCCTTAACCGGGCGCAACCTGTTTATATGGGTACCAAAGGAGAATATATGGACAGATCCTGAATTTTCTGATGTTACCCCGGGCAGCAGCCTGCGTGGTGTAAATGATGCCAACATATTACCGGGTACAAGAGTATTTGGTGCAGATCTTAAAGTGACATTTTAATTTTAACAATTACAGAGATGAAAAAATATATTTTATTGACAGCGGTATTCCTTGCAGCCGGTATTACCGGCTGTAAAAAGAATTACCTAAGCCAGGAGGTAAACCCAAATCAGCCTTCAGTAACTACCCCTCAGCTTTCGCTGGCCGGGGCATTGGTATCAACGGCGGCGGTTATTTCCACTAATTATAACGAATACGGAGTTTGGGCAGGGTATTGGACTACAAGCGGTAACTATGTACCTAACCAATCCATCAATGAGTACCAGTTTACCAACAGCAGTTTTGATACCCAGATAGGTGGGTTATGGATAAATCTTTATTCAAATTTAACCAATTACAACACACTGCAAACCGTTTCGGCAGCCAGTTCCAGTTTTGCTTATTTCCAGGCTATCGCTATGATAATGAAAGCATACGATTTTGAGCAACTGGTTGATAATTATAATGATGTGCCTTACAGCCAGGCATTTAAGCCATCTTCTATACTTTTTCCGGCTTATGATAAAGCATCTGATATTTATCATGATCTTGGCAAACAGTTAGACGCTGCCATTGCGCTGATTAATAAGAATACAGCAGCAAGCAACCCTGGATCTTCTGATATTGTATTCGGCGGAAATATGACCAGCTGGAAAAAATTTGCAAACTCACTCAAACTGCGCTTAGCAATCCATGTGAGCAGCGCACCTGCACCACTGGGAGCAAGCGACCCCTTGGTAACCGATCTTGCCTCAACAGCTGGTGAAGGTTATCTTGACGGATCTACAGAAGCTACTGCAAATCCAGGCTATATAAAAGCGCTTGCGAGCAGTGGTGCAACTCAGCAAAATCCGTTTTGGGATACTTACGGGCTCGACGTTAACGGTAACCCGCCATTTAATGCTGTATATTGGAGGGCTAATGATTTTTCTGTTAAATTTTTACAAAACACAAATGATCCTCGTGTATATGGGTTTTACGCCCCTACAACCGGGACTTGGCCGGCCATAGTGATTCGCGGTAACGTTTTTGGTGATGTTTCGCCAAACGACCAGGCAAACCCAAACACAAGCGGAATTGGCCCTGGCTTACTGAAAAGCCCCTCACAAAACACCGTATTGTTTTCAGGGGCTGAGTCACTGTTTTTACAAGCCGAGGCATTGCTAAATGGTTTTATTACAAGTGCAAGCACAACACCATACACTACCCCTCAGCAGTTATACGAGGCAGGTATTACCGCTTCATTTGTTGATGCTCAGGCGGGAGGAACTTATACACCTGTTCCTGCAGATAACACAGGCGCCCCGATAACTGCCGGCCAAACTCCGCAAACCCCTGATTTTGTTTATACACCGCCAACCGCAGCAGCTTCACAAGCCTTAGCTGTTACTTATTACAGCCAAAATATTAATAATGTTGGCTGGGCTGCTTCACCTAATAAGCAACAAGCAATTATTACGCAAAAATGGGTAGCTTTAAATGGCTATTTTAACCTGGAGGCTTATAACGAATACAGGCGGACCGGTATTCCAGCCCTGCCTTCGTCAATTGACCCTGCAGCTATTTCGCAAACTTTACCTACCCGGATATTTTATCCAATAAGCGAGCTCACCTCAAACCAGGCGAATTTAGCAAAAGAACCTGCCGTCAATCCATTCACCTCGAAAATATTTTTCGCTAAATAATTAAAAAAATGAAAAAGAAATTATATTTAATAATATCCATATTACTATCAGCGGCCGTGCTTAGTTTAAGCTCATGCCTTAAGAATAGTAACAACTATATAGATTTCAGCAAAGCTGGAACTATAGTGGAGTTTCCCAAAGGCGGACAAGCTTTTTTTAGTGCTGACGCTGTTACTGATCCTGGCGATACTATTACCAAGCAGTTTGCAGTAACTGTGGCATCTAACAATGCTCCAACAACAGCAACTGCTATAACCTTAGCTATTGATAGTTCAATCGTTACTTCATATGATGCTGCAAATCCAGCTATCAATTATCTGACTATGCCAACGGGTTCTTTTGTATTTACAACTACATCTGCAACCATTCCAGCAGGGCAGCGTACCGCTATTTTTTCTGTTACATTTTATAAGCATTTGCTTGATCCTTCGAAAAGCTACATGCTCCCAATTAAAATAGCCAGTGCAGGCGGATTAAAGATCAGCGGCAACCAAAACATCCACTATTACCATTTTATTGGTAATGACTTTGCCGGGAATTACGAGCAGTTTTATACCAGGTGGAATAATGCTGATACGACAACTGCACCGTCGACGCCACGTACAGATTTAGGAGCGGTTATTATTAGCCCTGTAAGCCCTAGCGAATTTACAGTTGCAACAGGTTATTATACCACACCGAATTATGATGTTACTTTTATCAAGACAGGTTCAGGTGCATCAGCAACGTATTCAAACTGGGCTATTAAATTTTTACCTGCGGATATCGCCGCCGGTACTCTATGGGCCACTAATATAACAGTTGTGACAAGTCCGATGTTTGTGCCTAGTACTATCACGTTTAATCCTAATACTCAATATACTTATGCGCAATCACTGCAATTGTTCAGGTTTTATTTCAAAACTGCTTCAAGAGCAATCATTGATGATTATGTTCATCTGTAATTTATTTTAAACGACCATTATAGAGGCCCTGGTTTACCGGGGCCTCTTTTTGTTAGCAACACTTGTATAAACCAATTAAAAGATTTTGTTGGGTTATTTAAAAGCATTAGCTTAGATAAAATAATGTACATATGAAAAAGCTTTTTTCAATATGCTTTTTACTTTTCATAACCATATCATTGGTCAAAGCACAAACTATTACTGCTGCCGGCACAGTAAAAGATGAGAAAGGAAACCCTGTAAGTTTTGCTTTTTTAAGCGACAAGAAATACAAAAATGCAACTTTCAGCGATTCGCTTGGTAATTTTAAACTTCCAATAAGGCAGGATTCGAAATTATTGGTTAAATGCAAAGGTTATATAGACAAGATTGTTGATATTGGTGATAAAACAGACTTTCAGATCGTATTATTTTTAATTGGCAATGAAAGCAGTTCAAATAAAATAAATGAATCTGCAGGTATTGACAATGAAGATAAGCTGTACAATGGGTTTTTGCAAAATGGCGCTATTGATAAAAATTTAAGCTTTACGGAGGGTATGACATTTGCTGCGCACAGAAAGGGTAATTTACATGGTTCCAGGTATCTCTTTGAAAATTGGGCACATGGATATATTATAGACAAATCAGATTCGTTGCTGCGGTATGATAACTTACTGTTTAATTATGACAAAATTAATGGTGGGCTATTAATTACCCGGGACGAAAAATCAGTAATGGAGGTAAACCGGGATCAAATAAAATCATTTGCTTTATTTGATGGTGGTAATAAATCTTACATTTTTGAAAGAGTTCCAGCTATCGATAACTCTCATTATATACAAGTTTTATCTTCAGGAAAAAAATATAAACTCTATAAACTCATCAGCACCAGGTTTATTAAGTCTGATTATATAAATAATGGTTTTACTACGCATGGGAATGATTATGATGAGTATGTTGATGAAGGTACCTATTATCTTTTTAACGTTAGTAATAACCAGACCCAAAAATTTTTATTAAAAAAGAAATCATTAAAAGAGGTTTTTGTTGCCGACGGGGATAAATTAAATAAGTTTATGACAGATAATTCATCAGACATTGATGATGCTTATCTGAATAAGCTCGGGAATTATATGAACCAATAATAAAGATAAAGACATAATTTTTTATCTGCACTAAACCTCTTCACCTATAAATAATACTCCACAATACGATAGCATCTTCATTTGTATAAGCAGCTTTGCTCAAACTCCTTTATACACAAATTGTAATGCAACAGCGACAGCCAGGTTAATTATTAGCAGCAATTCTCCCTGCGGAACCCTAAACCAACTATAAAAATAAAAAACTGCGGATGTTTGCTCATAAATCAGTCTCCAATACAGCTAACAATAATTTCTGCATATTTTGGAGCATTGACTAATTTAAGTTTTGTGAGTTTGTGGAAAACATGGGGAAATATGTTTTAAATGTATACAATGGTTCATGTTAAAATTATTACTTTATAGTAAAAACCAACTTTTTTTTAAAAAAAACGGCGTTTTTTTTTATTTCGCTTGATAATTTGATAATCTAACATTACTTTTAGCACTAATTAACTATTAACTGATCTTATTATTAACAAACATGAAAAAACTTCTACTAGTAAGTTTGTGTTTCCTGATGTTATGCATAACACAGGTATTTGCACAAAACCGTACAGTTACTGGTACGGTTACGGCCTCAGATGACGGCCTACCCATCCCGGGAGTATCAGTAAGGGTAAAAGGTACCACGTCTGGTACACAAACCAATGCAACAGGTAAGTATTCTTTGTCAGTACCTAACGGTGCAACACTTGTGTTTACCTTTGTAGGGTATGCACAACTTGAATTACCTGTTGGTACCTCCACAACTTTAAATGCCAAATTGAACCCTGCTTCAAAGCAATTGACTGAAGTTGTGGTTACCTCTTTTGGTATTCAAAGACAAGCAGCGTCGCTTGGTTATTCAACCACCAAGGTAACCGGCGCAGACATTAACACTGCAAAGCCTATAAGCATAGCCAACGGTTTAACCGGTAAGGTTTCGGGCTTGCAAATCAACACCGTTAACGCGGGTATTTTTGCTCCAACCCGTTTAACCCTTCGTGGTAACAGATCATTAACAGGTAATAATCAACCTTTGATTGTTGTTGACGGATCAATTTACTATAGTGACATCAGCACTTTAAATCCTGAAGATATCCAATCAACCGATATCTTAAAAGGTTCAAGCGCTTCTGCGGTTTATGGTTCTGATGCATCAAACGGTGTTATCGTTATTACAACCAAACATGGTGCAAGGGCAACAAGTGTAACCGTTTCATCTACTGTTGATGTGGAAACTGTTTCTTACATGCCAGGTTTTCAAAATCAATTTGGCAGCAACGGCGGTGAGCGTTATGTAAACGACTTTAATGATTTAAGCACCTACATTCCTTACGAAAACCAAAATTATGGTCCGCTGTTTAATGGTAAATTAGTGCCACTGGGACGCCCATTGCCCGATGGCTCCGTTGAAATGGTTCCTTACAGCGCTATACCAAATCAGAAGAGAGATTTTTTTAATACAGGTATTACAACCCATCAGAATTTTTCATTTGATTCTGGTGATGAGACAGGAAGTTTTCACATGTCTGCACAGGATATCAACAGCAAAGGTGTTACTCCTAACGATATAGGCCGCCGTGATATATTCCGCATTGGCGGTGATAAAAAATACGGAATTTTTTCGGCCGTTTATTCTGCTACCTATACTTATATAAATAAAAATACAACTAACGCCGGTGCTGTATATGATGATTTACTTGAATCACCGTTTCAAGTTCCGGTTGCTGATTTAAAAAATGTTAACAGTAAATATGGTAACCCGGATACGTATTATAATGATTACTATATAAGCCCCGGGCAAATCATTGCAGAACAAAGGAATTTACAAATTGAAAACCACATTAATGCTAACGTAGCATTAAGCTTGAAGCCGTGGAAATGGGTAAATTTAACCTACCGTTCATCGATAGAAAACATCCAGACAAGGCATCAATACGAGGATGCAGGTATTACTTACAGTGCTTTCTCAAAAAACAACGATACTATTTATTATTCAAACCCTCAGGGTACCGGTATTGTTAAGGCGGAAGATTCAGGTACAAAATATTCTGCAACTGATCAATTGCCTGCATATGGCTTATACAATCAGAACAATTTATTATTCAGCTCCGATTTCCTTGCGAGCTTTAATACCAAAATTGCCAAAAATTTTAATTTTAACGGTACAGGCGGTATTACCTATTTAGAAAACAAGATCACCTATGATCCTATAGATTTTCCAGATATAAATACTGCAAGTGGCGGCCGCCTTACCACGCTGCCTTATAATACGCAAAACTATAACTCAACGCCAAACGTAGGCGGCCAGTATAGCGATGAGGCACGTAAGCTGGGTTATTTTGGCGAAGCTACTTTCGGGTATAAGGATTATGCATTTGTACATGGTTCATACAGAACAGACTTGGATTCAAGGTTATCAACAGCTAACCGTTTCATTCCATATTATGATGTTGATGCATCTCTTGTATTAAGCGAAATGTTCAAGAGCATCACTGACAACGACATATTAAATTTTGCCAAAGTAAGGTATGCACACTCTTTAACAGGTAACGTTTCTGCCCTGGCAAACGGTTCGCCGTATATAGCTTACGGTGCTTACAGAACAACCCCAACTTTAGGTTCTGCTTACAGTTTCCCTTATGCAAGTTCTGGTTTATCCGGTTATTCACTTAACACGATAATTGCTAATCCAAACATAAAGCCTGAAAAAATTACTGAAGATGAAGTTGGTTTAGACTTAGGATTTTTAAAAGACAGGATTAATCTTGCTGCTTCTTACTATCAGTCAACAACTAAAGATGGTATAGTATATGCTTCTGTATCAAGTTCATCAGGTTTTTCGCAGGCATTGGTTAATGCTGCAAATACTGCCAATAAAGGTCTTGAACTTGATTTAACCGGATCAGTAATAAGGACACAGGATATAAGCTGGGTATTAAAAGCTAACTGGACACATCAAACAAGTGTTGTTAATAGCATTGTATCGGGTGTAAGCGCGATAAACATTGGTAACAGTTCATATGCTGTAGTTGGCAAATCTTATCCTGAGATTGAAGGTTATGACTGGACAAGAGACCCAGCAAACGGAAAGGTGATTGTTAATGCTAACACCGGTTTACCAACCAGGGCCAGTAAGTTAAGTGTTCTGGGTAATACTGTTCCTACTGATATATTAGGTTTAAGCACTACTTTCAGGTATAAAAATCTTTCTTTTTCAATGACTGTGGATTATCGCGGGGGATATGTATTTTATGCTTCAGATCTTGGGTCAACGCTTGACCATAGCGGTAATAGTATTACATCAGCTGTTGCAGGCCGTCAACGTTTCGTAATGCCTAATTCTGAATACCTGGATCCGTCAACAGGAAAATACGTTAGCAATACCAATGTTGAAGTACAGGATGGTAACTTTAACTTTTGGCCAACCTTATACCAGAGTGTAAATGCGAACTATGTTGTAAGCGCTGCTGCCTGGAAATTAAGAGAGGCAAACCTGGCTTATTCACTTCCTAAACAATGGATTAACCAGGTTAAATTTATCAAAGCGGCAACTATTTCAGTATCAGGACGTAACTTATTAATGTTTACTCCAAAAACTAATAAATTTACCGATCCTGAATTTAGTAATGATACAGGTAATGGTGTAGGTACAACTTCACTAAACCAGTTACCTCCAACAAGGATATTCAGTACAACATTGTCTGTAACTTTTTAAGATAAATAAAATGAAAAAATTAACAATATTTAAGCGAAAAGTAAACATAGCATTGCTTTTTACGGGAGTGGTATTAGCGGGTATGTATGGCTGTAAAAAGGGCACCTTTGATATAAATGGCTCTAATCCTAATAGCCCTATATCTGTACTTCCAAAATATACATTATCATCCGCTTTAGCCGGAACTGCTAACTTAATGTATTCACCTGTAGCTTTTAATGGGACAGTACCCATTGGCGGTAACCAGGATATATTAAATAACTGGATGGGTTACTGGACACAAAGCGGCGCTTATACGCCGAGCAATACTTATGTATTGTACCAGTTAACAAGCGGTACCGGCAGTGGTAACTGGGACGCAGCATATAACAACCTGGGGAATTATAAGCTGATGATAACAAACTCCAATACTGCATCACTGGCAAATTACAAGGCTGTAGGTATGATTATGACTGCATTTGTATATCAGCGTATAGTTGACTTGTATAATAGCGCCCCATTCTCAACAGCTTTAGCGCCTAATGGTACGTTCTCTTATAAATATGATAGTGGTTCTGTTATATATAAAGCTTGTATAGCTAAAATTGACTCTGCGGTAGCCATAATAAAGGCAAATCCATCTGCTGCACCACTCGGCTCTTACGATGTAATGTTTAATAATACTGCCGGGAGTGTAACTGAACCAGTAGAAATGGGGCTTTGGATTAAATTTGCGAACACTTTAAAGCTAAAGATGCTTATGCGCCAAACTCAAAGTTCAGCAAATGGATCTTTAGGTGATGCAGGTGTAAAAGCTGCTTTAGCAGGTTATACAACAACGGATTTTTTAGGTGTAGGTGAAGATGGATCAGTAAACCCCGGATATTCCGGCGCTGCTGATAACGCTGAAAACCCAATGTACCTGGATATAGAGTATGATGCATCAGGGGCACCAGGCACCAACGAAAAATACTTTAGGGCCAACGCTTATGGAGTTAATTTTTATAAAACACATAATGACCCACGGGATAGTGCATTTTACCTGTTTAATGGTGCACATGCAATACAGGGCAGGGCATATGGAAGTCAAAACGGAAATGAGGCAAATAGCGTAATATCTGCAATTTCGGGCTATGGACTTAGCCCCTCACCTTCGGAAAGTGCACCTATTATACCGGCATTTGAGAGTTTGTTTTTACAAGCAGAAGCATTACAGCGTGGTTATATTACAGGATCAACAGCTTTAACAACTTATAATAGCGCTGTTGTTGAATCATTCCGTATTCTCGGAATCCCTGGTTATGCAGCGGCAGCAGCAACTTACACTGGGCAGAATGATCCGCTGACAAACTTTGCATTGGCAGCTGACCCTTTTACAATTATTATTACTCAAAAATGGGCTGCATGTAATAGTTTGGATCCATTGGAGTCATATAGCGACTACAGGCGGTTAGGTATTCCGGCCATACCGGTTTCTATTTACCCAGGTGTTACTGCAACTCACATTCCTTATCGTTTTCCTTACCCTACAAGTGAGATTAACTACAATGGCGGTAACGTGCCAGATGGCGGTACTGGTACAGAAGCATTAACATCGAAGATTTTCTGGATGCCATAATTTTTAAAATTTAAATTAAAGAAAAGATGAAAAAAATATTATTCATATTATCATTGGCGGCGGTTTCGCTATCATCCTGCTTAAAGGATAAGCCAAATACCGACTTTTCCGGAATTGGAACGGTGGTCGAGTTACCATATAGTGGATTGCAGTACTTTAGTTTAGATGCTATTACTGATTCACAGGATACAGTTATCAGGCAATTTGGTATTAATATTGCTTCTGCCAAACCGTTATCTACTGATACTAAATATACCATAGATGTTAGTACCAGTCTGCTCACTGCATATAATACTAAGAATACAGCTATAGCGTATCTGCCTATGCCTACCGGGTCATATACCATTAACAAACTTTCTGGTACAATAAAGGCTGGGGCACGCCTTGATTCAGTAACTGTTACTATATATAAGAGTTTCCTGGATCCTACACTAAGCTACATGCTTCCAATTGAATTGGCCAGTACAAGTAACGGTATATTAAGCGGTAATTTTAATGCACATTATTACCATTTTATTGGTAATGATTTTGGCGGTACCTATAAACAGGACTTCTCGAGGTTTAATGAGGCTGATTCATTAGGAGCTTTTTCTTCTGGCTCATCATTTACCGGTGGATCAGCAATATTTTCACCTATTTTGCCAACAGAATTTAATGTACCAAGCGGATACGCTGGTGGTGTTTTAGTATATGATATTACCTTCACCAAAACAGGTACCGGGGCTACTGCAACATATTCCAATTTTGCGGTATCATTTACACCTGCATCTGTAACTGCTGCCACAGGGGCAGGAATAACAGTTACACAGGCCCCTGTATTTTTTGTTAACGGGAAGCCAGGTTCTTCTACAATTACAGGGTCATATACTTTTGCCCAGGCAAAACAATTATTCCATTTCCAATTCCAGGCACATACAAGTGCGGATAGATATCTTTTGGATAGATTCTATTAAGATTGGATAAAGGTTAATATTAACAAAAAGGGAGATTGTATTTATTACAGTCTCCTTTTTTGTTATAGTTGATATTTTTTTATAGTTTTATATTCTAAACAATCATAGTTATGAAAAAAACAACATCTACATTTTTTTTACTGGTTTGCCTGCTAAAGTTTGCAAATGCTCAAATACAAACTGTTAACGGAAATGTAAAGGATGAATCGGGAAATACCGTTTCTTTAGCATTTGTACAGGATAAAAGTGATAAAACAGCTACCCGTACAGATTCATTAGGCAGATTTACTTTAAAGGCTAATCCTAATGCTACATTATTGGTATCATCGGCCGGTTATGAGCCAAAACTGATTGATGTTAAAGGTAAAACCGATTTAGTAGTAATTTTAAATCCTGCCCCGGTGGCTGCTGATGCACGAACTGAGGGAGGGGCTACAACTACAACGGCCTCTGCGTTTAATACTTACGGATCCAATCAAGGTTATAGCAATAGTTTACTTTATGGTGCAAATGGTAATAATAGTGGTACGTTATACCCTGTGTTTTCATATACCGAGGCAACCAAAGGAAGCCGTTACCTGTTTAACGACTGGGTAAGCGGTTTTGTAGTCAGCCCTCAAGATTCTGTCTATAAAAATCCTGCATATGGTTTTAACTATGATAAAATAGCCGGTGAATTACTTTTAACCTCCAATAAACACGATGCTATTGCAGTTGATAAAGAGCGGATTAAATCGTTCACTTTGTATGATGAACTCCACAGGCCGCAAGTTTTTGAATATGTGCCCGAGATTGATAAAGTACATTTTGCACAACTTATTGCCGGTGGTAAAAAATATAAAATATATAAATTAACTAAAACCAGGTTTGTAAAGAACAATTATCATTCAGACGGTATGACTTCTTCGGGGAACAATTATGATGAGTTTGAGGATGAAGGCAACTACTATGTTATGAGTGTTCCTGATAAAAAATTGCAGCCATTTTCGCTTAAAAAGAAATCGATAAAAACTGCATTTGCCAGTGAAGGCGACAGAGTGAATACATTTTTCTCCGAATATTCGGGTACCATAGATGAGGCTTACCTGAAAAACATGAACGATTATTTGAACCAATAAATTTAATCGGTGCATAGTATAGCTTCAAGATAAGCTGTGCTAACCCTGTTATCTTAAAACCAACTTTAGACTTACTAAACTTTTAAAAGCTTAGTAAGTCTTTTTTTTTTGCCTCACCCCAGCCCTCTCCAAAGGAGAGGGAGCTTAAAAAGATATAAAATTAGTCGCGGTGATATTCAAAGTCCTCTCCTTTGGAGAGGATTATTCACGATGTATTTTTTGTCATAGGTGTTCATGAGGGCTATGCCGTTTAGGTGAGGCGAACGAATGTTTTTATATAACTAAATTATATCGAACTCACGTTCTGTTACCGGTTATTTCTTATCTGCACTATATTTCCCTGGTCCTATAAAGAGTAAGCCGGCAAACATAATGGCATCTTCAATTGCATGGGCAGCGGCACCCAAACCACCGCCCCCTAAATATTGCGATGCAGCGGCAACAACCAGGTTAATGATCAGCAGCAGGCATACCGTGCGAAATTCTAAACCGATTATGAGTAAAAAGCCGCCGAATGTTTCAACTACCCCGCAAAGAAAGCCCCATAATACCGGCCAGAAATGAACGCCAACATATTTGGTAGCACTGCCTAATTGTGCCCACACTTTTTCGCCGCCCAACAATTTTGAATAACCATGATAAATAAACATCAGGCCCAAACCAATCCTGATTACTAAGAGACCAAAATTTTTATACTTGCCTAAATTACTGAAGAGTGCCATGGTTAATTTTGAATTATTGAATTATTAAATTATTGAATTGGTGATTGTTTTGAGCCGGACTATCCGAAAGTTTTTTTATTTCTCATCGTAAAAATCAATAAAGCCTGTTTAATCCCGGTTCAGACAAATTACGTGTTCTTTATTTACCGATAAATTTATCGTTTTACCGAATATCATACTGCAATTATTGGGTATATGCCCTGCGGGGAAATCAAAGCATACCGGGTAGTTGTATTCTTTAACAACCTCCATAATAATTTCGGGCACCGTTTGTCCAAACGGAATATCATTATCTTTTACGTCGGTAAAAGCGCCTGCAATTAAACCTGCCAGGTGCTGTAGTTTTCCGGCGCGTTTTAAATTGTGCAACATGCGGTCTATGGAATATAAATATTCGCCAACATCTTCTATAAATAATATTTTGTTTGTGTAATCCAGGTCAGAGACTGAACCGGATGCCGCAATTAATAATGATAGGTTACCACCCACCAAAATACCCGAACTACTTCCGCTGCGGTTTAAGGCATGTGAAGTAAACTGGTAATTAAGTTCTTCGCCAAATAATGCTTTTCTCAAAGTTTCCAGGGAATGTGCCGAGGCATCGGGAATGTTAATAGGCATTTGTCCGTGTATAGTTTGAGTATTATAATTGGTAAACAAATGGGTATGCAGTAAGGTAATATCACTAAAGCCAACCAGCCATTTAGGGTTTTGGGCAAAACGGCTAAAATTAACCTTGTCAATCATTCTTATGGTGCCATAACCCCCGCGTGCAGCTATGATAGCCTTAATACTGTCATCATCAATAAAACGCTGCAGGTCTTTTGCTCTCAGGTCATCATCGCCTGCAAATTGGTGATAACTGGCATTAACAGTTTCTCCTAAAACAACTTCTAATCCCCATGATTGTAAAAGCTTTACCGCATCAGTCATTGGATTAGGTAATTTTTTGGCCGGGCAGGTAATGGCGATTTTATCACCTTTTTTTAGGAAGTCCGGAAGTTTGGAGGAAGTTGCAACTGAACGTTTATACATTCGTCAATAATAAAAAAACTTTTTGTCATTCAAGCTCATCATCTTTCCGACTTCCTGACATTCCGACTTTCGGACTTAAAAAGTATCTTTGCCAAAACGGATAATATTTAATGTCGAAATTTAATAAATATAAACGGTTCACTATTACTTCTGCTTTGCCTTACGCCAATGGCCCGCTTCATATAGGGCATTTGGCCGGCGCTTATATTCCTGCTGATATTTTTGTACGTTATTTGCGACTTAAAAAAAAGGATGTGATTTACATTTGCGGTTCGGATGAGCATGGGGCCGCTATTACCATCAAAGCAAAGAAAGAGGACACTACCCCACAAGCAATAATTGATAAATATCATAACCAGATAAAGAAAAGTTTTGAAGAATTCGGGATAGCCTTTGATATTTATCACCGTACTTCATCTGCCATACATCATGACCTTTCGCAGGAGTTTTTTTTAAACCTTTATGAAAAGGATGAATTTATTGAGAAATTTTCGGAGCAATATTTTGATGAAGATTACCAGCAATTTTTAGCCGATAGGTACATTATAGGTACCTGCCCCAACTGTGGTAATGAAAACGCCTATGGCGACCAGTGTGAAAATTGCGGTACATCCTTAAATCCTACCGACCTTATAAATCCTGTCTCTACATTAAGCGGCAAAACACCTGTGTTAAAACCGACAAAGCATTGGTATTTACCACTGGACAAATACCAGCCATGGCTGGAAAAATGGATTGATAGTAAGGAAGGCGAATGGAAAGTGAATGTTTTAGGGCAATGTAAATCGTGGTTAAAATCGGGTTTACAGCCCCGTTCCATGACCCGCGATCTGGATTGGGGTATTGATGTGCCATTGGAAGAAGCTAAAGGGAAAAAGCTATATGTTTGGATGGACGCGCCAATCGGCTACATATCAGCTACCAAACAATGGGCGCTTGATAATGGAAGAGATTGGAAATTGTATTGGAAAAAACAGAAGAATGAAGCTGATGATTCCTGCCTGCTTCACTTTATTGGCAAGGATAATATTGTTTTCCATTGCATTATTTTCCCATCTATATTACATGCCCACGGCGAATATATTTTACCCCAAAATGTGCCTGCCAATGAGTTTTTGAACCTGGAAGGGGATAAGCTTTCCACTTCACGTAATCATGCTGTTTGGCTGCACGAATATTTGGAAGAGTTTCCGGGTAAGCAGGATGAGTTACGCTATGTATTAACATCTATACTACCTGAAACAAGTGATAGTGAGTTTACCTGGAAAGATTACCAGTCACGGGTAAATAATGAGCTGGTTGCCATATTGGGCAATTATGTGAACCGGGTAATGATACTGATGCACAAATTTTATGATGGGAAAATCGAAAGCGATGCTCCAAAAGTTGTGTTGACTGATAAACATCTTGCTAATGAAATTGGCCGTTTTTATGACGAGTTGGAAATTAACCTGGAGACATTCAAATTCAGGCAGGCTTTGCAAAATGTAATGGATATTGCCCGTTTGGGAAATCGTTATCTTACCGAAAAGGAGCCCTGGAAAACCATAAAAACAAATCCTGAGGACGCTAAAGATGCTTTACATAACTGTTTAATTATAATCGGACATTTGGCTTGCAGCATGCAGCCATTTTTGCCGGCTACGGTTAGAAAGATCGTGGGGATGTTAAATATTCCATTCAGCGCTCTTGCTTATGACCAGGAAATTGAATTTGCAAACGGACATCAGCTAAATCCCGCGGCATTATTGTTTGAAAAAGTGGAAGATGAGGTGATTGACCTGCAAATTCAGAAATTGCTCGACAAAAAGGCTGCTTCGGCAGCTCAAAAGCAAATTGAAATTATACCTGCAAAAGAGAATATCAATTACGAAGCCTTTTCCACGATGGACATTCGTACCGGTACTATCATAACTGCGGAAAAAGTTGCCAAAACAAAAAAGTTGCTTAAACTAACTATTGATACAGGAATAGACGAACGGACAGTAGTATCGGGCATTGCGGAATATTACGAGCCAGAAGCTATAATAGGGCAAAAGGTAAGCATTCTAGTAAACCTTGAGCCGAGGGAAATAAAAGGAATAAAATCGCAGGGGATGATACTGATGGCGGAGAACTCAGAAGGAAAACTGAGTTTTGTTTCGGCAGACGGAGATATGCATAATGGATCGGTTGTTAGATGATTTTTTTGATGTGCAAATATGCAGATTTCAGATGTGCGGATGTGCAGATAATTAATGTGCAGATGTGGGAATAGGCTGGTTTTTAACTTGATCAACTTAATATAACTCAATCAACTATTCACTAACTACAAATGTTTTTGACTAACTCGTGTATAATTCGCACATTTGCAAAAAAATCCGAAATCGTAATTCGTAATTCCGAAATCGATATGGTCCCGTAGTTCAACGGATAGAATAGGAGTTTCCTAAACTCTAGATATGAGTTCGATTCTCGTCGGGACCACATATGCTTAATTCAAAAACAATCAAAAGCCTGTAAATCAAATGTTTACAGGCTTTTTGATTTTGGTAAAATGACCATTTTATGCATCTTTTTTCACTACTCAGGTGAGTTTTAGAGCGTTTTTTGGTCACTTACCGATTTACTCACCAAAAGTGTCATAAATGACTGATTGTCAGCCAGTTCAAAATTTGAACATCTTGATTTTCAGGGCCTGTAAATGTAGGTTTGTAACGATTTGTGAACAAAAACTGGTGAGTGAATGAAGACTAAAAATTTTAACCTGCTTTTTTACCTAAAGAAGGTAAAGGGCTATGAATCAGGCAATCTGCCTATCTATTTGCGTATTTCCGTGGATGGAAACAGGAGTGAAGCAACTATCGGGCGAGGAATCGAACCTG
>JAQBOA010000086.1 GCA_028288305.1 Mucilaginibacter sp.
CGTCACGCAGTTCGTATTTTGGAATTATTGACCTGGCCGGATTTCCGAAAGATATATACTATATGTATCAAAGCGAGTGGACCAATAAACCTGTTTTGCACATTTTTCCGCATTGGAACTGGGAACCGGGTAAATTAATTGATGTTTGGGCCTTTTATAATAATGCCGATGAGGTTGAATTATTCCTTAACGGTAAATCATTAGGGGTAAAAAAGAAAAACGGCGAAGACCTGCATATTATGTGGCGTGTAAAATATGAACCGGGTACTCTTAAAGCTATTTCGCGCAAAAATGGAAAAGTAGTTTTAACCCGCGAAATCCATACAGCAGGAGCACCAGCCAAAATTGAACTGATAGCCGACAGAAGAATAATAAAAGCCGATGGCAAAGACCTTTCCTTCATAACAGTGAAAATATTAGATAAAAATGGGAATGTTGTGCCCAATGCCAATAATTTGGTAAACTTTAAACTTTACGGCGAAGGTTTTATAGCCGGGGTTGATAATGGCGATGAAGTTAGCCACGATCCGTTTAAAGCCAATTACCGGAAGGCATTTAATGGCCTTGCACTAGCAATTGTTCAGGCTAAAGAAAAGGCAGGGAATATTACGTTTACAGCTACTTCACAAGGACTTCAAGGGGCTACTTTGGTTTTACAAACGAAATAATAAAGCAAGGACGAGGCTGTATCAAAAGTCCAATTATGAAAAATGCACCAAAATTATATTTTTGAATGATTAGTCTTTGTGACCTCCGTGTATTTCTTTGTGGTCATTGTGGTAAAAAATTAACCACGGAGTTCACTAAGGAGGCACAAAGATCACTAAGCCGAAATAGTATTTTGTGCTCACCTATCTCTAAGGACTTAATGCTTTCCCTAAAAGTTATGGTTTACCGCAGTATTGGTTTTTTATTGTTATGGAATCTTTCTAAATGCAATTAAATTGCAATTAGATTGCATTTATAACAAAAATTGGTATTATATATGCATACGAATAAAACTACATATATGATTGCAAGACTATTTCCCCCAAAAAAGGTTTACTACGCAAAGGTATTAGGAATTACAACTGCAATAATACTTTTATTATTAAAGAGCCAACAGCCCTTTACTTATCCTTTGTTAATACTTATTCTGCTGTGCGTAGGATATTACCTTGGAAAAATTACTTGCAGTGTTCATTTAAAGAATACCAGCATTACTATTACCCTTGTTGTATTCGTTCTCATGAATATAGTCCATTCTTTTATTGATGGGATCAGCTTTACCGGGCAATCTTTTTTCTATTGGCTTAGCGCGGTAGGAGGACACGAAGCTATTCGTCAGCCGACGCTCTATATTATACTGTGGGCAATATTGCAGCCTGTTACAATAAACACTTATGTGAAGATTGTGATATGTTTCCTTGCGGTAACGGGCGCCTGGTTTATTGGGATATGGCTTGGAAAAATAAGCGGCGCTTCCGTTTCACATTTATATAATACAGCGAAATGGGTCGGGTATAGTATTTTTCTCTTTATTGGGGATATTGCCCATCATCTTATTGACCAATACAATATGATAAAAAGAAAAAATTATGTATCCTCTTAAGGTTGGTGCTTTAAAAATACTTAAATAACAAAAAGGCCCTGCTTATTCAGCAAGGCCTTTTTAAGTTTTATGATCCGGTAGTTGGTTTTGTGTGTGGCGATAAATCAAATGGCACAATAACCTTAAAGCTTATATTACGGCCCATGTTAAATATCCCGGGCTGTACACCTGCTGGGACATTAGCATTGTCAAAATATTTAAGCCTGCTCATGTTCGACTGGTAGTTTACGTTGGCAAGGTTTGTTCCCTCAATAAACAGTTCCACAATTTTCTTTCCGGAAGCATCTACTAAATTAGCTCCTATGCCCGCGCTTAACAAGTTATAGCCGGCAGTATAGGTTTCTGTGCCATAAGCTGCAAAAAATCTGTTCTGTGCGTTATAATGATCAAATCCAACCATTGCATATACATTCCTTAAATTACCAAATCCTTTGGCGAAGTTACCGCGCAATTCCGAATGAGTATGAAGGGGTGGTATAAAAGGCAAATACTTCAAACTGTCTGCTACTGGGCCACCATTGCCTAAATTTTGACCATAAGTTAAACTAAGTGAATTCGCAAAATGCAGCCATGATACCGGGTGAATATCAACAGCAAACTCACCTCCATTAATACGGGCCTTGCTTTGTACGTAGGTAAAAGTATTATATCCCTGAGTTATAACAGGTGTACCGTCGGCATTAAGTTCCTGCTCCTGGAAAATGTAATTTTGAATATTGTTATTAAATAACTCTATACTTAAAGAAACATTAGGCAGGGTAAGAAAGGCTCCGAGGTCTTCTTGAGTACTAAACTCTGGTTTAAAGTTGCTGTTACCTACGTGATATATCTGTGAGCCTGGATCAGGGCCGTTAGCCGAAAGTTCAGCAATACTTGGGGCCCTGAAACCACGGGCAATATTACCCTTTAACAAAAAAGCGTCGGAAAAATTATAGGTAGCTCCAAAACTGCCGGTAGCTCCTGAAAACGTTTTATTAAGCGCGCTGAATTGCGGAACGACGTTAGGAGTGGTAGTAGGGTTTGGTCCTGTATAAAGTGTGGGGTAATATGCCTTTGATGTATCGATATAGGCAGCTTGTCCGCTAAACGAACGGCTGTCATATCTTGCTCCGGCAGAAAGATCCAGCTTTCCGAAGCTTTTTTTGACGATGGCAAACGGGCCAATATCAAACTGGTGATAAGCCGGGATCGGGAAAGCCGTACTTTGGCCTAATGAGTTATTTTGATACATTCCGTTTACGCCAACTGATGTTTCATAATCGTTGCCCATGTTAAAATTATACTTAACATCATACGTATAAGTTGCCAGCTGCAAATTTAAGCCAGCAATATCTTGTTCGGTTGGGTGGGTATACTCGCGCCGATGACTATACTGGTAACCCAGGTTAACAATCAGGTTACCGTTGCCCAATGTAAAGTTGCTATTATCGTAAATACGATAAAGCTGAACATGCTGGTGTATAGGGGTAATGGCATACGAATTTAATACCGATTCTGGAACTATGGGACGGTATGTATCTGCGTCGGTGATTTGTCTGGTGAATTTACGGGTAGCCGAATCTCTGCTGCCATCAGGAATTTCTTGCAGGGCATCATATACTGATGCATTCAGGTACGAATAACCCCATGATTTATTTAAACCCACCATTACCCTGGCATCTCTTTCCTGGTAACCTGTACCATAAACGCGGCCATCGTGTTGGTTTTGATAATCTTTTGCTTCTTTATCTGATATGACGGTACCCCAAACCAATCCGTTTTGATTTCCCTGCAACCTGAATGAGCCATTCAGCAATCCTTGGTTTGTGCCGTAAATACCCTGTACGGATCCTAATATTTTACCATCAGGAACGGGGCTTGGAGTGATCAGGTTAACCACTCCGCCAATGGCGTCTGACCCATAACTTAAACTCGCAGGTCCTTTAATAATTTCTATACGGTCGATAGAGTTTTGGTCAACTTCTATTCCGTGTTCATCGCCCCATTGCTGACCCTCCTGGCGTATACCATCTTCGGCAGTAACTACCCTGTTATAGCCCAACCCATGAATAAAGGGTTTAGAAACGTTAGGGCCGGTAGTAACGGCGCTTACACCTGGTAAATTTGCTATCGCATCAATAATGTTACCTGCTCCGGACCGTTGATCGATATAATTTTTACTTACTGCAACCATCGGTACCGGATCTCTTTTTATTTCTGTAGCCTTACTTACCCCCGTAATAACTACTTCGCCAGTTTCTATGGAGGATGTATGCAATTGAAAATCAAGTACCGTAGTTTTAGTTAAATCAACCTTTTGGTTATAAGAGGCATAACCAATATAACTAACCTGTACCAGGTATATTCCTTTAGGTATACGATTTAATGTGTAATGGCCATTAACATCGGTAATGGCACCGTTTCTTAAATCCGGAATACTTACGGTAGCCCCAATAATTGGTTTGCCATCCGCTTTATCAGTTACAGTACCTGTTAAAGTTCCTACAACCCCATCATTAGGTGGTGATTTCACTGCGGCATTGGATGCTGCTGATATGAGAAAAAGAAGGGCTAAGAGTATTGATGATCGTATGTTGATTTTCATGAATATTTTATTTGAAAAATGAGATGATATTTGAATAGTTTGATAATACTATCATAATAAAATCCGGTATAAGTCTTTTAATAATGTGAGTGACGTTTGTAATAAACAATCGTTCAATAGAAACACTTAAAGCTAAAGCTCTTAATGTTATACTAAATTGTTTGATATTGGAGGGGCGCGACCGCTGGAGAGGATAAGCTGAATGCTCGTAAAGCTATATTGAACGCTTTTAAAAACATAACCGGCAACGGCAACCGGCGTAAAATATATATGGAAAGCAGTTACCATAAAGTTATGGTGCATTGCATCGCATAAATAACATTTTTCTTTAACCGTTTGCTGAGATAGGTTTTTAGAAACACTGTAGGTTTTAGATGCACTTATAGTTAGGTTGTGTTGATGGGCATATACCATGTACTGCCCCGCAACAAAGCAGATGAGCAATATCCACGAGTGGATAATATGATATTTACTTGTTTTCAAATCAGTATATGCCTTTTTAACAAATTTTAACAAAAGTAACTATTAAAAGTTTCCAAATAACAGCGCAATGTAACAATATTGTTAAATGCAACAAAGTTTCTTTTTAGTCATTTGTCATTGGGTCATCGGTCATTTATAAAAAGTTTTGTAAGTATATTTCAAACTGATCGCTTTTTATGACTATGTATTAAACCAAATGAGCTCAATGACTAATGACCAATGAAATAATGACCTTATATTTGCCTCCATGAAGCCTGCGGAAATTAATTTAAAATGGAGCACATTACAGCAGCGTATTGCGGATGAGTTTGATAATGAAAAGCCAGATATAAAAGTAATGCTATTTTTGATCGGCGTGCAGGAATTAGGACAAGGACCACGAAAATTCAGCAAAAGGCAAAAAGAAGAGTTGATGCACATTGCCAATTGCAAGTTATTTAGCATGATGGGTTTTTATGAATTAGAAGGTTTGGATCAGGATGGCTGGCCGCATTGGAAACTGGTAAAAACAGTACCTAATTATACCCTGCTTGAACAGGAGATGTTATTAAAATCACTAATTATTAATTACTTTGAGGAATTGGAAGGGTAGTGAGTGGTTGATTGAGTTGGATAAGTGAACAGTTGTTTTTTTCTATAATATGCCATCAAAACAATACAAAATGAAGAAATTTTTATTCGCAGGTTTAATATTACTTGTTTTTTCATCAGCATTTGCCAAAGGCCCTAAAAATCAGTATGTGCGGATAAAAACCAGTTATGGCGAGTGCATTATCCGTTTATACAATGAAACTCCTAAACACAGGGATAATTTTATAAAACTGGTAAAACAGGGTTTTTATAATGGTACTTTATTTCACAGAGTGATACAAAACTTTATGATACAGGGCGGCGACCCGGATTCAAAGAAGGCAAAGCCAGGCGATGAGCTTGGCAATGGAGATGTTGGTTATACGGTTCCCGCTGAATTCAGGGACAGCCTTTTTCATAAAAGAGGAATGTTAGCAGCGGCCCGGGACGATAATCCTGCGAAAGCATCAAGCGGATGCCAGTTTTATATAGTTGAAGGCAAGCGTTTTACTGATGCAAAATTAGATACCCTGGAGCAAACCAAGTTGAAAGGTCGTAAAATACCAGCGTGGCAAAGGGAATATTATAAATCGGTAGGCGGCGCACCGCATCTCGACCAAAACTATACCGTTTATGGAGAAGTAGTGACAGGCATTGATATGGTTGACCGCATAGCTGCAGTGAAAAAAAATGAAAACGACCGCCCACTGGAAGACGTGCCAATGACCGTTGAGTTATTGAGCAAAAAGGAATGTAAGCAGCTGGATAAAATACTCGGCCCCCCGGCCCCCTAAAGGGGGAGTTAAAAATGCAGGTTTATTAATTTTATGAAGAGTTTATATATTTACAAACAATAAAAATTAATTCCCCCTTTAGGGGGCCAGGGGGCATGAAAATAATCACCTACAATGTTAACGGTATCCGCTCGGCAATGAGCAAAAACTGGCTGGCCTGGCTGCAGGCTACTGATGCCGATGTTGTTTGCTTACAGGAAATTAAAGCAACACCCGATGTTTTGACTGACCTTTTATTAGTTGAACAATTGGGTTATGAACATTACTGGTATCCTGCTGAAAAAAAGGGATACAGTGGTACAGCTATCTTCACAAAAAAAACACCCAAGCATGTAGAATATGGTTGCGGGATCAGCGAGTACGACCGTGAAGGTCGTAATATCAGGGTTGATTTTGATGAGGTATCTGTAATGAGTGTTTATTTTCCTTCGGGTTCAAGCGGGGATGACAGGCAGGCATTTAAATACCGCTTTTTAGATGAATTTGGCAGATACCTGGAATTATTACAATCACAATGTACTAAGCTGGTGGTATCCGGCGATTATAACATTTGTCACCGGCCTATAGATATACACAATCCAAAATCAAATGCCAATTCTTCAGGGTTTTTACCGGAAGAGCGTGAGTGGATGGAAAACTTTATTGAATCCGGTTATATAGATACCTTCAGACATTTAAATAAAGAGCCGCACAATTATACCTGGTGGAGTTTCAGGGCTAATTCACGCGCTAAGAACTTAGGCTGGCGTATCGATTACAACATGGCTACCTCATCACTCGAAAACAACATAAAAAGATCGGCTATTTTACCCGAAGCAAGGCACTCAGATCATTGCCCGGTTTTGCTGGAATTGGAATTTACCCCCTAACCCCCTGAAGGGGGAACAATAGAGAATAAGGATACGCCAGTTTTCTCCAAATTCGTAGTTAACACAAAAACAAAAGCCTACAAATGTAGGCCTTAATACCATGCTAATCAAAAAACTCCCCCTTCAGGGGGCGGGGGGTTATCCCTTCACACGTTCTACGTATGATCCTGTAGCGGTATCAACCTTTACTTTATCGCCGATATTGATAAATAAAGGAACTTTAATTTCGGCGCCGGTTTCAACGGTCGCATTTTTTAATGCACCGCTTGAGGTATCGCCTTTAACAGCAGGCTCGGTATAAGTGATCTCTAACTCAGCTGAGCCGGGTATTTGTCCCATAATTGGCTCATCGCTTTCAAAAGCAACAATCACATTCATTCCCTCTTTCAGAAATTTTACAGCCGGACCAAACAGCGATTTTGGAATATTATGCTGATCATAAGTGGTATTGTCCATTATTACCAATGAATCGCCATCTTCATATAAAAACTGGTAGTCGTTAGTTTCAACACGTGCAATGGTTACATCCTCATCCGTACGGAAACGATATTCAACCAGTTTCCCGCTTTTTACATTACGCATGCGGGCCTGGTAAAAAGCACGTAAATTACCCGGCGTACGGTGCAAAAATTCTTCTACCTGCAATAATTCGCCGTTGAAGCGAAGTATATTCCCGTTTTTTATTTCAGATGCTTTAGACATAACACTATAATTGAGGCGCAAACTTAGTTACTTAACAGCAAAGAAACAAGCATTGTAGGAGGTAAAAGGTTAAAGGCGAAAGGGAAAAGGTTTTGGAAGTAAACACAACATTCGTTATTCAAGATTTGGATTTTCCTGCCTTTCGCCCTTCACCTTTTGCCTTTAACCTTAACAAAAAAACTTTTTACTCAATTAATCCTTTAAATAACCAAAAGCCACGTATTTTTCACAATGGATTCAATTACCCACGTTTCTTTAGGTATTTGCGTTGGCGAAATCCTTTTAAGTAAAAAATTAGGCAAAAAAGCATTGATTTGGGGAGCATTAGCTCAAAATTTACCTGATATAGATACCGGGGCCGCGTTCTTTGTATCTCCTGACAATGATCTGTTAATTCACCGCAGCCTCACGCATTCTTTATTTTTTGCGCTGATTGTGGGATTGCTCCTGGCATTGCTTACGAAAAGAATACACAGGAATTTTTTTTTGCCATTTTCGACATTAGCTTTTTTCTTTGTTTTCCAATTAGCGCTCCATGATTTGCTCGATACCTGCAATAGCTATGGCACAGGCTTGCTCGAACCGTTTAGTCACCAGCGATTTTCAATAAACCTGCTTTATGTGGCAGATCCGTTGTTTACTATTGGCCTTTTTATAGCGTCCATTGTTTTGATTTTTAAGGATAATGCAAACAAAAATCGTAAAAGATGGGCCTTCGGGGCTATTTTTATATCTGTCTTTTATTTGTTTTTTGCTGGTTTTAATAAGGCTTATATCAACAGAAGGGCCGATGCATCTTTCCGTTCACAGAAAATAAATCCTGCTGATTACTTTACAACACCGGCTCCTTTTAACAGTATGCTTTGGTATATTACTGCTGCTACTGATAGTGGTTACTATACGGCTTACAGTTCGGTTTGGGATAATACGAAACACCCGGTTGAATTTGAAAAACATCTAAAAAATTATTCATTTTTAACCAAACCTGTTAACCGGGATGTAGTACATAATTTAGTAGAATTTGCCGGTAATTATTATACCATTTCACAATCCAACAATGTGCTTTATTTTAATATTCTCCGGTTTGAACAAGTACAAGGCTGGCGGATAAAAAATGCGCCGTTTGCTTTTAGTTATCCCTTAGTATCAGGCCACGACGAATATTTATTAATACAGAAGGGAAGATTAGCCGGCTGGAATGGAAACGCTATAAAAAAATATATTGAACGGATAGGGGGCAGGGAAGTCATGGAAAAAACACAATAATCAGATAAAAAAATGAATTGGTTTTTATTTGCGGCGATAATTTATGTATGCCTGGTAATATTTGTTTGCCTTCGCATTTTATATGATACTAATTCAACCAGCAAAGCATTTGCTTATATATTAATTGCCATTTTTTTTCCCGGAATTGGTATGCTCATCTATTTTGCAGTAGGAGCTAATTACCGGAAGGACAAATTGTATAGTAAAAAAATTATAACCGATAATAAATTACTGGCAGAGGTACGGAATAAAATTTATCATGAATCGGAAAAGACGTTGGATACCGGCGAGCCCGAGGTAAAGAGTCATAAGAAGCTAACGCGAATGCTTTTAAATGATAACAGCCCGTTAGCCGGAAATAATGAAGTAAAACTGCTGTTAAATGGTGAAAACAAGTTCCCGGAAGTTTTACTGGCATTGAAAAATGCACAGCATCATATTCATATTCAATATTATATTTTTGAGAATGACAATATCGGTAACCAAATTAAAGATATCCTGATTGAGAGAGCGGCAGCAGGAGTTAAGGTCCGTTTTATTTATGATGATTTCGGCAGCCGTTCTATTCGCAAAACATTAGCGCCCGAGCTAATCAATTCAGGTATTGAAGCATATCCATTTTATAAAATACTATTCATAGCCTTCTCTAACCGTACCAACTACCGTAACCACCGTAAAATTATTGTTATAGATGGCTGTACCGGCTTTGTTGGCGGTATAAATGTTAGCGACAGATATATTAATGGAATTGATAAGGAGCAGGTTTATTGGAGGGACACACACGTAATGATAAACGGGCCCGGAGTTTATTATCTGCAATATCTTTTTATTTGCGATTGGAATTTTTGCTCGGGTAAACATCTTAAACTGCGGAATGATTTCTTTTGCTCAACAAAAAGCAAAAAAGGCAATGCCATAGTCCAGATAGCCGCAAGCGGCCCTGATTCGGATGTGCCAACCATCATGTTTTCTTTGGTAGAAACTATAGGAATGGCTCAGGATGAAATCCTGATCACTTCTCCCTATTTTATTCCCGGCGAAAGTATATTAGATGCACTTAATGTTGCTGCATTAAGCGGTGTAAAAGTAAAACTGCTGGTGCCTGATAAATCCGATTCTTGGATGGTAAATGCTGCCGCACGATCTTACTATGGCGAAATGCTTGATACTGGAGTTGAAATTTACCTGTATAAAAAAGGATTTGTACATGCTAAAACAGTGGTGGCCGATGGTCAGCTGGCAATAATAGGTACCGCCAATATGGACCACAGAAGTTTTGAACTCAATTTTGAGGTAAACTGCATGATATACGACAGCAAAATAGCCCAGCAGCTAAGGGATGCTTTTTTTAATGATATTAAAGATGC
>JAQBOA010000074.1 GCA_028288305.1 Mucilaginibacter sp.
TCGGCCATGACGCTGGGTGACAACCGTGTCAGCGGCGATGTGCTTACGGATGCCTACGGTTCAGCGGATTTTGCAGATAAAAACGTCGGCACCGGCAAAACGGTGACCACCAGCGGCATCACGGTCACTGGCACGGATGCAGGCAACTACAGCTATAATGCGACAGCGACCTCGCTGGCCGATATTACCCAGGCGCAGCTGACCATAACCGCCAGCGGCGGCACAAAGGTGTACGATGGGAAAACCACAGCCTCGGCCATGACGCTGGGTGACAACCGTGTCAGCGGCGATGTGCTTACGGATGCCTACGGTTCAGCGGATTTTGCAGATAAAAACGTCGGCACAGGTAAAATCGTGATCACCAGCGGCATTACCGTAACCGGCACAGATGCAGGCAACTACAGCTATAATGCTTCGGCAACCTCGCCGGCCGATATTACCCAGACGCAGCTGACCATAACCGCCAGCGGCGGCACTAAGGTATATGACGGGAAAACCGCAGCTTCGGCCATGACGCTGGGCGACAACCGCATCAGCGGAGATGCACTCACGGAAGCCTATGCCTCAGCTGACTTTTCGGACAAGAATACAGGCACCGGCAAGACAGTGAATACAACGGGCATCACCATCACAGGAGCAGATGCAGCGAACTACAGTTATAACACTTCAGCCACCTCGCTGGCAGACATTACCCAGGCGCAGCTGACCATAACCGCAAGCGGCGGCACAAAGGTGTACGATGGGAAAACCGCGGCCTCGGCCATGACGCTGGGTGACAACCGTGTCAGCGGCGATGTGCTTACGGATGCCTACGGTTCAGCGGATTTTGCAGATAAAAACGTTGCTACCGGCAAAACAGTAACCACCGGCGGCATCACCGTGACCGGCACGGATGCAGCTAACTACAGCTATAATGCAACAGCGACCTCGCTGGCCGATATTACCCAGGCACAGCTAACGGTAACAGCAAGCGGCGGAACAAAGGTGTACGACGGGAAAACCACAGCCTCGGCCATGACCCTTGGCGATAACCGTGTCAGCGGCGATGTGCTTACGGATGCTTACGGTTCAGCGGATTTTGCAGACAAAAACGTTGCTACCGGCAAGACAGTAACTACCAGCGGCATCACCGTGACCGGTACAGACGCAGGTAACTACAGCTATAATGCGACAGCAACCTCGCTGGCAGATATCACCCAGGCGCAGCTGACTATAACCGCCAGCGGCGGCACAAAGGTGTACGACGGGAAAACCACAGCTTCGGCCATGACATTGGGCGATAACCGTGTCAGCGGCGATGTGCTCACAGATGCCTATACCGCAGCGGATTTTGCAGATAAAAACGTAGGCACCGGCAAAACGGTGACCACCAGCGGCATCACGGTCACTGGCACGGATGCAGGCAACTACAGCTATAATGCGACAACCACCTCGCTGGCCGATATTACTCAGGCGCAGCTGACCATAACCGCCAGCGGCGGCACAAAGGTGTACGATGGGAAAACCGCGGCCTCGGCCATGACATTGGGCGATAACCGTGTCAGCGGCGATGTGCTTACAGATGCTTATACCGCAGCGGCTTTTGCAGACAAAAACGTTGCTACCGGCAAGACAGTAACTACCAGCGGCATCACCGTGACCGGCACAGATGCAGCTAACTACAGCTATAATGCGACAGCCACCTCGCTGGCAGATATCACCCAGGCGCAGCTGACTATAACCGCGAGCGGCGGGGGTAAGGTGTATGACGGGAATACAATAGCCTCAATCACCTTGGGCGATAATCGTGTAAGTGGTGATGCGTTCAATGATACCTATACCGCAGCTGATTTTTCAGACAAGAATGCAGGT
Organism: Mucilaginibacter sp.; assembly: GCA_028288305.1. Taxonomy (GTDB): domain Bacteria; phylum Bacteroidota; class Bacteroidia; order Sphingobacteriales; family Sphingobacteriaceae; genus Mucilaginibacter. The sequence goes on from JAQBOA010000074.1 coordinate 1,852, forward strand.
ACCGGCAAGACAATAACCACCACTGGCATTTCGATCAACGGCACAGATGCTGGCAACTATACCTTTAATATTACAACCACTTCAAAAGCAGACATTACCCAAGCTCAGCTGACAGTAACCGCCAATGCACAATCCAAAATATATGGCGCAACTTTAACCGAAACTACCGGATCAACCGCCTTCACTTCATCACCGCTGATAGGTGCGGAAACAATTGGCAATGTAACCATCGATTACGGATCAGGCTCATCAGCAGCAGACCCCGCAGGTACTTATACCGGCGCTGTATCTCCATCAACAGCTACTGGCGGCTCGTTTGACGCAAATAATTACAGTATCAACTATGTTCCGGGCACTTTAACCGTTACTAAGGCAGTTTTGACCATTACAGCTGATCCGGAAAGCAGATACTATGGCTATAATAATCCCTCGCCGATAACCGCCAGTTACAACGGTTTCAAAAATAGCGATGGCCCGGCTAGTTTAACTACGCAGCCAATTGTAACAACTATAGCGGACATTAACTCAATACCAGGCACTTATCAAATTACAGTGAGCGGAGCTACCTCTAATAATTACACTTTTATTTATGTGCCGGGTATATTTACTGTTAACGCAGTACCTATCGTGTTTTCAGCTATCGCCCCGCAAGTATATGGTACGCCAAATTTTGATCCGGGGGCAACGAGCATTGCAACGATAACCTATAGCAGTAGTAATCCACTTGTGGCTACTATTGTATCCGGTAAAATCCACATCGTAGCTACCGGTACAACCACTATAACCGCTAATAATAAAAGTGGTACCCAAACAACCAATGTGTTAACTGTAACACCTGCTCCTTTAACAATAACAGCTACAGGCCCGTCAAAGATCTACGGCACAGCATTAACAGCAGGGACAAGCACTGCTAACTTTACAGCAAGTGCAGGGGTAAACGGCCAGGTAGTAACCGGTATAACTTTAACCCCTAATGCGGCAGGTTTGTCGGCCACTGCAGCAGCAGGTACAACTTACACCGTTACACCATCACTGGCAACTGGAACCAATGGCTTTTTGGAAAGCAATTATAATGTGACCTATGCGCCCTTTACCGGGACGGTCACCAAGGCTGCGCTGACAGTAACGGCGACAGGTCCATCAAAGATCTACGGCACAGCGTTAACAGCAGGGACAAGCACCACTAACTTTACAGCAACTGCAGCGTTAAACAGCCAGGTAGTAACAGGCTTAACTTTAACTCCTAATGTGGCAGGCTTGTCGGTCACTACAGCGGCAGGTACAACTTACACCGTTACACCGTCACTGGCAACCGGAACCAACGGCTTTTTAGAAAGCAATTATAGTATGACCTATGTGCCCTTTACCGGGACGGTCACCAAGGCTGCGCTGACAGTAACGGCGACAGGCCCGTCAAAGATCTACGGCACAGCATTACCAGCAGGCACAAGCACCACTAACTTTACGGCGAGTGCAGGGGCAAACGGCCAGGTAGTAACCGGCGTAACTTTAACCCCTAATGCGGCAGGTTTGTCGGCAACTACAGCGGCAGGTACAACTTACACCGTTACACCGTCACTGGCAACCGGAACCAACGGCTTTTTAGAAAGTAACTATAGTGTTACTTATAACGCCTTTACCGGGACGGTGGGCAAGGCTGCGCTGATAGTAACCGCTACAGGTCCGTCAAAGATATATGGCACAGCATTAACAGCGGGTGTAAGCACCACTAACTTTACAGCAAGTGCCGGGGTAAACGGCCAGGTAGTGACCAGCATAACTTTAACCCCCAACGCGGCAGGTTTATCTGCCATTACGGCGGCAGGTTCAACTTATACCGTTACACCGTCACTGGCGACAGGAACCAACGGTTTTTTGGAAAGCAATTATAGTGTAATTTATAATGCCTTTACCGGAACGGTAGCTACATATCCTACCTGCACTTCCTATAATGGCGTTATGTTTGCCAATACCGATGTTGGTTCGAATATAACCGCCAGCAATGTATTGCTCAGTGTCGCGGTCAATACGCCCTATGATAATACATCCGGAACATCAGCTACGGTGAAATTTTATATTAACGGCTCGAATACACCTGTAACAGCCGCCTTCGTCAGTTACAGTGCTGCTGCCGCGCAGTCGGTATATTCTTATACTATACCAACTGTAACCATTTCCCCTGGTGGCGCCGTTTCAATGACGATCCCGGTAAACTGGACGGTAAGCGGAAATTATTCTGTTAATACCTCATGTCCCGAAACAAGTACTATGTTAACTATATCTACAAGGTCAAGCGATTTTGTTACCGGAGGGGGCTTTGTTATAACAACAGCAAGTTCAGGAAAATACGCAGGTGACCCCAATACCAAAGCTAATTTTGGTTTCAATATAAAATGGAACAAAACCCTTAGCAATATCCAGGGAGGAGGGTTTAATGCCATGGTGCGCGGTACAGACCCTATTACTAAAGCAAAAGTGCTTTACCAAATCAAAGGGACTAAAGTTTTGACTCTTATGGTTAACACAACAAATATCCCTTACATTGCGGCTTTTACAGCAAATGCAGTCCTGACTGAATATGATATTACCGGGACAACAATGCTAAATAGCTTTGGCAATTGCAGTCTTACTGTTGCATTAACGGACGCTTGTGAACCCGGGTCAGGCAACAATGCCTCCGGCGACCTGATCGGTATTACCTTAAATGATAGTTACGGCAAATTACTTTATTCAAATAATTGGGTATCAGGCAATACAGTACAGCAGGTGCTTAATGGCGGTAACCTGCAGGTTCATGGCGATTTAAATACGCCGGCGCCAACCTGTGTTAGTTTAAATTCAACCGCCTCCCTGGCAAATGAAGTAACTAATACCGCTGTTGTGAACAATAATATATTATTGAAAAATGCTGTCAATCCTTTAAGTGTTGTAGTATACCCGAACCCAAGTATTAGTACCTTTAACTTGCAAAGTGACGGGGGTAGTAATGAAATGCTTGAGATTCGGGTCTCAGATATATTGGGAAATATGATAGAACAATATAAAATTATGCCAGGCGCTACAATAACAATCGGAGACAAGATACCAAGGCCAGGTATTTATTTAGTTCAGGTTAAACAAGGGCAAACTTATAAATTCTACAAAGTGTTCAAACAATAATAAAAACACTTAATAAATTAAAAAGGCCACCTTTAACCAGGTGGTTTTTTTATGCTTTTATATGCCACACTGCACAGTAAAAAACATTTCGGAAATATAATTTAATTTTCAACTAAATACTTACAAATACGATAATCCCTTTAGTCCAGGCTGTTCGTAATAAAAAGGTTCAAACCCTTTATCAGCAAGCTCACAGCCAACATTCATTGAAGTAAATAGCACATTACCAAAAATATTCGCGATGGCTGTATCAGCAGCATCTCTTCCTGAGGCTATTTTAACTAATCCGTTAAGCGGCACAAGTTTGGTAGCATCGAATAAAATCCATTCATTACCAATATATGCTTCAAAACAGGCGTGAAAGTCCGCAGGCTTTAGTTGCCAGGCATAACCTGTAAAATATCTGGCTGGGATAGTTAATGCGCGGCACAAGGCAATGCCAAGATGGGCAAAATCGCGACATACCCCTGATTGCTCTGTAACCGTGTCAAAAGCTGATGTTTGTGAATTGGTTACGCCACTTAGATATTGAACGTTTTTATGGATCCAGTCGGTAAGTGTAATTACCTTTTCAAAGGGGTTTATAATATGACCAAACAGGTTACTTGCAAGCCTGTAAAGTTTATCGGATTGGCAATACCGGCTTGGATAAAGATAAGGGAACACAGCAGTATCCATCTTCGCCACGGGGATTTCTTCCAATTCCTCATAATTTTTAATTTCATATGAGGTATCAACAGTAGCTTTATATGAAACTGTAATAGAACATCCCTGCTCAATCTCAAATTTTATCAGCCTGTTTTCGTTTTGGGCGGATTGAAGTTCTTCAACTTTGATATACGGATCAATATTAAAAGTTTCATTAATAACAGTTTGATGTGGCGTTCGTAATGCATGAATATTTAATATCAATGTTCCGGCAGAATTGGCCGTATATTCCATTTCAGTGAAGACATTGAATTTCATAATTATTTTTCTGTAATTATTGTTGTTGGTGATTGATCAAAAGCGTTGTCCATCCAATCTTCTGAAATATTTTCAAGGGCGGTTTTTAATTCTTCGGCCCATTGTGTTGAAATATACTCCAGGTCTTTTTTCTCATACCTTTTTTCTATGATATCAAAGCTGTCTCTTTTATATATTGCCACGTCAATCGGAAAGTCAACATTGTTTGAACTTACACGCGTTGAATCGAAGGAAAGAAAGCCTGTTTTAAGCGCCAGTTTTAAGCCGGAATCTTCAGTTAATATACGGTTCAAAATTGCTTTTCCGTGCCCTGAATTACCAATAATTACATAAGGTGCACCTTGTCCAAGCTCTACCCAATTACCCTCAGGATATAAAAGAAAGAGTTTATGCTCGTCATCATCTTTAAGTTGTCCTCCAATTATAGTATTCAGGTCAAATTTAAAGCCGGCCTTTTCAAGAGCGGCTTTATCCTCATCTGCAGCCTTTTTCACCTGTTCGCCAAAAGCATTTACCGCTTTATATAATTTGTTAAACTCTTTAGTTTCTAATAACTCCATAAAATAAACTATCGCTTTGTCCCTTACAGAACGTAAACCGCTTGTCATGATAAAAAGCGAAAAATTGTCTTTTTGGTAGATGGTAATTTTCTTTTTTACAGTGGTATCAGTTCCTGAAGTAATTCGCGTATCGGCAATGGCTAATAAGCCTTCTTTTACCTTAATTCCTAGACAATAAGTCATTTTATAATTATTATAATTAATAGTTGATTATGTTGATGAATGAGTGTCAATTGAGTTCATCAGTATTTAAGTTACGAAGATAACTCAATCAACTTAATCTAACCCAATCAACTTGTAACTAATCCGGTATAACGGTTACAATAACCCTTTTATACCTGGTTAACCGGGGTGTACCTTTATCAGTAACTTTGAGTATAAAATGTATGGTTTGAGGGCTGGTAACGACAGGGGCAGTGACAGGCAGATCGTACAGGTTAGCAGCATAAGGGGAAAAGGTTATTATTCCTTTATAAGTACCTGCTTCCGGATATTGAAACCAAAGATAACTTAATGAATCTCCGTCCGGATCATAAGTCCCGGTTGCACTTAAATGAAATTGACTGCCAGATTTTACCGTGAAATGATCAGGATGTGCCAATTTTGGTACAGGCGGATGATTTACTTCGTTATAATTTTTTGTAGTCCATTCCATGCGTGCGGCAAAATCATTTTGATATTCCTCTCTCCATCGCCATATAGTTGCTTGAATACTTTTGTGCCAGGTCTTGTCGACAGTAGAATAAACTGAATCTTCCGCATTAGCCCATAACGGACGTGTCTCCTTTTCCGTAACAGGCCAGTTAGGACGGGCGATTAGATCAGGTTTGTTTGAAAGCTCCGGTGTATAATAAATGTACCGGCCACCCCATCCTCCATAATCAGGATGCTCCGGATCATTAAGCCCATTGGATATAAGCGACATAAAAGATGGTGAATCGCCTTCCATCCCATAGGCAACGTCAGGATAAGCAGCCCCTAAAGGGCCATGGCCCTGTTGTATATTTTTTGCTATCCATTCATTGCTCACCACTTCTTTATTTGACCCTGGCATTCCAAAACTAAATCCTAACCAGGTAGCATCCCCATAAGTATAACCCGGACTGCAAATAAAAAAGATACCGGGAAATGTTTTTCTTATCCATGGGCCCGCGTCATCCTGGTCTGATATGGTATAGATCCTTAACTTTTTATAAAGCTTTTCTGCTTGTTCAGCAGGCATTGTTTGTTTAATTTTCCAAAGTGACTGTGCCAAACAATTAGTGCCGCCCCAAACACAAACCCAAACCGGCCGTTCATCATTCTTTTTCAAAATATTTATAATCCATTCCGAACCTTCTGAATCATGGTTTTTGCCAACACCTTCCATTCCATATATGGGCAAGCCTTTTTTAACTTTTGTCTTTATTTCAATAAATGATGGAAAACCTTTTTCGTGCTTCAACAAATTAGGCTGAACTTTATTATAAGCCTCAAGAATTGTTAAGATACTTTCAGGAGCTACCCTGTTTTTTTGATGTATAGAGGTAGTAGCTATTAATCCTTCAACATTCCATTGATTACTATAGGTAAGAAACCTTACTAAAGATTGGGAGTCATCAGGATCAGCTTCTATATCAGTTGTTACAACGACACGCAATTTTTTGTTGACCTGGGCTGTTAACAGTGAAGTATTAATAGTCAATAAAATAAGTGTAATTCCCAATAAGTGTGTTTTTTTCATAATTGGATAATTAAAATTTATTTATTTGGCCTTATATGATTTACTGTTAAACCTATAACCTCTTTTATATACATATTCCATTTCGACAAAACAAGTGCATCGGGAACAGATTCGTCTTTAGAGAAGTGTCCGCTTCCTGTCATAAAATTACAAGGGTAAGGAACCACGTCAACTTTTGCATTTTGAAAAATACCCAGTGCACGGCGCATGTGAAACGCTGAAGTCACTAATAAATATGGCGGTTGTAGATGATTTTTATTAAGCAAGGCTCTTGAAAATGTGGCATTTTCTATCGTGTTACGGCTTCTGTCTTCAACTACTATTGAACTGTCCGGTACATTAAAAGCCTTTAATTGACCTTTAACCCAGTCACTCTCTTTAAATTTACCAGGAAATAAATTTGCATTCCCACCAGAAATTAAAATATGCGTTGCCTGATGGGTTGAAAATAGTTTCAAAGCTTCAATAAACCTATCACACGATCCATTAAAAAATCCGGTTTGATGGGCGCCTTGTGATGAAAAACCGCCCAAAACAATAACACAACTATAAGGACTTGATTTGGGGGGGGGGATTGTATCGATATCCCACGACTTTGCGAAGTTATCAAACAAAAAAGGATTAGAGAAAATCACCAATAAGATAAAAGAAATTAATAAAAGTCTTTGTTTAAGCTTATGATTTTTAATTATTAAAGCAACAACCAAAAGGGCTAAAATCCAAGTAAGAGGAAAAATAAAATCTATAAGAAGTTTGGAAAGAGTAAAAAACATATTTAGCTAATTTGCCATAAAAATACTTCTTTAGTGTATTGTTTGTTAAAGTATTTCAGGTTTTATTCATCTTCCTTAATAAGTTGGTAAATAATTTAGGATGGCTGATAAATCTAAAATATAGTTAGAACGGTAAATGACGGCGAAAACATAATTGCATTGAATAAATTTAATTTATACTCAATCAAATAGTTTTTAAATAATTTATTTTGACTTTCACCCCGATAGTTATAAGGATTCCCGACTTTCGGTCTAAATACCTATCTTCGCCCCCCGAAATCCTGTTGTAAAAAAATGAAATTATTAGAAGGAAAAACCGCGCTTGTTACCGGCGCATCCAAAGGCATAGGCCGCAAAATAGCCGAGAAATTTGCTGAACATGGTGCAAATGTAGCTTTTACTTATCTGTCATCTGTTGAAAAGGGCCAGGCTTTAGAGCAGGAACTCCAAAGTTTCGGAACGAAGATAAAAGGTTACCGTTCTGATGCTTCGAAATTTGACGAAGCTGAAAAATTGATCAATGATATAATTGCCGATTTTGGCACTTTGCATATTGTAGTAAATAACGCAGGCATTACCAAGGATAGTTTACTAATGCGCATGTCAGAAGAACAATGGGACGATGTGTTGGACGTTAACCTGAAGTCTATTTTCAATGTTACTAAAGCTGCTTCAAAAATAATGATGAAAAACCGCAATGGTGTTTTCATTAATATGAGTTCTGTAGTTGGCGTGCAGGGAAATGCAGGTCAGGCCAATTATGCAGCATCAAAGGCAGGTATTATTGGTTTTTCGAAATCTATTGCAAAAGAGTTAGGCTCACGTAACATTCGTACCAACGTAGTAGCGCCGGGCTTTATAAAAACTGAAATGACCGAAGTACTCGATCCAAAAGTTGTGGAAGGCTGGGCGGCATCCATCCCGCTTAAACGCGGTGGCGAAACCGAAGATGTAGCCAACGCCTGTGTGTTTTTAGCATCAGATATGGCTTCATATATAACAGGGCAGGTGATACCTGTGGACGGTGGTATGTTATAGATGAATTTCGGATTTCGAATGTTCGATTTCTGATTTTTTTATTTTAGAATGGGAAGAATAATAACGAAACCCTTCACATGTTTTATATTTATTTAATTCACTATAAACATAAAATACAGGAACAAAACTTTTACCTGTCATATCGCAATAATTTCGCATTTTGCAAGTCATCGTAATGCGTTTAGCGTAATACGTAAAACAATATGCAATTACTCTTTTCAATTACCTGGGGTACAGTTTCGGGATGGTGGGTGCCTGTATGCATTGTATTGGGTTTATTATATGCTTGGCTGTTATACCGGCAACCAGTAAGTCTTGATAATAAATTTAGGTATTGGCTCTTTGCAATCCGGGCAATTGTTGTATCTATAATAGCTCTAATTCTGCTCTCCCCACTAGTTAAATCGGTGAGTCATAATCCGCAAAAGCCGTTAGTTTTAATTTTAGAGGATAATTCTCAATCTATAGAAATGTTTCAAGCCCCCTCTAAATCTCCCCCGGTAGGGGCGACTTTAAAAGAAACCGCTGGCGGAGCTAAAGTCTCCCCTACCGGGGGAGATTTAGAGGGGGCTAAGGTAGTTGATGATCTATCTCGCCTTAAAAAAGAATTGGGCAATGAATACGATGTACAGGAATTTCATTTTAACCGGGATTTAGCAGATGGCTTAACGAAAACATTTAACGGCAAACAAACCGATATTTCAAATACCTTACATCAGTTAAATGCCCGTTTTGTTAACCAAAATATTGGAGTTTTAATATTGGCTACTGATGGGTTATATAATGAAGGCAATGACCCACAATACGAGGCAAAAAACTTTAAAACCAGCATTTACACCATTGCTTTAGGAGATACCGTGCCTAAACGGGATTTGCTGATTGGTAACATCAACTACAACAAAACAGCCTTTTTAGGGAACGATTTCATTATTGAGGTTTTAGCAGAAGCTTATCAAAGTAAGGCTGAAACTATGCATTTAAGTGTGACAGAGGATGGTAAACAGATATCTACGCAAAATATTGCGGTTAATTCAAACACTTTTCATACAGTGGTGCCGATTAAGCTTAATGCTGATAAGAAAGGTTTAAGGAAATTTGACATCAGCATTGCGCCTGTTAAAAATGAAATATCCAGCCAAAACAACAGCGAAACAATTTATGTAGAGGTGCTGGATGCCAAGGAAAAGGTTTTGCTTTTGTATGATAGTCCGCATCCGGATATTAGTGTAATCCGGCAATCGATAGAAAGTAATAAAAATTACGAAGTGAAAGCAAGTCTGCTGTCGGAACTTTCATCAGTAAAGCCGGGAGATTACAGCTTGATTATCCTCTATCAACTTTCATCAAACATTAATGAAACGGTTAAAAATCTGGTAAAAAGTAAAGTGCCTATATGGTATATGGCGGGCGCTCAAACAGATTTGCAGGATTTTAATAACGAGCAAAAACTAATTACGATAAGTGTCGGCAAACCGGAAATGCAGGAAGTGTTTGCACAGCCGGCGATTGATTTCACCGACTTTACTTTATCTGATTCCTCAAGGAAAAAGATAACCGCGCTTCCGCCTTTATTAGCGCCTTACGGAAGCTATAGTTCCGCTGTTGCAGGTGGAACTATACTAAAACAACGAATTGGTAGTGTTGAAACAACCTATCCCTTATTATCCTTTGGTGATGATGATGGCCGCCGGATAGGGGTACTAACAGGCGAAGGGTTATGGCGCTGGCAATTAGCTGAGTTTCAAACCTATGGAAACCATCATTCCCTGGAAGAATTGTTTAGCCAGGCGGTGCAGTACCTCACAGCCAATGCCAATAAGCAGCGATTTACTGTTTACCCGGCAAAAAATGTTTTTGATGAAGGCGAAAATGTGATCATGAACGCGGAGTTATATAATGATGCCCTGGAACTGATCAATATACCTGATGTAAAAATAGACTTGAAAAGTAATTCAGGAAAAAATTACAGTTTCCTTTTTACCCGCATTGGACAAAGCTATCAGCTTGATGCAGGTACTTTACCAACAGGGGAATATAGCTATACAGCAACAACAACAAATGGCATTAAACAATTTAATGCAAAAGGCCAGTTTATGGTAAAAGCCTTAAACCTGGAATCGCGCCAGAGTGCAGCCAATTTCCAATTATTAAATACCATAGCCAAACAAAGCGGCGGTGAAATGCTTCAACCTTCGCAAATTAGCCGTCTCGCCAACCTTATCCGTAAAAACGAAAACATTAAAACTGTAGTTTATGAAGACAAGCACTATAGTGATATTATAGATGTGAAGTGGGTGTTTGTGCTGATATTGGGGCTATTGTCCATAGAATGGTTTCTCCGTAAGCGGGAGGGAGAAGTTTAAAATATGAAATTAAAAAGCCCGGCCTTGTGCGATTCCCTTCCTCGGGAGGGCAGGGAGGGGTTTCTCAAAGCGATATTAACGAATGCTAATTATTGAAGCTTGGCGTTGCACGATTCCTACCTTATAGACGGCTTCGCCAAGTGCCATTACCGAATGCAATGTCAAAAATAATCCCATACAACAAAAACCTTAAAGCCTTAGCCCGCAAGCTTCGAAAGGATATGACTTTTGGTGAAGTACTATTATGGAATGAACTAAAAGACGATAAGTTTTGGGGATTTGATTTCGATCGGCAACGATGTATCGATAATTACATTGTTGATTTTTATTGCAAAGATTTAATGTTAGCGATTGAGATTGATGGAATGTCACATAATCACGAAGAAGCTTTTCTAAAAGATGAGATTAGACAAAGTAAATTAGAAAGTTTGGGTGTAAAATTTATCCGATTTTCTGAAGCAGAAATGAAGTATGATATGCAAAATGTTATCAGGGCAATTGAGGGCAAAATTGCTAAATTATCAAAAGGAACAAGACTATCCGTTTGCCGAATGGCTTTGATTTAAATTGGTTGGATTGAATAGTTTGTTAAATGCATATTCAGCATAGTTCGCTAAACCCCTCCCTACCCTCCCAGGGGAGGGAATCGCACGGGGCCGGCTTTTATTTATCCTTACTTTTCGTTCCAACTACCACAAAAACATCCTCATTTTCCTTCTTCATCAGATATTTTTCGCGCGCAAATTTCTCCAGTTTTTTAGGATCAGAGGTGAGCTCGTCCAGATCTTTTTTTACTTTATCGGTTTCTTTCTGATAAAATTCCCGTTCCTGTTTTAGTTTATTTACCTGCTGGCGATATTGGTATTGCGAGAAAAGATCGTTTTTGTCAAAAAAAATCATCCATACCAAAAAGGCTAATGAAATTAAAAAGTATTTGTTTTTAAAAAGATCTATCAGGCGTTTCATAGTAACATGTTTTTATATCAGGACAATAATCCACTTGTCATTGCGAGGAACGAAGCAATCGCGAACTATGCAATGCGGTCATACACGCGCCGAGATTGCTTCGTTCCTCGCAATGACAAGGTTTTTTTTAATATGTCATCTTCTTCAGAAGAACATTATAAAATTATCTAAAAAACTTAGCCAATACAAATATCGTTTTAAACTTTTCAACATTGGTGGTTGATTAGGTTAGGACAACAAAACTTAATCAACCTAATCCAACTCAATTCCTTCTCCTGTCTGAATTACTGCTCCGGGTGCTGCCGCTCATGCCACTGCTTCCGCCCCGACCTCTGCTACTGCTTCCAAAACCTCTGCCTCTTTTATTAGCAGCCCCGTTGTGGCTACCGGAATTTTTTGCCGAACCTTCCGAGTGCCTGGCAACAATGCTTTGCGGAGTCATCGGGTAGGGGTGACCTTCTTCAATTGGTATTTGTTTGGCTATGAGTTTATGAATGTCTTTCAAAAATTCAATTTCTTCCTGGTCGCAAAACGAAAGCGCTATACCGCTTGCCCCGGCCCTGCCTGTACGGCCAATGCGGTGTACATAGGTTTCGGGTATGTTGGGTAATTCATAGTTAATAACGTGTGTCAGCTCGTCAATATCAATACCGCGGGCAGCAATATCAGTAGCAATTAATACCCTTGTAGTGCGGTTTTTAAAGTTTGTTAAAGCTCGCTGACGTGCATTTTGTGATTTATTGCCATGGATAGCTTCGGCAGTAATGCCTACTTTAATAAGGTCTTTTACCACCTTATCAGCGCCATGTTTGGTGCGGGTAAACACCAGGGCGGTCTTTATGTTTTTGTCTTTTAACAAGTGGATCAGTAATGACCTTTTATCATTCTTTTCTACATAAAACAAAGATTGCTGTATAGTATCGGCAGTTGATGAAACTGGGGTAACTTCAACCTTTTCCGGTTTCGTTAATATGGTATTTGCCAGTTGCTGGATTTCATTTGGCATAGTAGCCGAGAAAAACAGTGTTTGTCTTTTTGCAGGTACTTTGGCGATGATCTTTTTTACATCATGTACAAAGCCCATGTCCAGCATGCGGTCGGCTTCATCTAAAACCAACATCCTGATATGCTCCAGGTGAACAAAGCGCTGGTTCATTAAATCGAGCAATCGGCCGGGTGTGGCTACCAATATATCTACACCTCTTCTTAAAGCGTCGACTTGCGGGTTTTGCGATACACCGCCAAATATAACCAGGTGTTTTAAGCCTGTATGCCTGCCGTAAGCCGCAAAGCTTTCGTCAATTTGTATTGCGAGCTCACGGGTAGGTGTTAAAATTAAAGCCTTTATTGTTTTTTGCTCTTTATGCTGCAGCCTGTCCTGGTATAATAGCTGTAAAATGGGGATGGCAAATGCCGCAGTTTTACCTGTGCCAGTTTGGGCACAGCCAAGGAGATCTTTATTTTGTAATATAATAGGGATGGCTTGTGCCTGTATTGGTGTGGGCGTTGTATAACCCTCGGTTTTTAAAGCCCGTAAAATAGGCTCAATTAAATTTAAATTTTCGAATGACATGTAATATGTGTAATGTTATTGCTAACGCGAAGCATAAGCGGATCTGAAGAGTTTTCGGTGATCAAAGCCGTAAGCGAACGGATAATTAATCGCAAAGATACGTTTTTTATTGGTAAGATTATTAATGGGTACAATTCAACTTACTCTGTCGGCTACCCAGCAGGATAATTTGAATTGTACACTTATTAATCCAATGCGCTTTTAATTATTTTTAGCAAGTAATCTTTTTTAATACTGCTTTCTTCAGATTTATCATAAATTGTAACCAAATAGACCACTCTCTCTTTCTCGAATTCTGCAACATAATAAGTTATTATCCGAAAACCACCACTTTTACCTGTGCCTTTACTTTCGCTGGCCAACCGGACTTTATATAAACCATTGCCTAGGCTTATTCCTTGTTTAGGATCATTTTCCAAACTTTCACTGAGTTCAGACAGTTCGACTGTCAAAGTTTTGAATTTTTTAGCAAGTCTTTTAAAACGAATATCAAAATGGGGCAGTGACAGGATTTTACCCATGCCCTAATTCTTTCAACAATTCGCTTACCGGGCGTGCGTTTATCTTTTGGTGAAGCACTAATTTTAGCTCCTTAAGCCCTTCAATCAATTCAGGCAGGCATACCTGTACGTATTCGTCATTATCTTTGTTGATGAGCTCAATCAATTCATTTCTTACCTTTTTTGGTAATACTTTGTATTGTTCATAAATTATTTGGGCTGTACTCATTTGATGATAATTTGGACTGTGTTACTAACAAAAATAGCTATTTATCTCAAAAATAACAAAGATCATAAAAGTAAGACAGATCGGCTATCTGTCAACATGCTGATAAACAGTTCAATGTGTTTTACGTTTCGCTTCTTTTAATAATTCACTGATTATAAAATGTTGTGCATTTTCTTCAAACTCATCCCTGGGGTCAGTTCCACTTTTTCCGTATTGGATAACAAGTAGTTCATCGAAATTCTTAGTGTTTTTTATCGCTTCGTTCTTTTCCATCTTGCTTATTGTTTAGAGTAGCAAATCTAATTTCCCTCCGAAACATTGTTTACTTCTGCCTCATCTTTCTTTTTCAAAAAAGAATGTATCAAAATAATAAACATCCCCGCCATTATCGACATATCTGCTACGTTGAACACCCCGGTATGAAACAGCACAAAGTTAATGTACATAAAATCCGTAACTGAACCGTGCACAATCCGATCATAAAGATTACCGGTGCCTCCACCTATAATCAGGATAAGGCCAAATAAGAGAGTCCGGTTAAGGTTAGTTTTTGTAAAAATGAAATACAGGCCAAAAGCAACTGCAATAAAAGGAATAATATTTAGCAGAATAACTCTTAAGGGTCCTGATAGTGAATCGCCAAGGCTTAGAAACGCACCTTGATTTTGCACCCTTTGTATCATGATATGTTTATTCAAAAGCACAATCTGGTCATAATATTGCATTTTGTGTCGCACAATAGATTTTGAAACCTGGTCGCAGCCAATATTTAAAGCAAGGATGAGCAGAATAATTATAGTTCTTAAAAGAATGTTGGATTTCATAATTCAAAGATAGATCACAGATTTGGTCTGATTTTTATGATTTCGCAGATTTCTTGCATCGCGTAAAACTAAAAGCTGATTTTAAAAATTGCATTTATAACAACTGCAAAATCAAAATCAGCTAAAGGCTTATTATGAAAAAATAGCGGTAAACCGATTTTAAAGAATTGCCTTTGAAAATCTGCGAAATCAAAAAAATCAGCTTAAATCAGTGATCCTATTTTTTAAAGTATTTAAAGTTTTTACCAATAAACTTTGCGCTATCACCTAATTCTTCTTCAATACGCAATAATTGGTTGTACTTAGCGATCCTGTCTGAACGGGATAATGAACCGGTTTTTATCTGGCCGCAATTTAAAGCTACCGCTAAATCGGCAATGGTTGAATCTTCAGTTTCACCTGAGCGGTGGCTCATTACCGAAGTGTAACCATTTGTTTGTGCCAAAGTTACCGCGTTAATAGTTTCGGTTAATGTGCCTATCTGGTTTACTTTTACCAGGATAGAGTTAGCAATATCCTCATTGATACCTCTTTGCAGACGAATTACGTTTGTTACAAACAAATCATCACCCACTAACTGAACTTTATCACCTATTCTGTCTGTTAATAATTTCCAGCCTTCCCAGTCATCTTCAGCCATACCATCTTCTACCGAAATAACTGGGTATTTTTCTGTTAATTGAGCAAGATATTCCGCCTGTTCAGCGCTGGTGCGGATGGCACCTTTTTTACCTTCAAACTTAGTATAATCATATTTCCCGTTTACGTAAAACTCAGATGCAGCGCAGTCAAATGCTAAACATATATCAACACCTGGTTTGTAACCGGCTTTTTCAATAGCTTTCAAAATGGTTTCAACACCATCTTCTGTGCCTTCAAAGGTTGGAGCAAAACCACCTTCATCACCTACAGCAGTTGAAAGACCCCTGTCATGCAGTATCTTTTTTAAATTATGGAATACTTCAGTTCCCCATCTTAACGCTTCTGAAAAAGAAGGAGCGCCAACCGGCATGATCATAAATTCCTGGAATGCAATTGGAGCATCAGAGTGAGAGCCACCGTTAACTATATTCATCATCGGGATAGGCAATGTGTTGGCATTAACACCACCTATATAACGGTATAATGGCTGACGGCTTTCCTGGGCAGCAGCTTTAGCAACAGCTAAAGAGACACCTAAAATAGCATTAGCGCCTAAGTTGCCCTTGTTTTCTGTGCCATCAAGCTCTATCATCAGCTTATCGATTGCGTTTTGTTCAAAAACATCAATACCCTGTAACTCTTTAGCAATTATATCATTTACATTGTCAACGGCTTTAAGTACGCCTTTGCCCATGTATTTAGATTTGTCGTTGTCACGAAGTTCAACCGCCTCATGTGCTCCGGTAGATGCGCCGGATGGCACAGCTGCACGGCCAAGAGCACCATTTTCAGTTAATACATCTACTTCAATAGTAGGATTGCCGCGTGAATCAAGGATCTGGCGGGCATGGATGTCAATTATTAAGCTCATTAATTTGAATTTAGTTTACTTAGTGTAAATGATACACTTTATAATATAATTTTCAAATATACAATTTCCAATAAATTATGTACGAAATTACTTTAAGATTAACATAAAATTCATATTGAACTATGATTTCATCGATTATTTGCGATTTCACCAATTTTGTCTGAACCGTTGATTAAGCTGATTATTTGATTTCGGTGAATTTGTCTGAATCAGAATTTACAGGATTTTAGGATTACAGGATTTGTTATGATGCTTTGATTATTTTATCTGCGATATTTAAGCAATTTTCAAATGTCCCACCCATTCCCATTCTCTCAGTTTCCACCGTAAAAAGATATTCAGCAATTTTCTGTTTTTCTGCGCCAGATTTTTTCAATTCAAAAATTCGGGGAACGTAACTTTGATATTCGTCTCTTGGTCCATCTTTATTCACACCTATGGGATCCCAATCAAACCAAAGTATCTCATCAATTTTTTTATAAACTAAAAAGTCCTTTGCAGCAATTAGATTATAGGTGAACTTTTTATTGCGATTAAAAATTAGTATTGCCGACTTAACTTCTTCCTCAAGCCGGTCATCATCAAAAAATTGGGCTGTCTTCAATGCCAAACTTGCAATATACCAACCATTATCTTTATCAAAAGGTGAAGGTTTCACAGATGAATTGTAAGTTACTTTGGCAACCATTTCTGCTAAGTGCAAATAAGATTCGGGTTGATAGTTTTTATGGTTAAGAAGAAATACCCTGATTTTATTAAACTGTTCATGTGCTTCCATCCATCTCTCACGACTATCAATTATCGAATAAATTTCTTTGATTTCGCCTGGAATGTTTTTTATATGGCTGTCAAAGCGAGATAATATTAATCCAGCCCAATCTGGTCTTATATCATTTGGAATATTTTCAAAAATTTGTTGACCAATTTCTATGTTCGTTATTATATCATATGTTTCCATAATGTGAGTACAATATTTATATATAGAATTACAATAATCAACTTATTCCCATTTAAATGTTTTAACCGCTACTGCATAAACAACAATAAACCAGATGCCCAATATCAATAATTGGTGTGTTACATCGCCTAAGCCGGCACCTTCAAAGGCTACATCGCGCATGGCTTTATTAAGATAGGTTAACGGTAATATATTACTTAACGCCTGAAGCCATGATGGGAAGGCTGTAGTGGCAAAGAAAGTACCCGATAATAAAAATTGTGGCAGAGTTATTATATTGGAAAGAGGAGGGACGGTACTTTCGTTTTTGGCGATACCTGAAATAATAAACCCAAAACCCATAAATATGATAAGTCCGAAAGCTGCAAGGATGAGCATATTTATTACCGTTATAACGCCATGCACCAGGGTAAATCCAAAAAAGTAATGTCCGATAAGTATTATAAATAACGCTCCTATCCATGAAAATACTAAACGTGCTAACGCTTCGCCTAAAACGATGCTGTAACGTTTAACCGGGGTCGCAAAAAAACGCTTGATCACCAGTGTTAAACGCAGACTTAGAAATACAAACGCAGTACCAAAAACGCCACTGCTTAATAATGAGAACCCAAGCATCCCCGGAAGGATAAAATCTATATATTTATATTCACGACCCTGAACGGTGGTTTCTTTTAATTCAGCCACCGGCTGTGGGGCTGTATTTCCATAACTGTTTATTTGGTAAAAAACACTGTTCAACAACGATTTAAGTATCGCGTCTTTTTGTGCTGAGGCCTTTGTATATTGTATATGAAGTGTATAGGGCGGATGGCTGTTATTTTTTTGTATGTTGATTATAGCATCTATGTTGCCTTTTGAAAGATTTTTGGCCATCTCATCGGCAGATTGGTCTTTAATTAAATGTACCACTTTTGTGTTTTTCAATACCTGGTAAACCGGACCGGTAGTGTCGCAGGTTTTTGCAACGCCTACGTCTACTGTTACGGCGCTGCCTCCGATATTGGCGAAAACAATAATAAATATTAAAGGGAAGGCTAAACTAAATACCACAGCCGAAGGACTGCGCATTATAGAACGGAAACTGGCTACTGCGATAGCAAGAGTAGCACGTGTATTACTGTAATTCTTTTTTTGGTTCATTAGTTCACTTGTTCATTAGTTCATTGGTGTAATTAGTTCAATTGGCAAACAAGCTATTGCAAACTGCTACCTGCTTACTGCAAACTTGCTCCCCCCTTAGGGGGCCGGGGGACTATCCCTCACGCCATTCTTTACCGGTAAGGTTTATAAACACATCTTCCAGGTTAGCAAGCTTTACTTGCTTTTTCCGCTCAAAGCCTGTTGCTACCAATTGGTCAATAAAATGATTGGGTGTATCGATACCAACAATATGGCCACCATCAACAAAGGCAACACGATCACAGAGTTCTTCTGCTTCGTCCATATAATGGGTGGTAATCACAACTGTGGTACCGCTGTCACGTATTTCACGGATCAGGTCCCATAAGTTGCGGCGGGCTTGCGGGTCGAGGCCGGTGGTGGGTTCATCCAGGAAAATTATTTTTGGATTATTGATCAGCGTAGTAGCTATAGAGAAACGTTGCTTTTGTCCGCCGGAAAGATCTTTGTATTTTGACTTTGCCTTATCTGTCAATGCAACTTTTTCCAGCATTTCTGCCGGGGTTTTATCTATCCCATATAGGCCGCAAAAAAGTTTAATAAGTTCGGAAAGGTTTAAATTCGGGTAATATCCTGCCGCTTGTAATTGTACGCCAATGCGTTGTTTAATTTTATCAGCATCGTTTTCTATAGAAAGGCCATCTACAGTAACCTCGCCCGAAGTTTTTTCGCGAAGGGTTTCAATGATCTCGAGGGTGGTAGTTTTTCCGGCGCCGTTTGGGCCAAGTAAACCAAATATCTCACCATCATAAACTTCAAAACTTATTCCCTTTACGGCGGCAAAGTCGCCGTAGTTTTTAACCAGGTTTTTTACTGTAATAATAGGTTGTTTTACCATGTTGTAAAAATCGTTTACAAAATTGATATTTCAATTATTTATTAGAAATATGACGATGAGTGAATTTAAGCCCTCTCCTTTGGAGAGGGTTGGGTGAGGCCTATTTCATCAAATGTCCCAGCGAATGGAATATGGTTTGCATATGTTGTGCAATATGCATTGCCACGTGAATAAGTTGTATAGCGAGTAAAGTTTTCATGATAACATTGATTTATAGACCAAATTTGCTATCAGAATTTATTTTGAGGTAATGCTTTTAGGCGAAGGACGCTAAATTTCCGGTAAAGAGAGGGAAAATGCCGATGAATGGAAAAAGTAGATAAGACTTCCGAAGTTTTCGAAACTTCGGAAGTCTAAGTCAGCATCATTTCATCAACTCAATAAAATCATTAAACGATAGTGCTATTTTAAATTAGCTATTAACCTTTTTAATTCTTTATCGCTAATTATTTCAGTTTCTGATTTGTCGTAAATAGAAATTAAATTCACGGTGGTTATTGAATTATCAATTTCTAAATTAGCTATCAACTCAGTTTCAAGATATGATATAACCCTGGCTCCGCCACTTTTTCCTTTTCCTTTGCTGGTTATTTTTAAACGGATTTTATAGGTGTTATTACCTAGGGATGTTCCAAGCGTTGGATTTAAGTATAATTCTTTTTCAAGATTGGCCAAATCCGTCTTTAGTGAAATATATCTCTTAAATAGGGGTTTCGCCTCTTTTTTAAAATTGGAGGTAATCTTAACTATTATCTTCACTTAAAAAGTCTGATAAAGTTTGCAGGCTTTTACCTTTTACTCTGCTTTCTTTAACTTCCAAAAGGCCCTGTTGGATTCCCATTAAGATAGCGAGTTTTTTATTTAATTTTTTATATTTCTCGTTTAGGTTTTCCCATGTTTTAACGGGGACTAAAACACTTGTTTTATGTCCGTTATCGTCAATTATATATTTTAATGCAGATGACATCTTTTTTATTTAATCAAAGATACAAGAATGATGCTGATTTTTAGTAAAACTTAAGTTTTCAAAACTATGATCCTTAAAATATTTATTTGTTGGTAAGAAGTTTTTTTACTTCCGGATTGATTGCACTGGGATCAAGTTGTTCAGTGATCTTTAAATATTTCTTTGCGCTATCTTTCTGAACAAAATAACAGTACGCTGAGGTTAATTCCCCATAAAACTGAGGGTTTTTAGGTTCAAGATTGACAGCCATTTTTAAATAGTTAATGGAAGCATTTAAATACTTTTTGTCCTTAGTTTGGACAAATGTATTTCCATAACTGACAGACATGTCATGCAAAACTCTGGAATTATTGGGGTCCAATTTTAATGATCTTTCAAAAAAAGGTATTGATTCTTTGAACTTTTCTTGTGCTCCCAATAAATTACCAAATCCCCAATATATTTCTGAATTTAAACTATCCAGCAGCCATGCCTGGTTAAATCGCATCATTGCAGTGTCCGGCTTTTTATTATAAAAATATTGCCATCCCCGCATTACCATATGCGCTGCAGCCTCTTTTCTGCTGGAAGATTTATCACATTCAGCTAAAAATCTATTATCAGTTTCAATTTGCTCTTTACACTTTTTAACCCCGCCATACATAGGTAGTTTATTTATGCCATCAATGCAGTCTTGTGAATGAGCGCAACTTGTTGTTAAAAAAGATATAAAAGTGTAGATTATTAAACTATATTTCATTGATTTCATAATTTATCTAAAGTGGAAAATTCATTTAGTTTTTTTGATCAATGATTATTATCCTACGTAAAAACTTCAAAGTTTCTAAAGCTTAACAAATTACTTCATCAACTCAATAAAATCATCAAACAAATACCGGCTATCATGCGGGCCGGGAGATGATTCAGGGTGATATTGTACCGAGAATGCTTTTTTACCTTTTACCCTGATACCTTCAATGGATTGATCATTAAGGTTAACATGGGTGATCTCCACTTTATCAGATGCCCGAACCGCTTCGGGTACTACGCCGAAACCATGGTTTTGTGAGGTAACCTCACAGTGGTTGATAATTATATTTTTTACAGGGTGGTTTAAGCCACGATGGCCGTTAAACATTTTTTTGGTAGGAATATCGTTTGCTAAAGCTAACAACTGGTGACCGAGGCAAATGCCGAACATCGGTTTATCCGAAGCTAAAATATCTTTTACAGTATCAACAGCATAAGGCATGGCAGCCGGATCGCCGGGGCCATTGGATATGAAGTAGCCGGTAGGGGCGAAATCTTTTTCCATTTCCTGGAAAGATGTTTTTGCCGGGAAAACTTTGGCGTATACATCTCTGTCGTCAAAATTGCGGAGAATATTTTTTTTCACACCCAGATCAAGTACTGCTACCCGGTAGGCCGCATTTTTATCACCGAAAGTATAGGTTTCAGTAGTGGAAACTTTTGAAGATAATTCTAATCCATCCATTGAAGGAACTTCATCCAGTTTTGCTTTTAATTCATCAATGTCCAATATTTCTGATGAAATAATGGCATTCATTGCTCCTTTATCGCGGATATGCCGAACAAGCTGGCGGGTATCAATATCGGAAATACCAACAATATTTTGTTCCTGGAAATAATCCTGTATAGATTCGTTTGCTTGTTTACGAGTATAATAAATGTTGTAATTTTTGCAAACCAACCCGGATATTTGAATATGGCCGGATTCGCCTTCATTATTTGCAATACCATAATTACCAATGTGTGCATTAGTGGTAACCATTATCTGACCAAAATAGGAGGGGTCGGTAAAAACTTCCTGGTAGCCGGTCATGCCGGTATTGAAACAAATCTCTCCGGTAGTGGTGCCCATCTTTCCGGCTGCTTTTCCATAAAAAACTGTTCCGTCAGCAAGTAATAATACCGCAGGTAATTTGGTGAAATATGTCATCGATAAAAAAAATTGAATGGTTAAAAAGTCGGTTTGCCTGGCGCAGCGCCCCGTGAAAACAAGTAAAAATATTGAAGTGAGAAACTTCTGCGTTCACGCTGCAAAGATAGAGGTTTATTTCGGATTTTTCGCCTTTGTTTATTTTTAAGGAGCTCAAGAGGGCTTTGCCGTTTCGGAAGTTGGATTTCGGATTTTTTGTGATCATATCTATTGATGTTTTAGTGTTTTATTTTCGTACATTCCATTTGATAATAATTACATGTATTTACTGTTTCTATAACTCAAAGCTTTATATGTCTGCACTGTTTTTTAGGTATTATATTGATGTTACAAAATACAACCTGTTTTTCTGTGTTTTATATACTATCATAAGGGCTAATTTAATTGAGGGGATTATACTTTTTGGGACAGTTGGCGTACTTATATCTTTTACCGCTTACAGATACTTTAATAACATTGAATACTATTTTTATATTAATGGCGGATTGTCTAAAAAGCATTTACAATTAACAACCTTTATCATTAACCTGGTATTTTCATCCCTTATATTACTTATATGGTGCATACGCTACAGGTAAAATCCATTACCCATAGTTTCGGGAAAAGGAGCATACTTTCACAATGCAGTATTGAATGCAAAACAGGAGAAGTTATTGGCATTTTTGGTAGAAATGGATCCGGCAAATCAACCCTTTTTAAAATCCTTTTTGGTACGTTAAAGCCAGATCAATTAACGCTTTACTTAGATGGTTATTTATGGAAAGGAAATTCTGGTACTAATGCTTTTATTGGCTATCATCCACAGGAAATTATGTTGCCAAAAAGCTTAAAGGTAAAGGATTTGATCCCGATCTATATCAGAGATGCCGAAAACCAAAATAAAGTATATTATACACAGGGAATTCACGATATGCTGACTAAAAAAGTAGGAGTTTTATCACTTGGTCAGCAGCGTTATTTACAATTTATTTTGTTATTAAACTTAAATCATCATTTTATTTTACTTAATGAACCATTTTCAATGGTTGAACCTTTGTATAAAGATTTAATCAAGCAAAAACTGATTGAATATAAACCACACAAAGGATATATAATTACCGATCATTATTACCTTGATGTTTTAGAAGTTTCGGATAAAGTTAACCTGATTAAAAATGGTGAAATTATTCCAATCTCAAACGTTGAAGATTTAAAAGTTTTTGACTACCTCTCTAATCAATCAATTCTATATTAATAATTAGTTACAGCCAATAATTCCGAAATCGAACATCCGAAACGGCGAAGCCTTCTTGAGCTCCTTAAAAAACAAACAAAAGCGAAAAATCCGAAATAACTATACCTTTGCACATTAAAATAAACCCATGTCTGTTAATAAAGAGGTTAAACGAATTACCACGCATATTTTGCAGGAAATGAAAACCCGTGGCGAGAAGATCGCCATGCTTACCGCCTATGATTATTCGATGGCAGCCATTGTTGATGACGCAGGTATGGATATCATCCTGGTTGGTGATTCGGCGTCTAACGTTATGGCTGGTCATGAAACCACACTTCCAATTACGCTTGATCAGATGATTTATCACGCCTCGTCGGTGGTACGAGCTGCAAAACGGGCTTTGGTAGTGGTTGACCTGCCTTTTGGTTCGTACCAGGGAAATTCAAAGGAAGCTTTAAACTCGGCTATCCGTATTATGAAGGAAGCAGGTGCGCATAGTGTAAAAATGGAAGGTGGAGTTGAAATTGCCGAATCGGTAAGCCGCATACTCACCGCCGGCATACCAGTTATGGGACATTTGGGTTTAACACCTCAGTCGATTTATAAGTTTGGTACCTATACCGTAAGGGCCAGACATGAAGCAGAGGCTCAAAAATTAAGAGAAGACGCCCTTAAATTGCAGGAGCTTGGCTGTTTTGCCATAGTGCTTGAAAAAATTCCGGCAGCGTTGGCAAAAGAGGTTAGCGAAAGTTTAAATATACCAACTATTGGCATTGGCGCAGGCAGGCATTGCGACGGACAGGTATTGGTAATCCACGATATGCTTGGAATAAATAAAGAGTTTAAACCAAGGTTTTTACGTCAATATGCCAATTTAAATGAGGTAATGAATGGAGCGATCAAAAATTATGTAAATGATATAAAAACGAAGAGCTTCCCAAATGAGAAGGAAGAGTATTAATTAAATCTTAAGTCCATGGTCGATAGTCCATAGACCATGGTATAAAACAAAGCGGCTATGGTCTATGGACTATGGTCGATGGACAAAAAACCACATGACCAAAATCCCAATTAAATATATTAATCACGAAATTACCGACGAGGATATTCTTTACGAGGATAACCATCTTATCGCGGTTAATAAACGTGCCGGTGATATTGTGCAGGTAGATGATACCGGGGATGAGTCTTTGGATGATAAGGTAAAGAAATACATCGCCAAAAAATATAATAAGCCCAACGGTGCATTTTTAGGTGTGGTTCACCGATTGGACAGGCCAGTTAGTGGTGTTATCCTGTTTGCTAAAACGAGTAAAGCTTTGGAACGGATAAATGCGCTTTTTAAAAGCCGGGAAATGCATAAAACCTATTATGCAGTTGTGCGAAACCGTCCACAAGCCGAAGAAGGCAACTTGGTACACTGGCTGTTAAAAAATCCTCAAAAGAATGTCACCAAAGCGCACGACCATGAAGTGACGGGAAGTCAGCGGGCAGAATTGAATTATAAGCTTGTTGGTGAACTTAACGGCTATTATTTAATTGAGGTTGACCCGATAACCGGCAGGCCGCATCAGATCAGGGTCCAATTATCAACATTAGGATGCCCCATTGTAGGCGATAATAAATACGGCTACCCGCGTGGCAGTTTGCGTAAAAGTATCAGCCTGCACGCCAGAAAGCTGCAGTTTATCCATCCTATAAAAAAAGAACCGGTTTTAATTATTGCTCCCCTACCTAAAGATGGATTTTGGGAAAAGTTTGAGGGAATGATGGGTGGGTGAGTCTGAAGCCTAAAGAATTAAGTCCTAAGTCTGAAATACATGTTGACTTTAAACCAAAAAGATTTGTCAACTTTTAAAAAGTTGACAAATCTATATATCCCAAGTCTGAAGTATTTTCAACTTAGGGCTTAAGACTTTTAACTATAGACTTAGTTATTTGTCAATATCACCTTCAATGCTTTTTCTTTCGCAGCGTTTCCAAAGGTTTCATAAGCTTCCATTGCCTGATCAAGTCTAAAATGGTGTGTGATCAGTCGATTTGGTTCTAATTTTTTGGATTGAACGGTTTTTAACAGCATTGGAGTGGTAACGGTATCAACCAGCCGGGTGGTTATGGTTATGTTATGCGACCAAAGTGTTTCCATGTGAAGGGTAACACTTTTTCCATGGACACCAATATTGGCAACATGACCGCCTGGGGCAATAATTGCTGTGCATAATTCAAATGTCGCCGGTACACCAACCGCCTCGATGGCTACATCAACGCCTTTACCATTGGTAAGGCTCATGATTTTTTTAATAGCATCCTCCTTAGCATTATTAATGGTCTTTGTTGCGCCGAATGTTTTTGCAACGTTAAGCCTGTTTTCATCAGGGTCTATCATTATAATTTCGGCCGGGGTATAAAATTGGGCTGTTAATAATGCTGCTATACCTATCGGCCCGGAGCCAACAATAGCAATGGTATCACCAGGCTTTACCTGTCCGTTTAAAACGCCGCATTCAAAACCTGTAGGTAAAATATCGCTTAACATCACCAGCGCTTCTTCATCAGCGCCGGCAGGGATAGGGTATAGGCTGTTATCCGCATGTGGTATCCGTACATATTCGGCTTGCGTTCCATCAATCAGGTGGCCAAGTATCCAACCACCATCTTCACAGTGCGAATACATGCCTTTTTTGCAGTATTCACATTTTCCGCACGAAGTAATACAGGATATAAGCACATGATCTCCTTTTTTGAAATTACTTACACCTGTACCAACTTCTTCAATAACGCCAACCCCTTCATGGCCTATGATCCTGCCATCGGTAACTTCAGGAACATCACCTTTCATAATATGCAGGTCGGTTCCGCAAATGGTTGTTTTAAAAATTTTTACAATTGCATCCGTGGGTTTCGTTATAGTTGGTTGGGGTTTATCTTCCCATGATTTTTTGCCGGGGCCATGATAAACCAATGCTTTCATGGTTTTTGCTGCACCAGGTGTTTGTACTTTTGATGCAGGATGAACTTTTTCTAATGTTTCCATAATTTTATCTTTTAGATGAATGGTATATTATATATACTCCGAAGAATCGGTTTTAGTACAAATATCGGTTCAACCTGTTTAAGAAAAAATGACCGGCGTCACTATTAAAGGTGATATATTAAGGATCTGTAAATTATTAATGTCCTCACAACTTCAGCACCGTCTCCCAAATCCCTTTATCTACCAACACACCGTCTTTCAAACTTTTCTCTCTTGTCCTTAAAGTGTTTTCACCGGGATAAGAAATTGAACCGCCTTCATGTTCTGGCCTGCTGGTTTTGGTATAGCTGATGATCTCTTCAATTAAATTAGCGGTATGCTCACTGTTTTGCGGTTTGATGCAGATAAACACCTGCGATACACCCGATTCTTTTTCACTTTGAGTAATCTTTGCGGTTGAATTACCCTGGCTAAGGATGGTTGCCAGCAGATCGAGCACTAGCGAAAGTCCCGAACCTTTCCAAAAGCCAACAGGCAATAACCTTTTTGATTCGAGGATTGTTGCGGCATCTGTACTTAAATTACCCTCATAATCATAGCCCCCGGGTAAAGGCAATTCTTCTTTATTGTTTTTATATTGTACAAGTTTGCCAACCGAATATTGTGAAATAGCCATATCCAGCACTACGTGACCGCCTTCTCGGGGAATAGCAACAACAATAGGATTATTACCCAACCGCGGATCAATGCCACCCCAGGGCGGCAGATTGGCAATGGTATTGGTAAAACAAATGCCGATAAGCCCGGCTTCGGCAGCCTGCCAGCCGTAAGCGCCGGCACGCATCCAGTGGTTGGTATTTTTAATGGCCACACAGCTTATTCCGTTTTCACTTGCTAGTTCAATAGCCCGGCTCATACAAAAGCGCGCATTCAATATACCCGGCCCGGCATTGCCGTTCCATTGCTCCAAAGAACCAAATGCGCCTTCTTTAGTTGGTTCGGCTTCTGGTTTAACCAGGCCTTCATTAACAAATTCAACAAAAGTGGGGAAGCGGTTTAATCCATGGGTATATACACCATCCCGGCTGTTTTCGGCAAAAATGGTGGCGCATAAAGCCGCTTTTTCCTCAGTAAAATCTAAAGAAAGTAATATCCGTTTAAATTCAGATTTCAGTTTTTCAAATGGGATTCTCATTTAAGTTAGATGTATTTAGTCTGAAGTCAAAAGTAAACTTAAATCATATACTTATAACGTTACTGATTAAGTAGATTTATGAGATTTCTTTGATTTACTTAAATCAATTTAACCTGGTTAATTAGTTTAATCCGTGATTCAGACAAAAAACTAAAATATTTCCCACTTAAAAAAGTTATAATAGCAATACCTACCAAAATAATGACCGGGAATTTTTATTTTTGCCTATGTTTTTACAGTTGAAGGTTAAACGTTTAGTACTGCTCTTATTAATTTTAATCACGGGCCTGGCTATTAATTCATGCAAAAAGAATACTGTAAATCCTATTTCGTCTCTTTTTACTGGTAAATGGCAACTGGCATCGGTAATAGTTACTTATTATACAGGCAACACTCAAGATTCTATTGTTACTCTTAATACTTCCTGCCTTTTAACCCAGGTGTTTACATTTAATGCAAATAATACCTGCACTTATACAAATTTTGATTGTCTTACTCAGCCAACTGCAAGTGGACAGTGGTCGCTAACACAAAATCAGCTTTATTTACAGGCAAATGTTGTTTGTAAAGATACCACAGCTGCAGGGAGTTCAACGCCATTTTCATATGCTCAAATATATAACCTTGGCAAGTTTTCGTTGGTTTTGAATACAGGGGATATTCAGCCTAATTATTCATTAACAAAGCATAGAAAGATTATTCAATATGGTTTTGTCAATCAAAATACCTTGGGAATTCCCTGATTAACCGAGCTAATATTTTTCTTTACAGAGATTATATAAAACTTTAAATAAACGTTTATATAAATATAAAGCTCAATATTATTGTGAAAACTTTATATTTGGGTCGTTGTAAATCACTCTGTCGTTTTGAAACTACCAAATTCAACAATCGTAACAGAAATGAACGGAAAAGTTCCGATAACTATCAGGATAAACAGCTATCAGGATGATAATATCATTATCATAAAAAACATATAATCTGGATGAAAAAAAGAATTGCCATTTTTGCTTCAGGCTCCGGATCAAATGCTCAAAAAATTATGGAGCATTTTAAACGTAACCCCGAAGCGGAAGTAGTACTCATACTCACAAATAACCCTCAGGCTTACGTTTTGCAGCGAGCAGATAACTTTGAGATACCTTCGCATATATTTACCCGTCATGAGTTTTATGAAACTGATGATGTGATCAGGTTATTAAAAAACCTGCAGGTTGATCTCATTGTGTTAGCCGGTTTTTTATGGCTGGTGCCTGAGTCACTATTGAAAGCCTTTCCTAATAAGATTATTAATCTTCACCCTGCCCTGTTGCCAAAATTCGGTGGCAAAGGAATGTACGGCGATCATGTACACCAGGCGGTACTTGATGCCAAAGAAGAAGAATCAGGTATTACCATACATTTTGCAGGAGAACAATTTGATGAAGGTGAGATCATTCATCAATCGAGATTTAAAATTGAACTGGATGATAACCTTGAGATCATTAAATTTAAGGGTCAGCAGCTAGAACATCATCACTTCCCAAGGGTGATTGAAAGTTTGCTTAAGAAGATGAAGAGTTAGTTAGAGTGATTAGAGGTTAGCGATTAGTCATGAATAAAGGCTTGATGTTTCGGTCAAAATAACCGGTGTTAATAGGTGGTTTTTAACGCAAAGAGCGCTAAGAAGGCACAATGAGCACTGAGAAATAATGTGAAGCTCTACCTCATATTTCGAAAATCCTTATTAAATTCAAACTTTGGTTCTTTGCGCCTTCTCTGTATCTCAGTGTTAAAATTTAGAAAGACAAATTATATAGAAGATATTAGTTGTCGGTATTTTGAATACCTAATATTTATTTACTGACGGTTAAAAAAGTAAAAATGCCCATATAAGCACCCCTTAAAAACAGGTTCGTTCTTTACCTGCCTTTTCGTTTGGTTATCCTTTGTTAAAATCGGACAAATTCATATATTTGATTATTGATTATCAGTGGTTAAGTTGCGCACGCTACTTGCAAATGGCTCCATAAGAATTTTACAGCGCGGATTTAAAAGCCGCCATTGTATGTGTTTACCCCGTTCCATATGCAATATCTTTTTAAGAAAGGAATTAAAACAAACAAAATACTCATTTGATGAAAACTGGATTTCCAAATACAAATAGTATTTCAGATTCCGCTCCCGTTAACAGCCTTCCTTCAAAGAGCCTGGCAAAACTGGTTTTTTCTATGGTGAGTCCTTACAAAAAGTGGCATCTTATTATTTTCCTGGCGATGCTTGTTGAAACCGCTATGAGCCTTGCTACGCCATGGCCTTTAAAAATAATTATTGATAATGTGATAGGCCATCATAAATTACCGCATTTTCTCGCATGGATGGATACTGTTTTTCCGGCCGAAAACAGGGTACAATTTGCTGCTGTTGCAGCTGTAAGTATGATAATGATGGCGGCAATCGGTTCCCTCGCCAGTTACTTAGATAATTATTTTACTGAAAGCGTAGCGCAGTACGTTTCAAATGATCTTAGGAGGCGCATGTATCACCATCTCCAGCGCCTTTCACTCGAATATTACAATACCCATCAAACAGGAAAACTGCTGAGCACCATTACAACGGATGTCTCAACCATCCAGGACTTTGCATCGTCGACACTTATGAATATAACGGTTGATTCACTGACAATCGTTGGGATGCTCGGCCTTATGTTTTATTTAAACGCAAACTTTACGCTGGTGGCTATTGGCGTTACTCCGTTTTTGCTATTGTTTGTAGCGCGCTTTAAAAAGGTAATGAAAAAGGCCACCCATGAAGTGCGGCAAGATCAAAGCAATATGCTGGCAGTGCTGCAACAGGGCCTTGAATCCATTCGTTCGGTAAATGCTTTTGGCCGACAGGACCTGGAGGAAGGGAAGCTTAAAAAGGTAAGTCTTGAAACCGTGGGCGCTGCACTTAAGGCCAGGCGGGTGAAGTCTGTACTTTCTCCCGTTGTAACTATTACGGTTTCCGTTTGTACCGCGCTGGTTCTTTGGCAAGGAACAAGTCTTGTTCTAAAGGGTGTGATGACTGTGGGTTCATTAACGGTTTTTCTTTGGTACATGAATAAATTCTTTTCACCTGTACAAGACCTTGCAAAAATGACAAGCAATATTGCACAGGCAACAGTGGCATTGGAGCGCATACAGGCCATTTTGGATACTGAAATTAAAGTATTTGAAAAATCGGATGCCGTGGATCCTGGCAAACTCAATGGTAATATTACTTTTGAACTCGTCTCTTTTGCTTACGATTCTGAATCTCCTGTTTTACATGAAATTAACCTTAAAATAAACTGTGGGCAGCGGGTAGGTATTTGCGGGCCAACGGGTTGCGGAAAATCAACAATTGTAAGCCTGATTGCTCGTTTTTATGATCCAACTAGCGGACGTGTATTGATAGACGGAAAAGATATAAGTGATTTCACACTCGATGGCTTGCGTTCGCAAATTGGTTTTGTTTTGCAAGATACTGTGCTTTTTTACGGTTCTGTACGGGAAAATATTGCCTATGGCAGGCCAGATGCAAGTGAGGAAGCGATAATTGAAGCGGCGAAGCTGGCAAACGCGCATGAATTTATTTGCAGAATGCCGCATGGCTACGATACTTTGGTAGGGGAAAGGGGGCTTACACTTTCGGGCGGGCAGCGACAGCGGATTGGCATTGCAAGGGCAGTAGTTCGTAATTCGCCTATTTTAATTTTAGATGAACCAACAGCATCGCTTGATGTGGAAGCCGAAAAAATTGTTATGGAAGCTTTGGAACAGCTGATGGAAGGGCGCACAGTTATCACTATCGCCCATCGTTTAAGTACTATTTGTGATTGTGACAAGATAGTTGTGCTCCATGAAGGATACATTGCCGAAGAAGGCACACATGAAGAACTGATGGGAAAAGGAGGGATTTACGCTGAGCTTTACATTATGCAATCGATCTCAAAACACTCGCTTCACAAAATAATTTCGTAGCTTACCACTTTATAACAAACTGGTAAACCGGACAGAATAAATTTGAAGAATATGTATCGACGTTCAATTATTGTTTTTCCAGACGATACAGTAAAATCCATTGTTGATGCTATAAACGGCGCATATAAATCCATATTGATAAAAATGTTCCTGTTTTCAGATCCGGAATTGCTGAATGCAGTTATCCTGGCGAAGCAACGTGGTGTAAAAGTAAAAGTGATGCTTAATCCGTCCAGGAGAAACGGAGAAGAAGAAAATGAAGGTACCCGGGATAAGCTCGAAGCGGCAGGAATTGAAGTGCGTGACACTAATCCAAGCTTTGTTATTACTCATGAAAAATCGATGGTGGTGGATGGGAAACTTGCTTTTGTTAAATCACTAAATTGGGAAACTAAAAACCTAACGGAAACAAGAGACTATGCCATTGTTACTTCATATCCACGCGAGGTAAAAGAAATTATGTTATGCTTTGAGGCTGACTGGCAGCGGGAAAATTTTGATCCTGCTGAAGGTGCTTCCCTTATTTGGTGCAGCCTGAACGGAAGAGAGCGGATTGCAAAGTTTATTGACCAGGCAAAGCATACACTTTTTATACAGAATGAACGCTACCAGGACCTGGTGATTATTGAACGGCTTGTCCGTGCTGCCAGCCGGGGTGTAAAAATACATATAATGGTACCTCCGCCTCATACACTTAAAATAGAAAAAATTGCGGAAGCGGTAGGTGGTTTGCGAATTATGGATGATGTAGGTATCAAGATACACAAGCTTAAGCATTTAAAGCTGCATGGAAAAATGATGCTGGCCGATGGCTTAAGGTCTATTGTCGGGTCAATCAATTTAGCTCCGGGTAGTTTTGACCACCGCCGCGAACTGGCTATTGAAGTACATGACGAAGATGTAGTTGAGCGGCTTCATAAAATTGCCCACCATGATTGGGAAAACTCCCATCCGCTTGATCTTTCGGATGAGGGACTTTTTGATGACCTGGAACGCCGGGGCGAAGGTGGCTCTGAAAAGCTTGTACTTAATTTACGTGAGAATAAGAAACATCACGAAGACCATGATGAATAAGAATCAGGAATCAAGACGCAAGAATCAAGATAAAAAACTTCCTGGCTCTTGATTCTTGCATCTTGATTCTTAAAAAAAGGCGGCAACCAGGTAAGCAAGTACTGAAACGGCGATACCATACATAAATACATCATAAGATATCCGCAGCAAACGGAATTTGCGCCCTAAAATTTTGCCTTGCCCGTAAATGTCTTTTATAAGGCTTCCGTATAAAAATTCGCTGTCATCCATCATCTGCCGTATACCATATTCAAATTCTTTTAATTCCATTTTATAAAAACTGCCGAAAAATAACAGGTTAACTGTTTTATTGTCAACCTGCTCCCTGGTAAAAATGCCGTCAGGGACATTTGGCCTTGTTGCAAGTACCGAATATATAATAGTTACTACACAAACTACCAATAATAAAATAGTAGGAAGAACCAGGTTTGAATTTTGTACAAATTTTCCAATAAGCAAGCCTATAGCTACTGATATGATAATAGAGTTTACGGAGATCATGATAAATGCCTTATTATCGGCCATTACACTTAAGCGCTGGTGGTTTGATGATGAAGTCTTAAACATGGTTTGCACTCCCCGCAAATGATGCTTGCTCTTTTTTAATTTTGAGGAATAACTGCTGGTTGCACTCTCTTTTTCAGCTGCTGGCGAAGTTATTGTATCATTTGTTATTACTTTGTGGGGCAAATTTTCTTCCTGCATATTAATCTCCCTCCTATTATTTAATAGTTACCAGCTGATGATTCTTTAATTTCAAAATAACTTGATTTATAAGATTATTGTTTATCGCTGGAGCAGATCGAAGATATTGTTTTTATTTTCTATTTTTTAATATTTTTAGTATGTTTAAGTTTAATATCTCTTCGATATCTCTCTTTCACAATAAACCCGGTAGTCATGAAATCTTTCTTTGCAGCATTGTCGCTTTTAATTATTTCAACTATAAATGTTACCTATGCTCAGCAATTTATAGACAAAGTAAAATTTTTTAATGATACCTCGGTAGTAAATGCTGCGTTAACCTTAAACATTAAAAAAGTATTGGCTAATAAGAGCAAAGAGGGTTATATCTTTCCGGCAACGTTTACGTGCAAGATAGGAGATAGCTTAAATGTTAACGATAAAATCTCGGTGGAAGTAAGGGGGCATTTCAGAAGAGAATATTGCTATTTGCCACCGCTAAAACTTATTTATAAAAACAACCCTTCAACAGCTTTTTATCACTTAAAATCCCTTAAATTGGTTAGTCCATGCAGGGTATTATGGACGGACGAACAAAATTTACTCAAAGAATTCATCGTTTATAAAATTTATAACCTTATTACTGATAAAAGCTTTCGCGTACGTCTTTTAAATTTAAGCTACCAGGACAGCAGTGGACAAAAAAAGACAATTATTGAGCACGCTTTCCTATTGGAAGATATAAAGGAAGTCGCTAAAAGAAATGATTGTGCAGATTGGTCTGAAAGAAAATTCGGAACTGAAGCTACGGATCGCCACCAAATGACGATAGTTGCCATTTTTGAATATATGATTGGCAACACTGACTGGTCGGTCCCTGTAAATCATAATATAAAACTTATCCATTCCAAACGCGATTCATTGTCGAGACCTTACGCGGTTCCCTACGATTTTGACTTTTCGGGGTTTGTAAATACAAATTACGCCACCCCTGATGAAAGGTTGGGCATTGAAAATGTGAAGCAACGTCTTTACAGGGGCTTTCCCAGGGCAATGGAAGAATTAAATGATGTATTGGATGTTTTTAATAAACAGAAGACAAATATTTATGCTACCATTAATAATTTTAGCCTGTTTACCAAAGCATCAAAAAAGGAAATGATAAGTTATCTTGATGAATTTTTCAAAACGATAAACAATCCTTCTACTATAAAATCTACGTTCATCACGAATGCGAGAACTCAATAAGATATACCGGAAGGAATATTTCCGATTTTAATGAATAATTATTGTTTTGTTGATTACAGTATATTAGAAAGGGATTTCTTTAATAAATTTTGTTCGAGCAAATATGCTCACGATTTAAATTGATAAATTTTCTTTATAAATTATTAGTTAACAAAAAAATTAACATTCAGCCTCTAATCTCTAATCTCTAATCCCTACCTTTGCGCCTAAATTTAGCTGTTCATGAGCCACCCTATTCGAATAAAAAACGCCCTTATTTCTGTTTACTATAAAGATAACCTTGAACCAATAATCCGTGAGTTAAACCGGCTTGGGGTAAAAATATATTCCACCGGCGGCACGGAGACTTTTATCAGTGCTTTAGGAATAGATGTAATAGCAGTGGAAGACCTTACATCATATCCTTCTATTTTGGGCGGACGAGTTAAAACGCTGCATCCCAAAATTTTTGGTGGTATTTTAGCCAGAAGAAACTTCGACAACGATGAACAACAGCTTGCCCAGTATGAGATACCAGAAATAGACCTGGTTATTGTTGATCTTTACCCTTTTGAGGAAACAGTTAAATCAAATGCAGAGGAAGATGATATCATAGAAAAAATTGATATTGGTGGTATTTCTCTGATTCGTGCAGCTGCAAAAAACTTTAAAGATGTGGTTATAGTTGCATCCAAAAAAGATTACTCCGAATTGGAAAGCATACTAAAGGCGCAAAATGGCGAAACCACCATCAGCCAGCGCAGGGCTTTTGCACATAAGGCTTTTAATATATCTTCACATTACGATACCTGTATTTTTCAATACTTTAACCAGGAAGAGCCTTTACCAGTTTTTAAGGAAAGCATTCAAACCAGCCAGGTTTTACGTTATGGAGAGAACCCGCATCAAAAAGGAGTTTTTTACGGTAGCCTGGATGCGATGTTTACTAAATTGCATGGTAAGGAACTATCTTACAATAACCTTGTGGATGTTGATGCAGCCGTTGCCCTGATAGACGAATTTACAGAGCCTACTATCGCTATTTTAAAACATACCAATGCCTGCGGTATAGCATCGCGTACTTTTATAAAAGAAGCCTGGTTAGATGCCTTAGCCTGCGATCCTATATCTGCTTTTGGCGGTGTAATTATCGCCAATGATGAGATCGATGCTGAAACCGCTGCAGAAATAAGTAAGATATTTTACGAGGTATTGATAGCCCCTGCTTACACAGATGAGGCAATACAAATACTAAAAGAGAAAAAGAACCGTATTATATTGATCCGTCAAAAAGTAGAATTACCTGTAAAACAATTTAAAACCCTGCTGAACGGGGTTATTGAGCAGGATAAAGATGCTGTAATAGAAGGGCCTGATCAAATGAGGACGGTTACGCTAAGAACACCTACAGAGCATGAATTGAGAGACTTGTTCTTTGCAAACAAAGTGGTAAAGCATACAAAATCAAACACTGTGGTATTCGCAAAAAATAACCAGTTAATTGCAAGTGGTGTTGGACAGACTTCACGTGTTGATTCTTTGAAGCAGGCTGTTATAAAAGCAAAAAGCTTTGGTTTTGATCTTCAGGGAGCTGTTATGGCTTCAGATGCTTTTTTTCCTTTTCCTGATTGCGTTGAGCTGGCTGCAGATGCCGGAGTATTAGCAGTTTTGCAGCCCGGAGGATCAATAAATGATAAACTTTCTATCGATATGTGCGATCAGAAAAACATTTCGATGGTAATAACCGGAGTTCGTCATTTTAAACATTAAAAATAATTAAAAAACTATAACGAAATAATAGTTTCATACGTTTAAATAGGCTAAATTCGAAATTCGTAAAACTCGTACTGTATTTTTAACTTTGCCAATTATTTGAAATAACACCAAATGGGTCTATTTAACTTTTTTACACAAGAAATCGCTATTGATTTAGGTACCGCAAATACCCTCATTATACATAATGATAAAGTTGTTGTTGACGAACCTTCGATTGTTGCTTTTGACAGGCAAACAAACCGGGTAATTGCAATTGGCAGACAGGCTATGCAGATGGAAGGTAAAACGCACGACAATATTCGTACGGTACGCCCTTTAAAAGATGGTGTAATTGCCGATTTTAATGCCGCTGAGCACATGATACGGGGTATGATAAAAATGATTAACCAGGGTAATGGATGGTTTTTCCCGTCCTTAAGAATGGTGATTTGCATACCATCAGGAATTACCGAGGTTGAAAAACGTGCTGTTCGCGATTCTGCAGAAATTGCCGGCGCTAAAGAGGTTTATCTTATCCACGAACCCATGGCTGCTGCGGTAGGTATTGGTATTGATGTAGAAGAACCCATGGGGAATATGATCATTGACATTGGCGGAGGTACAACTGAAATTGCAGTTATTGCCTTGTCAGGCATTGTTTGCGATCAATCCATACGGGTTGCCGGTGATAATTTTGACTCCGATATTGTACAGTACATCCGTCGCCAGCATAATATTATGATCGGCGACCGAACAGCAGAGAAAATTAAAATTGAAGTTGGCGCCGCTTTGCCCGAGCTGGCTGATCCTCCGGGTGATTTTGCAGTTCAAGGCCGTGACCTGATGACTGGTGTACCCAAACAAATAATGGTATCCTACTCAGAGATTGCCCATTGTCTTGATAAATCTATTTCCAAGATAGAAGAAGCTATCCTGAAAGCTTTGGAAATTACGCCTCCTGAACTATCAGCGGATATTTATCAAACCGGTATTTATTTAACCGGTGGCGGAGCCCTGTTGCGTGGCCTTGATAAACGTATTGCGGCGAAAACAAAATTGCCTGTACATGTTGCAGAAGATCCGCTTCGCGCTGTTGTACGAGGAACTGGCACGGCACTTAAAAACATAGGAAATTTTAAATTTTTAATGCAATAATTCTGTTTACGGTTTACGGTTTTAGATTTACGAATTGAAATACATGATCAATCGTCAAATCCAAAATCGTAAATCCCAAAATCGTAAATCCCTATGCGTAACCTCCTGGTATTTATCACTAAGTATAGCGCATTCTTTTTATTTCTTATTTTTGAGGTTTGCTCCCTGATTATTTATATTAAATATAATTCTTTTCAAAAAGCCACTTTTATAAATTCGTCAAATGAGTTTACAGGCAACTTATATCTAAGGGTAAATAAATTTTATCGGTATCTGTCTTTAAATGAGGTTAACGATAGTTTGGCAAACGAAAACACACGCTTGCGTAACCAGCTTAAATCGTCGTTTTATATCGATACTTTAAATAAACATAAAGTAAGAGATTCCGTATACAAGCAGCAGTATGAATACATTGTAGCCAGGGTTATAAATAACTCTGTTAACCGAAGTAATAATTACATAACTATTAACAGGGGCAGTAAGCAAGGAGTTGAAAAGGGTATGGGAGTTGTTTGCAACCAGGGAATTGTAGGAAAAGTGGTTAATGTTTCCAGCCATTTTGCTGTTATCCAATCGTTACTGCATAAAGATTCACAATTTAGTGCAATGCTTGCAAATAACAAAGAAATAGGATATATTGAGTGGGGCGATGATTTTGATCCGCATAAAGGTGTGCTTAAAGATGTATCAAACAATGCGCAGCCTAAACTTGGCGAATTAGTAGTAACATCCGGATATTCACTTTTT
Organism: Mucilaginibacter sp.; assembly: GCA_028288305.1. GTDB lineage: Bacteria > Bacteroidota > Bacteroidia > Sphingobacteriales > Sphingobacteriaceae > Mucilaginibacter. Next base: position 39,933 of record JAQBOA010000074.1, read on the forward strand.
CCACAAGGAATGCCAATAGGCAGGATCAGTAATTTACATACAAAGACAGGTGGTGTTTTTTTAAACATGGAAGTAACATTTACCGTTGATTTCACCAAACTGCAATATGTAAATGTAGTTGAAAATAAATTTGCTATAGAACAGGCGGGATTGGAGGCGCAGCAGAAAAAGAATGAGTAAAGGCTTCATAATTAACTTTTTGCGATTTTTTCTATTGATTTTTATACAGGTTTTTTTACTCAAAAATATAACGCTGTATAATCTGTCTACACCATATATTTATATTTTATTTATTTTATTATTACCTTTTGAAATACCAAACCTGGCTTTATTTATATTGTCATTTTTACTGGGAATAACTATTGATGCATTTTACGATACTCCCGGCCAGCATGCCGCAGCATGTGTTCTGCTTGCATTAGTAAGAATTTTATTCATTAGTGTTACCGTTCAAAAAGAAGGTTTCGACAATGAGCCCGAACCAACATTAAGTATAATGGGCGTACGATGGTTTTTTACTTACGCATTGATCCTTACGTTCACTCATCATTTTTTCTTGTTCAGCCTTGAAGCTTTTAACTTTGCAGAATTGAAATATTCAATTGGCAGAGTAATATTTAGTTCAATGTTTACACTGTTTTTGATATTGATTTCAGGATTGTTATTTTATAGAAGTAAAGAACGTAAATGAATAGTTTTTTTGAACGGCGGTACGTTATTGCAGGAATTTTTATCACCATAATAATAATACTCCTGTCAAGATTATTCTATATACAAATAATTGATGACCGGTATGCACTTTATGCCAACAACAATGTACGTCGCCAGGTAATACAATATCCTGCCAGAGGACCGATATTAGACCGTAACGGGAAAATACTTGTTCAAAACGAACCGTTTTATGATATTATGGTAATACCCAAACAGGTTAAACCATTTGACACTGCCGAATTTTGTAAACTGCTGGGCATTGATAAAGCCGGGTTTGATAAACGATGGATAAAAGCAATAAAATACTCACCTAGCCTTGCTTCAGTTTTCGAAAAACAAATCCCTGCAGAAAATTATGCTTCCCTCCAGGAGCGGTTGTCTGAGTTTACAGGATTTTATTCTTCAACAAGGTACCTGCGTGCTTATCCTGATTCGGTTGCTGCACAGTTTTTGGGTTTTATAGGTGAAGTAACAGACCGTGATATTAAGCGTTCAGGCGAATATTACCGGCCGGGAGATTATATTGGAGTTAGTGGTGTTGAAAAATCATATGAAACGGTTTTGCGCGGCCAAAGGGGCGTACAGAATTTAATGGTTGATTCGCGCAATAAGCCTAAAGGGCATTATGCTAATGGCCTTTATGATACGGCTGCTGTGGCCGGTCAGCGTTTAACATCATCACTGGATATTAATATACAAAAGCTGGGTGAAAAGCTGATGCAAAACAAAGTGGGCAGTATTGTTGCCATTGAACCATCAACAGGCGAAATATTATGTTATGTGAGTAGCCCTACTTATGACCCAAATCTATTAGTAGGAAGGCAACGCGGTAACAATGCAGCAAATTTATATCAAAACCCCTATGATCCCTTTCTCATCAGACCTATACAGGCAAGGTACCCACCAGGCTCCTCATTTAAGCCTTTAAGTGCGCTTATTGCTTTGCAGGAGGGAGTTATAACACCTTCTACTACTTATTATTGTCCTGGTTATTATTGGGCGGGTAACCGAAAAATACCGTGTAATAATTTAGAAGCACATGGCCTTGTAAATTTAAGCATTGCAGTTGCAAAATCATGTAATGGGTATTTTTCCATGGTTTTTCAAAAGATACTTGATCGTGATGGGGCAAAACAAACGGAAGCCACCTTTACCAACTGGCGGGCCAATGTAAATAAATTTGGATTAGGCACAAAACTTGGCTTAGATATGTCTGGCGAAGGCAGGGGTAATGTACCTACCCCTTTACATTATGATAATATTTATAAACAGGGCAGGTGGCGTTCAAGTACCATTATTTCTCTTGCTATTGGCCAGGGTGAGCTGTTAGCAACACCATTACAAATGGCCAACCTTGAATGCACCATAGCCAATCGCGGTTATTATTATAAACCGCATTTAATTAAAGCTATAGGTACACAAAATATTATCAGAAAAGAATATACAGAAAGAAATTATGTTGGGATAGATTCGCAGTACTTTGAACCGGTAATAAACGGAATGCAGGCTGTGGTTGAGGATGGTACAGCCATAAGGTCAAGAATTCCCGGCATTGTTATGTGCGGAAAAACAGGAACAGCACAAAATCCTCATGGAGATTCTCATTCAGTATTTGTTGCCTTTGCCCCACGTGATAATCCAAAAATAGCTATTGCGGTTGTAGTTGAAAATTCTGGAGAGGGTGCACACTGGGCTGCGCCAATAGCCAGTTTCATAGTTGAAAAATATTTAAAGGGTAGTATCTCGACGCGTGAATCTGGAATTACGCCTGAGTATTTCATGAACGCAAACAAGCTTCCTGATATTTCCAAGTACAAAGGCAAATTATCGCCTGCTGACAGCCTTAAAAAGCTAAAGCAGGATTCGCTGCTCCTTAAACAAAAAGGGTTAAAAAGTGCATCAAAAAAGAGCAAAAAGGATACAACGACCAGTTTTTTAGCAACTCATACTATTCGTAAAAAAGATGAATAATCAGCGTAGTTTCTTTTTTAATGTTGATTGGGTAACCGTATTTATTTACCTGGCGCTGTGTATTATTGGCTGGTTTAATATTCATGCGGCTGTTTATGACGAAAGACATCCAAGCATTATAGATTTTGAAACCAATTATGGTAAGCAATTTATGTTTATGATTGTTGCTTTAGTAGTTGGTATCGTGATCTTATTGCTTGAAAGCCGGCTTATTACAGCTTTAGCCCCGACTTTTTATGGGGTATCTGTATTTTTATTGATGTTAGTATTGGTTATCGGTCGTAATGTGGGCGGTAATCAGGCATGGATATCTTTGGGGGGCGGATTCAGGTTACAACCTTCTGAATTTGCAAAATTTGCCACCTGTTTGCTTTTAGCCAGGTATCTAAGCGGACCAAGTGTGAAGGTAACCGAGTTCCGGTCATTTTTAATAGCAGCGGCAATAATAGGTTTTCCTATGGTGCTTATCTTATTACAGCCAGATATGGGTTCAACTCTGGTTTTTTACTCACTTATTTTTGTACTGTACCGTGAAGGTCTTTCTCCTTATACCTTAATTGTAAGTGCATTATTTATAGCACTTTTCTTAGCGTCAATTTTGTATAATCACTTCTACGTTATCGCTGTAATTAGTACTATCGCCCTACTAATCATAATACTGTTCAGAAAAAACAGAAGGTTAGTAGTTACAATGCTTACAGGTTTGGCTATTTGTATTGCATTTATTTTTAGTGTAAAGTTTATTTATAATCATGTTTTACAACCCCATCAAAAAGTACGTATAGATATTGTTTTAGGCATTACCAGTGATTTAAGAGGAAAGGGCTATAACGTTAATCAATCAAAAATTGCCATAGGTTCGGGTAAATTTTGGGGTAAAGGGTATTTGCATGGCACTCAAACTAAATATTCTTTTGTGCCAGCCCAGAGTACTGATTTTATTTTTTGTACAATCGGTGAAGAGTGGGGCTTTGCAGGCTCGATGGTGGTTTTAGGTTTATATTTATTTTTAGTATTGCGAATAATTTTTATCGCCGAAAGGCAACGATCGCCATTTACAAGAATTTATGGTTATGGTGTGGCCTCGGTCATATTTTTCCACGTGGCTATAAATATTGCTACAGCAATTGGACTAGCCCCAGTTATAGGTATTCCGCTCCCTTTTATAAGTTACGGAGGATCGTCCCTGTTAAGTTTCACTATATTCCTCTTTGTACTCTTAAAGCTTGATTCTAATAGAATGGGAATTGTTTAGAAGTTTGCAGTTTTCAGTTTGCAGTTTTTTAACTGCCTGCCGCCAAATTCATAATACTAATATTCATTCAGCCACTGGTTAACATTTTGCATTTTTTTAACTGCCCACTGCAAATTGGTAACTGCAAACTGATTTTTAGGTATATCGGCGTTTCAAAATTTCATAAAGCTTTTCTGTAGTTGCCGGTTTGCTTTTCCAATCGTTTTTTGTCACATAGTTTGCATTCAAAAAACGCGTAGCTTCTTCAAAAGTATTAAAGCGGTTAAGTATTTCAATAGCCTCACTGTAAGCAAGATTATATCCGTTAAAAAGATCTTTTACAAAAAGTAGTTTATCATTTAAAGTAATAGCAAGTTTTATATCGCTGATGGGTTTTAACCCGGATTGTTCAGTTTGCCCGATAGCCTTTTCACCTAATTGCGAAGAGATTTTCTGATTAATGGTAATCACTTCTTCCGGAGTTACTTTATTTATAGTTTCAGCCATCTGTTTGCTGACCTTTGTGTTTATATATTCCGAAATAGGTAAACCGGTTGTCGGCCTCTCTCCAACTTTGGTTTCCGTATCTTTTTCAATTACGTCTCCACTAAGTTCATTTTCATCGTCCTGGTAGTCAGATTCATCTAAAATCAATTCATGCCTGATGGTTTCAGGCTCTTCCCGAAGCACAGCATAAGTATCCGATGGGATTTCAGATCCGATGTCAATTTTATGATCAGAATGTTCTTCTTGCATACTTTTACCGGGTTCCAATTCAGCTTGTTTTACCGGAGTACTTAAGGTATGTAATTTGGTAGTTCCCGCAGCATATTTCATTTGCTGAACCACAGGTTCAAAGTATTTTTTTTCATTTGTTACTTCGGGATTTTCAAGAGGTTTTTGCGAAATGTTTTTTTGCGAATTGAGTTTACGCAATATTCCAATATGATCTGTTAAAAAATGGGCATTGGCAACAAAAAGTTCAAGTTCCAAATCATTCAAATTATCTTTTGACATTTGAAGAAAATCATATTGGTCAGTTAGCTCCTGTATAATTTCACCTATTTTGTTAAATACATCCTTCTGCTTCATGTCTGGTTTTACAAATGCTAATCAAAAATAAGATTTAATTCTGATATTTGGAGTTAGTCATTGGCCATTAGTCATTAGTCATTAGTCATTTTTTGGATGGTTGATGTCATTTTGTCGAAAGTATCAATTGGATAACGAAGTATTAAACCAATGACTAATGACTAATGACGTTCAACGAAGATATTTTTAAGCGAAGAAGTGAGTTTGGTGGAAGCATCGAAGTAGTTTGCGGCTCCATGTTTTCCGGCAAAACTGAGGAATTAATAAGAAGGTTAAACCGTGCCAGAATAGCGAAGTTAAAGGTTGAGATATTTAGTCCTAAAACGGACACCCGTTTTATGGAGAATGCACTGGTATCCCATAACTCAAACTCTATTTCTTCAACACCGGTAGAAAACGCATCCTCTATTTTATTATTAGGAAGTGATGTGCATGTGATTGGTATTGACGAAGCCCAATTTTTTGATGATGAATTGCCGAACGTTTGCAATATTTTGGCTAATAAAGGAGTACGCGTAATTGTTGCAGGATTGGATATGGACTTTATGGGAAGGCCATTTGGGCCTTTACCGGCAATTATGGCTATTGCTGAATCGGTAACTAAACTGCATGCGGTTTGTGTTATATGTGGAAACCCTGCCTTATATTCGTATAGGTTGGTTCCGGATGACAGTCAAATATTGTTAGGCGAAAAGGAGAGTTATGAACCACGCTGTCGTATTTGTTATCATTTGCCTATATCTTAGCAAACAATTAATAATTATTTTACTCATAAAAGTTTTAAGTAAATATTTATTTAACGGTAAAAAAAAAGTATACATAAAACAAAATGAGTACTTTTAGACGTTATGTTGATATATCAGCTTTAAAAGGTTATGGCCCAAAAAATATTGATAATTGAGGATGATAAAGACATCCGGGATACTATTGTTTATATTTTAGAAGAAGAAAAGTATGAAGTGGTGTCTTCCGGTGATTCCAAAATTCTTAAATCTATTAATGACTTAAATCCCGATATAATACTAATGGATAACTGGCTAACCGAATGGAAAAGTGATGCAAACGGACAACAGTTAAGCAAGGAATTAAAATCCAATCCGGCAACGAAACATATTCCCATAATAATTATTTCGGCTGTAAGCAATATAAAAGAAATTGCCGAAGCGGGGCTTGCAGATGCCTATCTAAAGAAGCCTTTTGATATGGATGAGTTGGTTAAAATGGTGAAAAAATTTATTAAATAAATCAATTCCGATTAAGGCCATTAAATTTAAAATATTAATTAATACATTTATAATCTGGAATCTCTGGATTTAAAGTACTATCGTCTGAATTTATTTTTTGTGCCAACTGAAAATAAAAATCCAGTTAAAGTATAAACCAATTATAGGATATAAAATGAACATTAAGAATTTGTACTTATTACTTATTGGTATTTTATTGATAAGTGTTACCGCCTGCAAGAAAACCCCTTCTGCTGCAAACAATTCCGGGAACGTTCCCGGAAATCCAAATGGAAAAGATGCACCTGCGGGAGCCGGAGATGGGGTTACCTTTATTAATAACGGAGCATCGGCTATATTTAATTTATATGCCCCAAATAAAAAATCAGTAACCTTGTTAGGTGATTTTAACAACTGGACTGCCAGCTCAAAGTATACCATGATCAACTCTGTTGATGGTACGCGCTGGTGGATACAGGTTGATAACCTTGATCCTTCTGCAGAGTATGCCTATGAATATCTTATTGATGGTAAGATAAAAGTTGCAGACCCTTATAGTCACAAAATACTCGATTCTGCTAACGATAAATATATTAGTGCATCTGTATATCCAAATATAAAAGCATATCCAAATGGTAAAGGTCCAGGTATTGTAAGTGATATACAGTACAGTGCACCGGCTTATACCTGGCAAACTACCAACTTTGCTCCACCTTCCCCTAAAAACCTGGTTATTTATGAGCTGCTGGTACGTGATTTTGTAGCCACACACAGCTATCAAACCCTTACAGATACCATTAGTTACCTGTCAAATCTGGGTATAAATGCCATCGAACTGATGCCTGTAAATGAGTTTGAAGGCAACGATTCATGGGGTTATAATTCAAATTTTATGTTTGCGCTTGATAAGTATTACGGCACTCCAAATGCATATAAGGCCTTTATTGATGCCTGCCACGCTAAAGGGATAGCGGTGATACAGGACATAGTGCTGGAAGACCAGTTTGGATCATCGCCAATGGTACAGATGTACTGGAATGCAGCAACCAACGCCCCGGCAGCAAATAGCCCCTGGTTTGATCAAACCAATATGCACCCTGATGCAGTAGGTTTCCAGTTAAACCACGAAAGCGCAGCAACACAGTATTTTACCAAAAACGTTATCCAATATTGGATGCAGGAGTATAAGATTGATGGTTTTAGATTTGATCAGGCAAAAGGGTTTACTCAAACCAATTCGGGTAATAGTGAAAGTGCCTGGGCCGCATATGACCCAACCAGGGTAAATATCTGGAAAAATTATAACACCTTCATGAAAAGCCTAAACCCTAATTTTTATGTGATATTGGAGTATTTCGCTGTTAACCAGGAAGAATCGATATTAGCTAACCAGGGCATGATGATGTGGACCAACCTAAGCTCGGCTGGTGAGCAGGCTACTATGGGTTATGCTACTAACCCATCGTGGGATCTCACTGGTTTATTTTATGATGCTTATGGTTTTACAGCACCTTATAATTTGGTGGCTTATTTTGAAAGCCATGATGAAGAACGGCTTCAGTTTAAAAATGAAGCATATGGAAATAGCTCCGGAAATTATAGTACCAAAAATATTCCAACAGGACTACAGCGTGATGAAATGGGAGCTGTTTTTATGTTTTCATCTCCAGGTCCAAAAATGTTATGGCAGTTTGGTGAGCGGGGATACGATATTAGTATCAATGATGCATCAACAGGTGGGCGTTTAGGAGATAAACCGCCGCTTTGGAATTATATGTCTGATCCATACCGACGCCATTTATACCAGGTTTATTCTCAAATGATAAAAATGAAGATAAAAAACCCGGTTTTTGCTTCGACTAAATTTAACTATAACCTTTCTGGATCAATTAAATTTATCCAGCTGCTTGATCCAACAAACAACGTGGAAGTGATTGGTAATTTTGATGTGATCCCTCAACCTGCAGTTATAAGTTTTCCATCAACCGGTACATGGTATGATAATATAACCGGTACAAGCATCAGTATAACTTCACTGCCTTACAATGTTACCCTTGCACCAGGCGAATATCATTTGTACAGCAATACGCCTTTAAGCCAATAAAAACGGGAATTTAATCCAAGATTTACTAAGTTTTTAAAATTTCGTAAATCTTGGGTTTAGAATCTGATTTTTAATTGTCGTATATTTTCACAAAATTTCCTCTTTCAAACCAATTATAAATGAGATTCAAAAAATACTTGTTTATCTGCTGCATTATTTTCTTTACTGCATTTTTTATTTTCCTTCAGGTAGTTGCAAAACAAAAGATTCAATTAAATAATGCTTATTATATTAGTCAGTCAGGCAATGATGACAATCCCGGAACTATAACCGCGCCCATTAAAACCATTGCAAAAGTTAACAGCCTTAATTTAAAACCTGGTGATGCACTTTATTTTAAAGCTGGTGAAGTATTTAACGGAACAATCAATATTGGTTTGGCAAGTATAGGTAATATAAATCATCCAATAATTATTTCATCTTATGGGAAAGGTAAGGCTGTTATCAATGCTGACAGTGTTTCGGCCATCCATTTGTATATGGTGCGTTATATCATGATAAAAAATTTAAAGCTTACAGGTTTAGGGCGCAAAAACGGTAACAGGGAAAACGGATTAGCCGTCGTAAATAGTGAAAATATAGATATTGACAGTTTGGATATTAGTGGTTTTCAAAAATGTGGTTTATTGATAGACTCATCATCTTTTATAAATTGCAATAATGTATTTGTGCATGATAATGGTTCCGCGGGAATTGCTGTTGATGGAACAAACAGTAAAAAGGATTCAAGAAACATTCATATTATAAATTGCCGGGCCGAAAATAATCCCGGGGATCCAACCAAACTGGATAACCACAGCGGCAACGGCATTGTTGCGGGGCACTGTACTAATGTGATTATTGACCATTGCACAGCCACAAATAATGGCTGGGATATGCCACGAATTGGAAATGGACCTGTTGGGATATGGTGTTATGAAGCAGATAGCGTTACTATTCAGCATTGTTTGTCTTACCGTAATAAAACTTCAAAAGGCGGGGCAGACGGAGGAGGGTTTGACTTAGACGGAGGCGTAACAAATTCAATTATACAATATTGTTTTTCGTACGAAAACCAGGGAAGCGGCTATTGTATTTTTCAGTATTTGGGCGCAAGTCCGTGGTATAATAATATCATTAGATATAATATCGGCGAAAACGACGGTACAGTTTCAGGTTCACAAGCTGGTATTTATGTTTGGAACGGTACCGAGGATCCAAACCAATTTTATAATTGTAAAGTTTATGGTAATATAATTTATAATTCAAAAGTGGCTGCGATTAGTTTTGAGGATAAAAGTGAAAATAAAGAATTTAAATTTTGTAACAACATTTTTATTGGAAAAGACTCGCTCATTAAAGGTCGCGATATTTTAGGAAATTGCATATTTGCGGGAAATGATTGGTGGAGTTTAAAGAGCGGTTTTAATGCCTGGGGGATAAAGAAATTTAAAACATGGGCCATAAAAACCGGCAAAGAGCAAAAGAGCGGGCGGATAACGGGATTAAATGAAAGACCACAGTTTAAAAATCCGGGCAAGGCAAATCTCACATCTGCCGATCAAATTGAATCATTTAACGGTTATAAATTACCGCAACATTCAAAGTTGAAGAAACTTATACAGAAGCGCTTATAACAAATCTCACATCAAAAAATAAATTGATTACATTTAATTAAGCATTATCCAATTAAAAATCTAATCTCAATCAATATGATACCTGTAAAAAAACCGGCCGATGGTTATTCCGGCTTTACCCGTAGAAAATTCATTTATAATGTTTCAGCAGCTGTTGGAGCCGGTATCGTGTTATCTTCACCCTTGTTAAGCAGGGCAGAAAGCTTTATTAAAACCGATGAAGATTATACGGTTAAACAAATCATGGACCTGTTTATCAAAGATGTTCCCGGCGGAGTTTTAACCAATACGGTTGATACTTTAAAGGCCGGCAGTCCAAACATGAAGGTAACAGGTATAATAACCACCATGTTTGCTACCATCGCTGTGATAAGAAAGGCAATTGACATGAAGGCCAATTTTATCATCGCTCATGAGCCTACTTTTTATAACCATACTGATGATACCTTATGGCTCAAAGATGATGAGGTTTATCGCTACAAGGCCGACCTGTTAAAGCAGCATAACATAGCTGTATGGCGAAATCATGACTATATACATCATCTTGTCCCAGATGGTGTTACTAAAGGCGTACTTGCGCAATTAGAATGGCAAAAATATGCCGATCCAAATATGCTCAACATTATTACATTGCCTCCTGTAACCTTAAAAGCTTTGATTGCACATGCCAAAGCAAGGTTAAATATTGAAAAAGTAAGATATATTGGTAATCCTTCGCAATCATGTAGGCGTGTGCTGTTAATGCCGGGAGCTGCAGGCGGTCAGCGGCAGATAGAATCCATAGAAAAAGTAAAACCCGATGTATTGATATGTGGAGAAATACAGGAGTGGGAGACTGCCGAATATGTACGCGACGCACTGGCTAAGGGGGATAATTTATCACTTATAGTACTAGGCCATATCGCCAGCGAAGAACCCGGATCGGAATTTATGCTGAACTGGCTGAAGGAAAAAGTTCCGGGCGTTAAATCAACGCATGTACCTTGCGGGAATTCTTTATCGTTTATGTAGGAAAGGTGAAAAAATCAGAGTGTAACGAAATTATATTATATAGATGTTATTTATGAATGTGATGATACAAAGATTATTTTTACGCCATCAATTATAAACAATATGAAAATTTTAAGGCTTACTGCTATGGCCGTGCTTTCACTTTCAATAATAACTTTTGCAAAGGCCCAGCAAACCCAACCAAAAACCGACACTGTTTTCTTCGAAGATTTTAATGAACCAAGGCTTGATCGTACTAAATGGAATGTAGAGATAACAGGTAATACCGTTAACAATGAACAGCAGGCTTATGTAGATTCATCTGCTACGCTTTCCCTGGTACATGGCACTGCCGCTGAAGGCGCTAAGAATGGCGCATTACTGATTAAAGCGGTTTATAAGCCGGGTTTTACCAGTAAGGAAAATAAGAAATATGATTTTATATCAGGAAGGATAAACACCCAACACAAAATGGAGTTTACTTATGGCTCTGCTTCTGCACGTATGAAAATGACGGGTGGTGCAGGCTTTTGGCCAGCATTTTGGGCATTAGGCAATGGAAAATGGCCTGATTGCGGAGAAATTGACATAATGGAAACTGTTGGTGATCCTAGTTGGATTAGTAACGCCTTGCATGGCCCCAATTATTTTGGTAATACGCCGTTGACTTACAGGGCCTTCTTTCCCCAGGGAACTGATGTTACACAGTGGCACATTTACTCGGTAGATTGGAGTGCTGATAACATTGTTTTTAAGTTGGATGGTAAGATTACCTATACCGTAACCCGTGCCATGGTAGAACATTATGGCCGATGGGCATTCGATAACGCAAAATTCATAATATTAAACTTTGCATTGGGCGGTGGTTATCCAGCTGGGGTAAACAAAGTGAAAGAGCCTTACTATGGGTTGTCGCAATCTTCAGTCGATCTTATAAAAGCAGGTAATGCTAAAGTGCTGGTTGATTGGGTTTTGGTTACAAAAAAATAACTTGACAGTTAATCTGCATTCATAAGCGCAGCTTTTGGATTGTGATAGATATACTGTCAAAAGTCTCCGAAATGAAGGAGACTTTTTGTTGATCTTAAATATTATTTTGATAGATAATCAAAACAGTAAAATGTTAGATCAATTAAGTATTTTCATCGTTACTCAAAAAATCATAATTTAGTACCTGTATCGATATAAGATGTCATAATTATTTTTTTATCGAATTTTTACAATAAATTAGACCTTATCCCAAAAGATATGCTAAACCTTTGTTGCGGTATTTTTAAATAATTGGAAAGTATGACCCGCAATAAAGCAGTAGTTTTTCTTTGTTTCTTTCTTTTATTTTTCTGTAAGACGTATGCCGTTTTTGCCCAAGTGCCAAATATTTCATACCAAACACCCCAAATTTATACTATAAACACAGCGATAACGCCATTAAAACCAACTAATACAGGCGGGGTGGTACCTACTAATGCGTATGGACAGGTAAGTACTTTTGCTGGTACAGGAAAAATAGGATCGGCGAACGGACCCGTATTAATCGCTACTTTTAATCAACCGCGGGATGCAGCAGTTGATTTGAACGGAAATATATATGTCATTGACGATAATAATACAATAAGAAAAGTTACACCTGCCGGCATAGTAGTGCCGTTTGCCGGTAGTGGTATATTGGGTTTTGCCGATGGAATAGGATCAGCGGCAAGCTTTGGATATCCATCATCGTTAACTGTTGATAAATCGGGAAATGTATATGTCGCCGACAACAATAATCATGCTATCCGGAAAATAACACCTTCTGGAGTAGTAAGTACATTAGCAGGCAATGGTACAAAGGGGTTTTCAAATGGGATAGGGGCGTCGGCTACTTTTAATTATCCAGATGGTATTGCAGTAGATACCTATGGTAATGTATTTGTCGCAGATCAGTTCAACTGGTGCATAAGAAAAATTACCCCAAGTGGGGTTGTGAGTACTTTTGCTGGAAATGGTAACCCTGGTTCCATTGATGGAATAAGTACTCAAGCTTCTTTTAGTCAATTAACTAGCCTTGCAATCGATGCTGCCGGAAATATATATGCTACTGACGAGGATAATAATGAGATTAGGAAAATTACTCCGTCAGGTACAGTTAGTACAATAGCTGGTAATGGTATTAAAGGATCAGCTGATGGATTAGGTAATTTAGCGACTTTCAACTTACCTGTTTCTATTGCTTTAGACGCAGCCAATAATCTTTATGTCGGTGATGCTTTTAATCAATTGATACGAAAAATTACCCCAGCTGGTTTGGTTACCACAATTGCTGGTAATGGTACAATGGGTTTTGTAAATGGAATAGGTATTAATGCAAGCTTTTCCTATCCGTACGGAATAGCGACTGATAATTTAGGAAATATTTATATTGCTGACAATCAAAATAATTGTTTTAGGGAAATATCATTAACCGGCTACACAATAGATAAACCTTTACCATCAGGCTTAACTTTTGATCCTACAACGGGAATAATAAGCGGCACGCCAACAGCTGTTTTGCCAGCCACAGTTTATACCATAACGGCTTATAATGCAGGTGGCAGCAGTACAACAACTGTAAATATTACTGTGACGAACGTACAAAATGTAGCTTTAAGTCCAATATCTGCAAAAACTGTTTGTGATGCTGATTTCGATCCCGGCGCTACAGGTAATAGCACAATTAATTACACCAGCGCTAATACCGCCGTTGCAACTATTGTAGCCGGAAAAATACATATTATCGACGCTGGTACATCAGTTATCACAGCATCAAACGGCTCTTCATCTGCAACACAAACATTAACGGTTATTGCTGCATTAACACCAACAGTAAATATATCTCCTTCATCTGTTGATACCTGTCAGAGTAATGTGGTCACTTTCACTGCTTCTATTACAAATGGTGGTAATAATCCAACTTATGTGTGGCAGGTTAATGGTCAAAGCAGTGGTGCTAATGGACCTCAGTTTACTACGAGTTATTTAAATAATAATGATCAAATAACCTGTATCCTTAACAGCGATGCAATTTGTACGACAAATAATTTAGCGATTTCAAATACTGCTACAATTACAATTAATCCACCTGTAACCGCTTCTGTTAAGATAACCTCATCGGCAACCAGCCCTATTTGTGCAGGCACCGAAGTTACATTTACGGCTATATCTGCTAATGGTGGCAGTAATCCTGCTTATCAATGGCAGATAAACGAATTAAATGCCGGTAATAACAACCCTGTATTTACCAGCAATACGCTTGCAGATGGTGATATAGTTACCTGTAGTTTAAGCAGTTCAGCTAAGTGTTTGATCAATTCAAACTTACAGTCCAATGCAATTAAAATCAATTTAAGCCCTGTAAGTGCCTGTTTAGTTGTTATTCCCAACACTTTTACTCCTAATGGTGATGGAATTAATGATTTATGGGATATTTCTTCGCTGCAAAGTTATCCATATTGTAATGTAACTGTTTTTAACCGTTACGGAACTTTAATTTACAATTCAATAGGGTACCCAAAAAGCTGGGATGGTACATATAATGGCAAAGTCTTGCCGGTAGGTACATATTTTTATATTATAGACTTAAAAAATGGCAAAAATAAATTAACCGGCCCGGTTACAATATTAAGATAAAAGAGCGATTACTCCGCCAAACGAAAAGTAAATTTTATTAGCTGATAACTAAAAAATAAATTAATTTTGTCCTAATAGTTTAAATTTTAGTAACTTCTTGGTGAATTGGATCGTATTAAAGTTGTATGAGGGGTTATGTTAATATTCCAAAGTCAATTTACTGTAAGCTGTGCAAAGAATGCGGCTCACGTCCGGTAATTGCGAAGGTTGAAGATATTGGGTATGTTGTTAAATGCTCACAGGATGATAGTCATTACCAAACTATGCCTGGGTTGATTGATATTGATGACTGGAACCTTCATAATACCATTACACCCACATCTATTGATTTTAATCAAATCCCTGTATCTGGCTATTCAAATTTAGCTTTTCCGGCAAACGGATCTATTTGAGGTTTTAACAACATATAAATAGCTATATTTATTTTATTAAAATAAATATAGAATTTCATATGTTCAACGTTAATTTGTACAATGAATAACCAGGAGAATCCTTTTCCAATGTGGCCTGCTATAATGCATGCCAAATGCCCCCGTTGTAGAAGAGGGAACATGTTTGCATCGCCTTTATATAGTTTTAAATCACAGGTAATGAACAAAACCTGTCCGCATTGCGGCTTTACCTTTGAGCGTGAGCCCGGCTATTTTTATGTATCCATGTTAATAAGCTATGCCATGTTTGTGGCCGAAATGGTAACATTAGCTATTGCCATTCATGTTTTAACAGGCAGTAATAACCCCTGGGTATATGTAACTATCATCATATCAGCAGGTATTATTCTTTCACCATTTAACTTCAGGTATTCCAGGGTTATATTATTGTATTGGCTCACCCCGGGTTTGCATTACCATCCTGAATTGAGCAGGGATAACTCAGAAGAAAAATCATTGTAAAATTATCCACATTATTTACCTTTTCATTATAAATTCATCTTGCATTAATAACTTGTAATTAATATTACTAAATTGATGATGCAAAGTATGCCTGGTTCGAATTGGATGCCTTTTAATAATATACTATATATTGGTGACGAGGCTAGAGACTGTATAGAAATTATTGAAAAATTTAATAACCGCCTGCTCGAAATAGAACAAATGTATTCAGGTTGGTTTAACCGCAGGCACTCAAAAAATAGACTTGCTAAACACGACAGGCTTCAATACCATATTCATTATCATTTTGAAGGCGGAATAGCTGTGTTTAAATTCAGGAATGAAGAGGAACTTCCAGAAGATATACGTAAGGAATGCCTTATGGCTTGCAGAAACGTAGCTGCTGATCAATTATTTAATATTTCCTGAGCCCATTTAATATTCTCGAAATAAATTTACTCCTAAACAGGTTTGTTCACAATAAAGCCAGAATTTGACAATAGAAATTCATGGATTTTACTTCATTTTTATAATTTTTTTAATTTAATATAAATTTTCTTTCAGATATGTAACCTTATGAATTTAATTATCGTAATACATGACATATTTGATAAATTATATATTAATAAATTATTTGATAAATTAAAACAACCGAAAATGGATCACAAATTAAACACCATCAAAACCGACTTTTACAAAGTGTTTGTTGATGGAAATGCAAACAGTAAACAAATGGCAAGAGTATTTCTTATGATAGCTCTTCCATTAATGGTTATATGTTTGTTTACCTTACGCTAATTATTTCAGCAGGGATTTGCAAAAAAAAGAAATTCTTCCCTGCTTTTTTTAATTTTCGTATTGTGTCTTTTCTGCAGATATTATGAAAATAATATTTTTTATAATAACAGATTTTATTTCCGAAGTATAATTTGTGCTTTTAGGTTTAATAATTATATTGCTTATAATTCAATGCAGTTGATATTAAACGCTATTTCCAGTTTGCAAAGAAATAATAACCTGAAATATGGATTACCCATTAGTTACTGTTATAATTCCAACATACAATTATGCCCAATTTATTTTAGAGGCGATAAACAGTATCTTCAATCAAACATATCCTACCCGCAAAATTGAAATAATTATTGTAGACGACGGCTCTACTGATAGTACTAAAGAAGTACTAAGTGCGCTTATCAATAACGGAAAAATAAGCTATTATTATCAGCAAAATAAAGGTAAAGCAAGCGCAACCAATTTAGGTATTCAAAAATGTTCAGGTAAATATATTTTTAATCTGGATGCTGATGATTATTTTTTTAATGATAAAATAAGTAAAACAGTAAACGTTTTTGAATCTGATAATGATATTGTACATGTGGCAACACCGACTTATGCTTTTAATGATGAAAGGAAAGTTTTAACCCGATATGAAAAATTGCCTGCCTTAATTTTAGGCCGGCCATTAGATGGTAATTGGCTTTTAAATTATTTTTATACTAATAATATCTTGTATGGCGGAGGATCAACCTACACTGCAAGAGCTTCTGTATTAAAAAAAATTGATATTCCGGCTGGTGTAGATATGTATACAGACGAGTTTTTAATTCTTGCTGTTTTACCTTATGGTAAAAGCTATTTTATGGAAGAGCCGCTATCTATTTATAGAAATCATGACGCAAATTATTCAAGGTCATGGGTTTTGACAAATGAAAAAAGGATAATTAAAGAACATCGGTTAGCTCAATCTGCAGCTACGATTCTTGATTATTTACAAAAAAACAACTTTGACGAAAAATTAATCAAGATATATAAGATAAAAAATTTAAACCGGGCACTTGCTTTTAAAGAATGCTTAGGTGATAAAAAATTATCAGATATTTTTAATTATGCATCCGAGGTGTTTTTTAATCTAAAACCAGGCATTATAATTATAAGAAAGTATAAAGTTCTTAACAGATTAATTCCAACACATGCGCTTAAAGCTTTAAAGGGTATTAATTTTGTGTTACGCTTTTTAAGGCACTAAAAAGTCGTAAAAAAGCAAACAGTTGTTTGCATCGCGCAACAACTGTTTGCTACAAAACTAACTAACTAAATTGCTTATTTATTAAAAAACTTTTTGCACCCCTAAACAAAAAATTGAATTAATAAATATTATTTCAAAGATAAATACTGATCGATTAACTGTAATTAGTGATTATACGGTATTTTGATACGTAATTTTACGTAGTTTTTCGGAAGTTCATAGTTGATAGTTCATTGTTCATATGAGCTTCATCTTTCCTGCTATGAACAATGAGCTATTAATCATGAACCTATCTGTAACCCATCGCCTGCAAGTCAAACAATTCTGCATAGCGCCCGCTTTTTACCAGAAGTTCCTCGTGGCTGCCAATTTCTATAAGTTCACCTTTCTCGAGTACTAAAATTCTATCGGCCATACGTACGGTACTGAAACGGTGCGAGATGAGAACAGCCGTTTTACCTTTGGTTAGTTCAGCAAAGCGTTCAAAAACCATATATTCTGCCCTGGCATCAAGTGCAGAGGTTGGCTCGTCCAGTATAAGTAATTGAGCGTCGCGCATGTAAGCGCGGGCAAGGGCTACCTTTTGCCATTCCCCGCCCGATAGTTCAACGCCATCGGCAAAACGTTTACCTAATTGCTGGTCATAAGCGTCTGGAAGTTTGGCTGCCAGCGTATCCGCGAGACTTTGTTTAGCTGATGCTTCTATCAAAGGGCGGTTAAATTGCTGACTAATGTTACCTACCGCTATATTTTGTGCGAAGGTCATTTGGTAGCGTAAATAATCCTGGAAAATGATGCCCACGTTAAAACGCAAATCGCCCAGGTCATATTCACGCAAATCAATTCCATCTAATAAAATCCTGCCTTCAGTAGGATCATAAAGACGGGCAAGTAGTTTTACAAGTGTTGTTTTACCGGCACCATTTTCGCCTACTAATGCCAGTTTTTCTCCGGGGTGCAGGGTGAAACTTAAGTGACGGTTGGCCCAGCGGTCGGAATTTGAATAGCGGAACCCAACATCCTCAAATGTAAAACCTTGCTGAATAGATTTTGGAAAGGGCAGGGGATGTTCTGCAAGTTTAATTTTAGGCTCGATATCAAAAAACTCAAAAAAATCGCGCAAATAAATAGCTCCCTGTGAAACCGCAGTGAACCGGCTCAAAATTCCTTCGAGCAAAGTGCGTAATTGTCGGAATGATCCAGCTAAAAAAGCTAATTCACCAATAGTAACACTGCCATCAACTGCCCTGATAATGATTACTGCATATGCTGCATAATAGCCAATACTGCCCAGCATGGCAAAAAAAGTACCCCAAACCGAACGCTTTATAGAAAGGCGTTTATTAGCGAGGTAAAAGCTTGTGGAAAGCTGCTTAAAGCGTTCAACAATAAAACCTGAGAGATCGAATATTTTCACCTCTTTGGCGGTTTCATCACTGGCGCCGAGGTAACGGACATAATCCAGTTCGCGGCGTTCAGGAGTTTGCCCCCGTGTAAGGGCATAGCTTTGATCGTTAAAGTACGATTCTCCTAAAAAAGCGGGTATAATAGCGATTAACAGCAAAATAATAAGCCATGGATTAAAGGTCATCAGTCCGGCGGCAAGAAAGCCCATCGTAATTAAATCCTGTACCTGGCTCATCACTTGGGAAAGCAGCATGGTACGGCCAACAGTTTGCTGCCGTGCACGCTCCAGTTTATCATAAAAAACAGAATCTTCAAACTGGTCTAAATCCAGAGTAGCAGCGTGGGCCATTATTTTTACTGAAGTATGATTGCTGAAAAGATCGCCAAGCAAAGCATCCATTAAAGTGATGGCCCGACTAAGCCCATCAGTAAGTATAGCCAGTCCAAATTCTATACCTACCAGTTGCCATAAATGATGCATATCTACCGAATGGATCCGGTTTAGTATAATTACCTGGTCGATAATAAGTTTACCAACATAAAGCAAAGCAACCGGCATAGCTGAGCGGGCTATCCTTAACAAGGCGTTAACAACGGTTAACCAGGGGCTGGTTTGCCAAACCAATTTAAAAAAAGCAGGCAGGTTGTTCAGTGCAGCCAGGCGTTCTTTTAAAGTTAAGGGTTCGGTGCGGGTATTTTTTGGCGGGCGGGTATTCAATTGTATCCTTTGATTATTATATTATATATGTAAAATTAGAAAATTTATTAGATGGATAGCGGATGTGAAGGCTTTGTGAGGGAATGATGACAATAGGATTTGAAACAATGAAGTGATAAACATAACCATTTAAACTAAATCTCCTACTTTTGTGGCTATATCCTTAAATATGGCAACTTCCTTGAAAAATAAATTCGACAGTATAATTTTCGACCTTGATGGCACTCTTTGGGACAGCAGTAATAACGTTGCACTCGCGTGGCAGCAAGCTATTGAACAGGTGAATTATGTGGATGAGGTAATGACCGTTGAAAAGGTACGTTCAATAACTGGTTTGGCTTATAATGTTATTTTTGACAGATTATTCCCTTATCTTGATACGGAAAAACGGACTGATTTAATGGCTATTTGTGCTAAAGTAGAACTCGAAATATTACATACCAAAGGAGGGGACCTTTATCCTTCGCTTGATGAAACCTTAGGCTACCTGGCCTCTAAATACAAATTGTTTATAGTGAGTAATTGCCAGACCGGTTATATTGAAGTATTTTTAAAGCTAAGTAAGATGGGGCATTATTTTATCGGTCATCAATGTTATGGTACCAAAGGCAATCCAAAATCAGAAAACATAAAAGATATTGTGAATGATTATAATCTCACCGCTCCAGTTTATGTCGGTGATACCATGGGTGATTATGATGCAGCCACTAAAGCAGGCGTCCCGTTTATTTTTGCTGATTATGGTTTTGGTAAGGTTGAAGAAGGGCAGATTGCTACGATTAGTACTTTTAGTGAGTTGGTGGGGTTGTTATAGTTTCTCGATCTCTTCAATAGAAAGTCCTGTTATATTAGAGATTAGGTTGATGTCCAAACCATTTTTTTTCATCTTTAATGCAGTTTCTCTGTTGTTTTTTTCAATACCTTTTTCAATGCCTTTTTCAATGCCTTTTTTTTCGGC
>JAQBOA010000091.1 GCA_028288305.1 Mucilaginibacter sp.
GAGCAGCACCTTAAACAATATAAAGGTACTGTAATAGCCGTGACGCACGACCGTTACTTTTTGGATAACGTTGCCGGATGGATTTTAGAGCTGGACAGGGGTGAAGGCATCCCATGGAAGGGAAATTATTCATCATGGCTTGACCAAAAGGCAAAACGCCTTGCGCAGGAAGATAAAACTGAAAGCAAACGCCAGAAAACCCTTGAACGCGAGTTGGAATGGGTACGCATGGGACCAAAAGGCCGTCATGCTAAATCGAAAGCCCGTTTATCCAACTACGACAAATTAGCATCTGAAGAAACAAAAGACAGGGAAGAAAAACTGGAGTTATTTATTCCCCCCGGACCGCGTTTGGGTAATATTGTGATTGAAGCCAATGGCGTAAGCAAATCATATGGAGATAAATTATTGTTTGATAACCTGAGCTTTTCTTTACCGCCAGCGGGCATCGTTGGCATTATAGGTCCTAACGGCGCAGGTAAAACCACGCTGTTCCGCTTAATAACCGGACAAGACAAGCCGGATGCAGGTACTTTCCGTGTAGGTGAAACTGTAGCCTTAGGCTATGTTGACCAGTTACATGATGATCTTGATCCAAACAAATCTGTTTGGGAAAACATCACGAACGGTCAGGAAACCATATTGGTTGGCAACAAACCTATCAATTCAAGGGCTTATGTTTCCAAATTCAATTTCAACGGAGCAGATCAGCAAAAGAAGGTTGGAGTTTTATCAGGCGGAGAACGTAACCGCGTGCATTTATCAATCACGCTAAAAAAAGGCTCAAACGTGCTGCTGCTGGATGAGCCTACCAATGATATTGATGTGAATACTCTTCGCGCCCTTGAAGAAGCTCTGGAAAACTTCGGCGGCTGCGCCGTAGTGATCAGCCACGACCGTTGGTTTTTAGACAGGATTTGCACCCACATATTAGCCTTTGAAGGCAATTCGCAAGTGTATTTTTTTGAGGGCAACTATTCTGATTATGAGGAAAATAGAAAAAAACGATTGGGAGACGTTGCGCCAAAGAGGATAAAGTATAAGAAGTTGACGGTGTAAGATTCAGAAGGTTAGATTTACGAAGTTTTTAAAACTTCGTAAATCTTTTCTCTGCTGCTCACAGATAATTAGGGATTTAATTGATGAAAGCATAAATCTTTATTTTATTTTCTGTATCTCACAGATAACGAGGTACTCAATTGATAAGGGAAGATTAGTTTTGACAACTTTTTAAAAGTTGTCAAAACTTTCGATAGACCCAGCCCCTACTTTTTCCAAACCACCCAATTACTGGCGTTAGGTTTAGGTTTTGTGGGAGGATATTTCAGCATAAAAGCCGCTTGCCTGTCGCCAAGGGCTGCCGCTTTGGTCCAGTCAGCTTTGGCAGCTGTTTTATTGTTTAAATGAAAATATACCTGACCCCTGGCAAAAAAAGCACCGGCATTTGATTGATTTAATTCAATAGCTTTTGTCAGGTCGGCAAGTGCAACTGTATTGTTTTTTATTCCGGCATAGGCATAACCACGCATATAATAAGCATAAGGCAGATTAAAACTGCCGGCAATTGCTTTATCCAAATTGGGAATAGCAGCATTGAAATTATTTATTTCCATATTTAATATGCCTCGATAAAAATAAGCGCCACTATATTCGGCATTTATTGAAATTGATTTATTCAGGTCAGCCATCGCATCAGTATTTTGACGTAATTGTATTCTGGCTACGGCCCTGTTAAAATATGCCGATTCGGATTGTGGCATTAATATAATTGCACGACTCAAATCATCAATCGCTCCGATGAAATTATTCATTGATAACTTTGTCACTCCCCTGTCGTGATAAGCTTCTGCGTAGTCGTTTTTTAGATTAAGCGCTTTTGTAAAATCTTTTATCGCACTATCATTATCCACAAGCCTTGATTCTACTACGGCCCTGTTATAATACGCCACAGCATTACCTGGACTTAATATTATGGCTTCCGAAAGGTCGTTTGCGGCAGCTCCATAATTTCCCAGTTTAGTATTTACTTCACCCCTTAATTCATAAGCTTCTGCATATTTATGGTTGATAATTATAGCCTGGTTAAAATCGGTCAATGCATCACTATAATTATTAAGTTCACATCTTTGTATTCCTCTGCCCAGGTATGCTGCACCTAAGTCAGGGTTTAATGCTATTGCCTTTCCAAAATCATCAATTGCACCGTAACTATCTTTAAGCTTGCTTTTAGCAATGCCACGGTCAAGATACGCCTCTGGTATCTTGGCATCCAATTCAATTGCTTTATTAAGGTCTTCAAGTCCACCTTTAAAGTCTTCCATTCCATTTTTTGAATTTCCCCTGTTAACGTATGCGCCTGCATTATTGGGATCTAAGTCAAGTATTTTGTTAAAATCTGCAACTGCACTGTTAAAATCACCAATCCTGTTTTTTGCATTCCCACGGTTATTATAGGACAGGTTGCTTTTTGGATTTAACGCAATGGCCTTGTCACAGTCTGCAATGGCACCTTTAAAATCATTTATATTAAGTTTTGCAAAAGCCCGGTTTGCGTAAGCTATATCGGCGTTAGGTTTTATAGTGATTTCTTTTGTAAATATATCAATGGCAGCCGCATAATCACCCTGCTGCGCTTTTATAATGCCTTTATAATTATAAGCTTCGATATTACCAGGATTCAACTCAATTTCCCTGTTAAAGTATTCAATGGCTCCATTATAGTCCTTATTGCCGTACAATTCAACACCTTTGGTAAAATAAAGGTCATTGCTTTGTGCTACAGAAATAAAGGGTAAAAAGAGGATGAAGTAAAAAAGTAATTTATTCATGTGGATACCGGTTAAGGTTAATGATCCTTCAAATATAAAATTCTTTGCAACAAAACGGGTTCCAGGTTCCGAAATTAAATTCCTGTTTAATAATGATAAGCCGCAACACTGTAAAGCAATAAGTCTATTAATTAAAAGCCAATTTGCTGATAAATTGATTAATTTTCTTTCTGTGGCATTCAGTTATTATTTAAGTTAAATTTTACCAAAACTGAATGCTGTGTTTCAAATTATGTCTATATTGGCATTAGATATATGAAAACCTTACACCTTAAACAATTTAAAATAGCGCTGTTTTTTGTACTTTTTTTTGTGTTACAATCATGCGTAGTTACTCCGGGTACCCGGAAAAATGAACAGATCAGTTCAGGAAAACGTGAAAATTTTCATCAGCTCAACTCCGAGGCGTTAAAATACCTGAAAGCCAACGATCCCAAAGGATTAAAAGCGCTTTTATCTAAAGAGATGATTGAGAAAAATAACGAAAAAACGGTTGAGCTGATCAGCAATCGCCTTAACGATAACGCATATGACTTGCTGGATGAATATTATGTGGTACATAAATACAAGGATACGGATACTGTACGCGCTACAAACGGAAATATAAACCGTTACAATCTGTTGTATCCTTATGCAGCAACAGAAATGTATTTAGCCTATTTTATACCTAAAAAAACAAATAACAAATACATGATAAGCCTGGCCTATGCAAAGTTTAATTACGGCTGGAAAATTATTAAATTAAACCTTGAGCCTTACACCATCAATGGAAAAACAGCTCCTGAACTATTTGCGCTGGCCAAAGAGCAATATGGTAACAAGCAACTGCAAGCCGCTTTAAATAATGTTTCATTGGCCGTAACATGCTTTGAGCCAGGCGCATATTGGCAATATCCCGACCAAGTTGATGCCTCAAGCTTTTATACAAGGTTAAACCAGGAAGTTAATATAAGGTATAGCTATCCATTGGTGCTTAAACAAATAGCTACCGGACCAATGATATTGCGGGTGTACAATAAAAACATGGACGACGGAACCTATCCAATGGTTTATTATATGACACATTTTTCCCTGAAAGACACAACTGAGGTAAAAAAAGAAAATTTACAGATCAGGAACGTTGTGGCCAAGCTAATGCCCGGTTTGGAAAAGAACAATAAATATATTTTATATTCTGCATTTAATAAACAGCCAACCGGCTACGAAGAGGTTGATCATTTTGATATGACGGATAAAGTGCGCTGATTATTTGTTTGAAAACAGAAAATCTGGCTCTTGGTGTCCT
>JAQBOA010000088.1 GCA_028288305.1 Mucilaginibacter sp.
CTTTGTTTTTTATTATTCACTACCGATATTTTGCTCCAATGGAGCAAGCTTCAACAATTATCGATATTCCTTATATAATTATTGAATAATTATCAAAAACACAACCGCACTTAAACGCCTTATTCTAAAAAAGTATTTGTTTGGTGTAATTGGTGAATAGCTGGTCCAAGTGCATTTGGTTATACCACTCGTATAATTACTCACCCGATCTGCGCTTTGCTGGATCGCCCTCTCTTTTGCAAGCAAAAAATAAGGCTAAAAAATTATCCGTGGTTAATAGGTGATCTATGGGTAATGAAGTCGACTTCGGCGTTCGATAATCAAAATCATTTATTCGAGATTTCTGTTATCTGGAAATTTCCTTTCTGTATAAAAAATCAGCATATTTACTTCTTAACTTTTATGTATGTATGTATGAAAAAAATATACCTTCTTGTTTTTGTTTTTTTTCCATTTTTATCAATCGCACAAAGTGCCGACTCAACCTGGTTTGTAAATAACTATATAAAAAAAGAAGTCACCATATCCATGCGCGATGGTGTAAAGCTATTTGTATCGGTTTACCTTCCAAAAGACCAATCAGAAAAGCATCCCATATTAATGGAACGTTCACCTTATTCATGCGCTCCTTATGGCAAAGACAAATACCGTGCTTTCTGGGCAAACCACCTTATTAAATATTGCCGTAAAGGTTATATTATGGTGATAGCCGATGTGAGGGGCAGATGGATGAGCGAAGGGGTATTCGCCGATGTGCGTCCTTTTAACTTCAACAAAAAAACAAATAAGGATATTGATGAAGCCAGTGATACTTACGATACTATTGACTGGCTTGTGAAAAACATTGAAAATAACAGTGGCAAGGTTGGTGTGTTTGGTATTTCATACCCCGGATTTTATTCTACTATGGCTTCGTTAAGCGGTCATCCAGCTCTTAAAGCTGTTAGTCCGGAGGCGCCGGTAACTGATTGGTTTGTAGGTGATGATTTTCATCATAACGGCGCCTTTTTCCAGATGGACGCTTTTTCTTTTTACAAGGAATTTGGTTTTGGTCAGCCGCACCCGCATCCAACCAGTGTAGCCGCTCCAACCTACGACCCTCCTGTACATGATAATTACCAGTTTTATTTAAGTGAAGGTGCATTGCCTAACCTTACTAAATTAATGGGTGACAGCCTTAAATTTTGGAATGAGATGATGGTACACCCCAACCGCGATGCGTGGTGGACTGCCCGCAATGCAAGAGTTGGCATTAAGGACGTTAAACCTGCCATGCTGGTGGTAGGCGGCCTGTTTGATGCGGAAGATTGCTTTGGCGCATGGAACGTTTACAAAGCTATAGATAAGCAAAGCCCCGCAACCAATAACCGGCTGGTAATGGGGCCCTGGTTTCATGGGCAGTGGCGCAATAATTATGGAAACTATTTGGGCAATGTTCATTGGGGCAGCAATACCAGTGAGTGGTATGCCAGCCACATAGAAATACCATTTTTTGAATATTACCTGAGAGGGGTTGGTTCAATCGACAGTATAAGTAAAGCTACTATATTTTATACAGGTGAAAATAAATGGCACCAGTTAAAGCAATGGCCGCCTGCAGATATGCAACCTACTGATATTTATTTGCTTCAAAAAGGAAAGTTATCATTTGATGCGCCAAAAACAGATAAAACATCTTTTGATACTTACATCAGCGATCCGGCAAAACCAGTTCCTTATACGGAAGATGTACACTTTAATCGCAGCCGTAACTATATGACCGACGACCAGCGCTTTGCTGCCCGGCGTACGGATGTGCTGGTATTTCAAACAGATACTTTAACAAAAGATGTTGCCCTTGCAGGTCCGGTAGTAGCTGATTTGCTGGTGAGCCTCTCCAATACCGATGCCGATTTTGTAGTTAAACTGATAGATGTTTTCCCGGATAATGCAGGTTATAATGATGTGAATATTTACGAAGATGATGCTGAAAATGACCCGGTTTCAAAATACCCAATGGGCGGCTACCAGATGCTGGTACGTGCTGAGATTATGCGCGGACGGTACCGTAACAGCTATTCAAACCCCGAAGCTTTCGTACCCGGCAAGCCAACCCAGGTAAAATATACCATGCCCGATGTTGCCCATACCTTTAAAAAAGGTCATCGCATTATGATACAGGTACAAAGCAGCTGGTTCCCCTTAGTTGACCGTAACCCACAACAGTTTATTGATATTTATCATGCAAAGGATGATGACTTTTTAAAAGAAACAATAAATGTTTATCATAACCAGTCGAAATTGATTTTGCCGGTAGTTAAGTAGTTGTATAATAGAAACTTACGAAGTTTTGAAAACTTCGTAAGTTTTTTGGATGACAGTACCTCGCGCCGGAGGGGTCTACTTGAAAGCGGGCTACTTGGCATGCGGGCCACAAGCGGGACGCTTGCGGCAGCTGGGGTTAAGTAATTGTATAATAGAAACTTACGAAGTTTTTAAAACTTCGTAAGTTTTTTGGATACTACATTATCTAAGTCACGAGTACACCACCTCTTTTGGCCAGCGCTGCATACTCGCCGCCAGGGGGCGTTAAGGAGTTTTTAGAACTTGAAATAGTTTGCTTTCATTATTCCAAATAATAGTTATATCATCTGAAATGCCAACTCCTTTATTATTTACAATTGTTAATGTAATAGAATTAGGATCCGTAAAAATAATTTTGTAGCCATAAAATTCATCACTTCTAACTTGAATGTCGATTCCTTTGTCATTTTTTAGTTTTAAATTATCAACATAGTATAAAGTATCAGTTCCAGTTTTTTGATTTAAAATTCTCAGATGCCTAAAAATTCCCTTTTTTATTTCGTTGACATAAACTTTACCTAACTCTTGATTTTGGTTATCTCTTAGGATGTGAACCATTTTATAACCGGGTAAAAAATTCGTTTTTTGTTGATTTTCTGATTTAGCTTTTGACTTAATATTACAAAAAATTAGGATCAAAATAAATCCAAAAATGAAAATTTTAGTGTTTTTCATAATCATTTTATTAGTATTAATTATTTAATGTTCATTATTTTCTGCCAATTTAGCTGCCTTAAATACGTTTTTGTATTTTTTGTATAATTATCTAAATAATCTATCGGTTGCAATTGTATAACCCCGCTACCGCAAGGGCTTTTGAAGCTGCCGCAAGCGTCCCGCTTGTGGCCCGCATGCTTGGTAGCCCGCACACAAATAGTCCGCTTTCCCATTAAGCGTAATGCTTACGATACAGCAGAGTTTTATATCTTTAAAACGTGAGTCGTAATTATAAGTTTCATAACCCGGAAGGTTTATATTTCATAAGTTTCCCAGCTCCCGCAAGGGCTTTTTGAAGCTGCCGCAAGCGTCCCGCTTGTGGCCCGCATGCTTAGTAGCCCGCAAAACAAATAGTCCGCTTTCCCATTAAGCGTAATGCTTACGATACAGCAGAGTTTTATATCTTTAAACCATGAGCCGTAATTATAAGTTTCATAACCCCAGGTTTGTATTTTATAAGTTTTGCAACCGTATTTTGGGTTGATGTATTTGTAAGGAGAATTTATTTTGATTGCATAGTTGAAAACTTAAACCACTGTGTAGATGAAAAGGGCATGGAAATTTATGCCTGGTGTATAATGCCCAGCCATATCCATTTAGTTTTCAGGTCGACCATTCAAAAACCGGATGAATTAATAAGAGACTTTAAATCTTTTACTTCAAAGAAATTAATAGCGCTGATTGAAGGAAACATGCAGGAAAGCAGACGGGAATGGTTGTTAAATTCCTTTAAAAAAGCTGCATCGGTTAATTCAAATAATACAAAAAATCAATTTTGGCAGCAACACAATAATCCGATTGAATTATGGAGCCCAAATGTGATTCAGCAGAAAATTGATTACACACACAATAACCCGGTAGAGGCTGGTTTTGTTGAGAATGACTTTGAATATTTATACAGCAGTGCAAGAGATTATTGTGGCATAAAAGGGTTGGTAAAAGTTATTGTTGACTAATAGCTTTAATATACTTAAAATGAGGTTAACTTAAGCATAAGCTAATGTGCGAGGCAGGGCGTTTACCTGAAAGCGGTCTACTTGGCATACGGGCCACAAGCGGGACGCTTGCGGCAGCGGTGGAGTTATGGAATAAAAGT
>JAQBOA010000093.1 GCA_028288305.1 Mucilaginibacter sp.
TAGAAAGTCCTGTTATATTAGAGATTAGGTTGATGTCCAAACCATTTTTTTTCATCTTTAATGCAGTTTCTCTGTTGTTTTTTTCAATACCTTTTTCAATGCCTTTTTCAATGCCTTTTTTTTCGGCTTGATCTAATAAAAATTCTTCAATGCCCATAGTAGTACTCCTTTCTGTTAAAATAGAAATATCATTTTCAAATTTAGCAAACATTTGCGGGTTTTCAAAACCTATGTAGAAGCGCAAAAAGTTCATTACACTGCGTATTTTAATTTTTGGCATTTGTTTAGTTAACAACCGTTTGGCCAGGCTATAAGCGAGGTCAAACAATTGCTGGTCTTTCAGGGTCGGACGGGAAAGTGTTAGTTTAGCCGTAAGAACAGCCATTGCAAATGGATTATTACTTGCTTCCAATTCCGTTTCATCCTGATCAATAATTTTATAGGTGTTGTAGGCGTAAAATACTTTGGTACCTAAAAATTCCCTTTCATAATGTTTGGGATGGAAGTTTTTATTGGTATCCGCAAATATGGCAAAAGCTGTAATGGGCTTATCATATTTATCCAATATCCGGTAATAATACTGAAACATGCGTTTTGCAAAATCATGATCAGTATAGCCCTGCACTTCCACATGTACCAATATCCACTCTTCACTGCCTTTACAGGTAAACACTTTTACCAGTTTGTCCACGTAGCGCGGGGCATAATTATCGGCATCTGGCGGGAAAAGCTGTTCAAGTTCTTTGTCCAGATATTCAAACCCTTTATCCAGATCGAAAAGTTCATCAGCGTCGTGGTAAAAGAATCGAAGAAAATCATCGAAAAGATCCTCTAGCGCAGCTTTCCATAATTGGTCATTACGTTTCATGGAAGTAAGGTAAACATTAAAGGCAATTTATTTGAAAAAGTAAAATTGAAATTCAGCAGTTTGACACTAAATTGTTTGGAAATGATTTAATGTCATACGCGGTTTAATGCTTGTACATTAATTTTCCATAAGTTTCCCTCAATCGTTAATTAAATATACCAAAACATTCAGCAACTTAAAAGAAGTAAGTTGGCTTAAGGGACGCAATGCTAAACTTAGATAGGTTAAGGTGACTAAGGATGTTATGACTATTGAAGATATTGTAAGGTTAGCTGATTAAATTTAAAAACTTATTTATATTTTTAAGCCACCTAACAAGTGGCTTTTTTATTACATGCTGAAATTGATAATTATATTTATTGCGTTGGTTTTTGGCTTTTTGATAACCTTATTAGGATTTTTAATGCTTTTATATGGCATATTAAGTTTTTTTGTCACTTTTGAGCGTAATCACGCTTTGAATACAATAGGGTATTATTCATTTTTTATTGGAATGCCAGTTATTGCTTTGGGAATTTATATTCTTAGAAAAAACTGGAGATATATTACAGGCAGAGAATCTTGGTACAGATAAATATTCAAACTGATACACTACCCAATTTTTCGCTCCTTACCCCAACTGCCATAAATTTCGTACCTTTGTTTAAGACCTTTGGCGTGTTTACAGAGACGTGAAGCATCGATCTCTACGAAAAACATTTCTACGGCATCATAAATTATAGAAATCGCTTTTCTGTATATTTTTCCGTATATTTGTTTGATATATAAGTAATTAGACAAAATATCAATATAGTTTTTATCACACCCTAAACGCGTTTAGCTTGCAGAATGGCAAATTTTATCACGCCCTAAACATGTTTAGCCTGCAAAACGACAATTTTAATACGCCCAAAACACGTTTAACCTGAGAATAGCAATTTTATCAAAGGTAAAACTTGTTTTAATGGGTGAGCGGTTTTCAGCACACTATAAAATCCAAATTAATCTATTTAAATTGGGTCACATTAATTTGGGCAAACATTTACTAAATCAACCTAATCAACCACTCACATAATCACAAATTCGCATGTTATTTACCGAAGATTTTTTGCACTACGTATGGAAGTTCAGGTTGTTTGACCGTGCTGATTTGCAAACTAATGACGGTGAAGAATTGGAAATTTTTTCGGCAGGCATACACAATTCAGATGCCGGGCCTGATTTTCAAAATGCAAGGATCAGGATAGGGGATACCGTTTGGGCGGGAAATGTAGAATTGCACATCTCCTCATCCGACTGGCAAAAGCATGGACATACTTCTGATAATGCCTATGACAATGTGATCCTTCATGTGGTTTACAGGGACGACCAACCGCTAATATTGCCCAATGGCAGACGTGTACCAACACTCGATCTTCAAAACCGGATACCGGACGATTTATATAACCGTTATCATAAGCTAATTTTTGGCAATCAAGCCATTATCCCCTGTGAAGCAAGTATTGGTGCAGTTGATAGCCTTACAATGCATAACTGGCTTACAAGGGTTTTAGTTGAACGGCTTGAAAAACGGTCTGAAGCTGTTATTACTGCGCTTAACCTTAACCGAGGCGATTGGGAAGAAACTTTCTACCAGTTTTTAGCTGCAAATTTTGGTTTTAAAACCAACGCCTTACCTTTTGAACTGCTTGCTAAATCGTTGCCTCAAATTACGCTGGCTAAACATAAAAATAATCCGCTGCAAATTGAGGCGCTCATATTTGGCCAGGCAGGTTTTTTAACAGATAATGTTAAGGATGAATATCCGCTAAAGCTGAAAAAAGAATATGAGTTTCTTCGCAAAAAATATCAGCTGAACCCAATAGAAAATCATTTGTGGAAATTTATGCGATTACGCCCTCAAAATTTCCCAACTTTAAGACTGGCACAATTTGCTGCGCTTGTAGTGCAATCGAACCATTTGTTTTCGAAACTATTGGAGATAAAAGACGTAAAAGGGTTAAGAAACTTGTTTACAGAAATAAAGATTAACCCGTACTGGGAAAATCATTACCGTTTTGATGCTGAATCAGTACCATCGGCAAAAAATCTGGGACAAGCATCTATTGATATATTACTGTTAAATACTTTGGCATTGTTTTTATTCAGTTATGGAAAGTATAACCAATTACAACATTATATAAACCGGGGTTTGCAATTGCTGGAATATTTACCAAACGAAAACAATAAAATTACGGCAGATTTTAGTACCTTAGGGGTGAAAATAAAAAATGCTTTTGAGTCGCAGGCCCTGCTGGAGTTGAAAAATAACTATTGTAATAATAAGAAATGCCTGCACTGCGGGGTTGGTAATAAAATATTAAAGTTAGTCTGATATGTTGCAAAGGATAATTACTTATTTTGAAAGATACTCGTTCGGGGTATGTACTTACCTGGGAGAAAAATTCAATATTTCTATAGCTAAGATCAGGTTGTTTTTTATTTACTCTTCATTTCTTGCCGTAGGTTTTCCGCTTATATTTTACATTTTTGCCGGTATTGTTCTTGATATCCGCAACTATGTAAAACGTGTTCATACACGGATAATGGATCTATAGATTTCGGATTTCGTCCGCCAGCTGGCGGATCGATTTCGGAATTGATTTTTACTTGCCGCTTATTTTAACTCACTAAAAATCTCATAATTAAATTTAATTTTAATAACAATGTTTAACAAATGTGCAGATTTGCTGTACAATCCATTTAAACGTTATTATTAAAATAATTTGATGAAAAAATTAATCCGAAGCTTTGGTTATGCTTTTAAAGGCGTGGTTTATGCGTCAGCAACCCAACTTAATTTTAGGGTGCACCTGGTAGCCACCATATTAGCGGTATTTTTAGGTTATGCCCTCGGTATTTCTGTTAATGAATGGCAGTGGATTATCCTTTGTATAGCAATTGTGCTAATGGCCGAATTATTTAACACAGCTCTTGAAATGCTTACCGATCTGGTTTCTCCTGAATACAATAAAATTGCCGGGCATGTTAAAGATATGTGTGCTGGTGCAGTTGTAATTACCGCTATTTTTGCCCTTGTTACCGGTATAATTATTTTTTTTCCAAAGCTCTTATTATTAATTAAACATGCTTCATAAAACGCGTGGCATAGTATTTAAAACTACCGATTATGGTGAAAGCAGCGTTATTGTGCAGGTTTTTACAGAAAAGTTTGGCTTACAATCGTACATGGTTAATGGAGCAAAAAAGCCTAAGGCTAAAATTGCCCGTAATATGCTGCAGCCTCTGCATTTGCTGGATATGATAGTTTATCACAAAAACACCGGAAATATGCAGCGAATAAAAGAGCTCAAAAACTCACCGCTGTTACAAACTATTCCTTATAATGTGATTAAAAGCAGCATTGCCATTTTTATAAATGAAGTTTTGTATAAAGCAGTGCGGCAACAACCGGCTGACGAAAGCTTGTTCGGGTTTGTATTCAGCGCAATTGAATGGCTTGATCACGAAATAGAAGGGCTTGCTAACTTTCACCTTTTGTTTTTAATACAACTAACCCGATACCTTGGTTTTTATCCTGACCGTTATCTTGTCGGTGATGCCGATTACTTCGACCTGAAGAATGGCATTTTTTCCCGCTATAAGCCCGATAGCGTTTTATACTTTTCACCGCCTCATACTCAAAAATTTATTGCGCTGCTGCAATGCAATTTTGAAAGCCTGCCCCAGGTTAAATTAACTAATGACGAGCGCCGTTACCTGATCCAAAAATTATTAGAATATTATTCCTTGCATGTGGAAGGTTTTGGAAATGTTCGTTCGCATGAGGTGTTGGAGGAAGTATTAAGTTGAAATTTTTGTCTGAACTAAGATTTATAGAATTTTAAGATTTTAAGATTTTTTGGAGGCAGCACTCTAATAAAAAAAGAATCCTGCAATCCTTTAATCTTATAAATCCTAGTTCAGACAATACTCCGTTCTTTAAAAAATTTAAAAAGTATACTGACTTTTGAAATATATCAAAAACGATACATTCAATATCAGGCAAAAGCTATTATATTTAAGTCCTAATTTAAACTGCCTTTCATGGTTCAACCAAAACGCCTTCTTTCTATTGATATACTTCGGTCTGTAAATATGTTTTTCATGATTTTTGTTAATGATTTAAGCGGAGTACGTAATGTTCCTGAATGGATAGATCATGTAAAAGCAAATGAAGATGGGATGCATTTCGCTGACACTATTTTCCCGATATTTTTGTTTATCGCAGGTTTATCTATTCCATTAGCAATCGGCAGACGGATTAGCCGGGGTGATTCATTTACAGCCATAGCAGGTTATATTCTTTTACGGTCGTTTGCACTGATAGTAATGGGCTTTTTTCACGTAAACATGGAAGGTTATAGTTCTACTGCTATATTACCTATAGGTATTTGGGAGTTTTTGTTGACCTTAAGTTTCTTTTTGATCTGGCTTGATTATCCTGAAACTCTTTCGAAGGTTAAAAGATACATCTTAACAGGCACAGGAGTAGTTATACTGATTATATTGGCAATTCTCTATAAAGGTGGCCACCCAGATGCACCGGAAGGATTAAGTCCGCATTGGTGGGGTATTTTAGGTATTATTGGCTGGGCTTATCTGATTTGCGCAGGCGTTTATCTCGTTGTAAAAGGAAATTTAACTGCTTTATTTATTGCCCTTATTATATTGGTAGCCATAAACGTTAGTATCCACGCTGATTGGTTTGATTATAAAATATTAGTTATAAAGGATGGCGCATCAGCTTCACTGATGATGTTTGGAGTGGTGATCTCGCTATTATATTCAAAAATGGCCGCAAAAGGCAATTATAATAAGGTGTGGCTCGTCTTTTCATTGTTGGGTATTGCATTAATATTACTTGGTTTTATTGTTCGCCCTTATACACATGGTATTTCAAAGATCCATTCAACACCTTCATGGGTTTTTTTATGTACAGGTATAGGGATACTGTTATTTGAATTATTTATATGGCTGGTTGATATTAAAGGCAAACAAAACTGGTTTAAAATTATAAAACCCGCAGGTACCAGCACCCTTACCTGTTACCTTATACCCTATTTTATGATAGCGATTTTTTACATGGTAGGTTTTAGGTATCCGCACTTTTTAAATTATAGTACCGGTGGTATCATCCGTTCATTTGCGGTGGCATTTATTGTAATTATAATCACAGGGTTCCTGGAAAAGAGAAGGCTGCGCCTTAAAATATAAAGCAGCAATTTATTTATTATGAAACAGAAACAAAACATATTAACCCCAAAAAAAATCACTGTTAGCCAGGTATTTATAATGCTGATAATAGCAGTTATGCTGTTTAAACCTGCCACGTTAATGGCACAAAGGAAAGAGGTGATAATAGGTTATGTGGGGGGCTATAGAGGTTTAATAAAAAATGTTGACCAGATTGATGCAAAAAAGCTTACTCATATCAATTATGCTTTTGTTGATATAAAAAATAACCGGGCATGGCTACACAGGGAAGCAACAGATACTGTAAATTTCAGACAATTAAACCTGTTGAAGAAGCAAAATCCTTCACTTAAAATATTAATTTCAATAGGGGGATGGACATGGAGCGGAAAATTTTCTGATGCGGTACTAACTGATACTTCGAGGCAAGCATTCGCTGCAAGCGCCGTTGATATTATTAGTAAATTCGATATGGATGGGATCGACATAGATTGGGAATACCCTGGGAAGCCGGGGTATGAAGGCAATATATACCGCCCTGAAGATAAACAAAACTATACCTTAATGTTCCGCGAATTACGCAGGCAATTAGATAGCCTTCAGCATCAAACAGGTAAAAAATATCTTTTAACAACCGCTGCGGGTGCGTCTGGTTCATTTGTTGACCATACAGAAATGGGAAATGCCCAGCAATACCTGGATTATATTAATTTGATGACCTATGATTTTTCGGGTGGTAAAATAGCTTCGCATCATACTAATTTATATGCATCCAAGGCTTATAAAAGATCAGAGAATGCTGATAACGCTGTAACACTTTTTATGGCTGCGGGTGTACCTGCAAATAAACTGGTTATGGGGATTGCCTTTTATGGGCATGTTTTGAATTTAGCGGCTGGTAGTAAAGGATTGGGAGATTCAGTAGTCACTCGTTTAAGGGGTAAAGGATATACTGCCATAAAAGACAGCCTGGTAAATCAGCCCGGATATAAAATACACCGCGATAGGCATGCAAAAGCCCCCTGGCTATACAATGTCCAAACCCGGCAGTTTATATCTTATGATGATGAATGGTCGGTAAAGAAAAAATGTAAATATGTTAAAAATAAAAAGCTTGGAGGTGTGATGTTCTGGGAATATAGTGACGACTTAAAAGGGTATTTATTAGATGAGATTACAAACGTATTGAATAATTAAAATGTCCCTAAAACAAAAAAAGAGAAAGCTGACGCTCACTCTTTTTATAGTAACTGACCTCATTATTTATCATAAAGAACTAATTGGTTAGATCGATAATAACAATTGCACAAATATAAAACCTATAGAGTTAGCAGACTAATATTTTAACAAATATTTAACATATTTTTTTGCGAAAAGGCCCATTATTGCTAAGAACTTATTAACAAATGGTGGTTATTAACAGATTATGGCCTATTTAGATATAAATATTAGTAATCTGAACTATTTAAAGTATAAAGTCTATTAAGAAAGAAGCTGGATTAAGAAAAAGCCTACTAAATTTGACAGATTATAACCAATTATTACGAATTTTACATTAAAAATAACACAAACCCCCAAAATTTGAAATTAAGATTTATACTCATTTGTTTTTGTTGGTTATTCAGTTTAGGGCTGTTTGCTCAGAAGAAAAATCAGAAATATCAATATCATATTCACCAGGTGACCTCGGCTATTAAGATAGACGGTGTGATGAATGAACAGGCCTGGCAGGATGCAGAAGTAGCTAAAAGCTTTAGAATGGTTTTACCTATGGATACAAGTTTTGCCAGAGCTTATACCGAGGTGAGAATGGTTTATGATCAAAAGAATATATATGTACTTGCCATCTGCTTTAAACCACTTCCTGGTCAAAACATGGTAGAATCGTTAAAGAGGGATTTTAGCTTTCAAAAAAATGATAATTTCATTTTCTTCCTTGATACCTTTAACGACCTGACAAGCGGTTATACATTTGGTGTAAATGCCGCGGGCGCCGAATGGGATGGTACCATGTACGAAGGTGGAAAGGCTGATTTGAACTGGACTAATAAATGGATTTCGGCAGTTAAAGATTATCCGGATAAATATGTTTTCGAGGCGGCTATTCCTTTTACTTCTATCCGCTATAAAAAAGGAATACCTGAATGGGGGATTAACTTTAGCCGTAATGACCTTAAAACAACGGAAAAATCAAGCTGGGCGCCTGTTCCGAGACAATTTCCTACAGCTTCACTTGCCTATACAGGTACATTGATTTGGGACCAACCACCCCCTGATCCTGGTACTAATATTTCTATTATACCTTATGCCCTTACAGGTATTACCAAAGACTATTCCGGCCATAAAAATATTGCTGCAAAAGCAGAAGTAGGTGTTGATGCAAAAATTGCAGTCTCATCAGCGCTTAATCTTGACCTCACAGTAAATCCTGATTTTTCACAGGTTGATGCAGATAAGCAGGTTACCAATTTAAGCAGGTATGAACTATTTTACCCTGAGACCCGCCAGTTTTTTCTCGAAAATGGCGACCAGTTCAATAATTTCGGATATGCTTCTATACGCCCTTTCTTTTCAAGAAGGATTGGCTTAGCCTCAAACATAATAGGAGGTGCCAGACTTAGTGGTAAACTTGATAAAAATTGGCGCATCGGTGTAATGGATATGCAAACAAGCGGTAACGATTCTTTGCCGGCGCAAAACTTTACTGCAATTGCATTACAGCGAAAAGTATTTGGCCGCTCAAATATTGGTCTCTTGTTTGTAAATAAAATTGCTTTTAATTATCCAACTTCTGCCGTTGCAGCCCAGCCAAATGATTCTAAATATAACAGAAATATAGGTGTGGAATATAACCTTGCTTCCGCCGATAATTTCTGGACAGGTAAAGAACTTGTATTAAAGTCTTTTAGTCCCAATAAAACCGGTCACGACTTTACCCAGGCGGGCAACCTGCAATTTGCCAATAAATACTGGACAATAGGAGGCGAGTATGAATTTGTGGGCGCCAATTATAATGCAGAAGTTGGCTATACACCACGGAATGGATATTTTAAATTTAACCCATATATAGGTCGTCTCTTTTTCCCTTCCGGTGGACCGGTTTTAAGTCATGGCCCGCAATTAAATTTTACGGATTACTATAATGGAGCCCTTAATTCCACAGATTACAGGAATTATTTTGCGTACCAGGTAACTTTCAGGGACAGGAGCATATTAACCGGATTGGTTGAGCATGATTATGTGAAACTATTAGCACCTTTTGACCCTACTAATTATACTGGAAATAAACTTCCTACGGGCTTTGAAAGTCATTGGAACAATGCAGAATTATCTTATTTTTCTTTACCCCAAAGTGTATTCACTTACGATTTTACACTTGATTACGGAGGATACTATGATAATGGTAAAAAGATAAGTTTAGCAAATGATATAGGATACCGTTTTCAGCCATTTGTAAATATTTTCTGGAGCAATACTTTCAATATATTGCAACTGCCGCAACCCTGGGGACAAAAGAGCTTTTGGCTGGTTGGGCCAAAGGTTGATGTGACCATGACCAATAAGTTTTTCCTTACCGGATTTTTTCAATACAACCAACAAACAAACAACTTTAATATAAATACCCGCTTGCAGTGGCGGTACCGGCCTGCGTCTGATTTCTTTATCGTATATACTGATAATTATTTGCCAGGGCCATTTTATGTTAAAAACAGGTATTTGGTGTTTAAATTTACCTATTGGTTTAATAACTGATTTAAAGTTTAGTGAAGTTGTTGCGTTTACGACAATTAACCAATCTCATGCTCAATACTTCCACTTTCCTTCAAGTTTTGCATCTTTATTTAATATATGATATAGCTCATGATCTTTCTTATTTGCTTCATAATAGTCAAGTTGTGAATATCCCGGCTGCAATTCATCTACTTTTCTTTTGATCATGATGATATTCAGATTTTCTTTGTGAGATTTTACAATCACGGTATCTTTTGAATATCGCGAAAAGTAAAAGACCAGGGAATCACCCCATGCGGCATTAATATGGTAAAATCCATAGCTATCTGAATTTATACTTTCGGCTGTACGAATGTTGGTAATACGTGCACCT
The DNA here is from genome assembly GCA_028288305.1 of Mucilaginibacter sp. GTDB lineage: Bacteria > Bacteroidota > Bacteroidia > Sphingobacteriales > Sphingobacteriaceae > Mucilaginibacter. The sequence goes on from JAQBOA010000093.1 coordinate 10,188, forward strand.
TGGACATTTTCAAGGTTTATCCCAAGGATGCGCCCTTTAATCACATACAATTTAGGGTTAAGTTCATGTTCAATCGGTGTATCAATAATCTGAGCGGAGGTGGTTTTTGATATAAATAACATCAGAACAAATGATGATAAGAGGAAAATTTTTTTCATGATTAATGATAATAAGATTTAAGCGGATAAATACGACACAATTATCACGAAAATTGCACAAAAAAAGTGAGAAGAATTTGACAAGCTTAAAAACTAAACAAGACCTTTCGCCTTTATCCTTTCAGCTTTTACCTCACTTCTCCACCTCAAACTCCTTCTTTAACTTAATATCCTCTGATGAATTGCCAATCATTACTTCAAATTTTCCCGGTTCAACGGTCCAGTTCATGTTCTTATCCAAGATGGCAAGGTCATCAGGATGAATTGTGAATTGTACGGTTTTCTTTTCGCCCGGTGAAAGCGGAACGCGTTCAAAACCACGAAGATCATATTCGTAAGTGGTTACATCACTAAATTCCTGTTTAACATATAGCTGTACCACATTATCTCCTTTGCGTTGCCCGGTGTTAGTTACATCAACAGTTACTGTAATATCACCCTGCTGATGTTCTTTTTCGGGCGATACTTTTAAATTACTGTAAGCAAACGTCGTATAGCTTAGGCCATATCCAAAAGGGTACAATGCGCCGTTTACACTGGTTTTACCCCAACTGTTGGCCCCGCCCTGCCCAGCTTGTGATCCTGGCTTAAATGGAAAATTAAATTCTATCTGACCGGTTGTTTTCGGGAAAGTGATAGAAAGCTTGCCGCCAGGGTTATTATCACCAAACAAAGTTTCAGCAATCACACGCCCGCTTTCCGGGCCGGGAAACCAGGCTTCTAATATGGCAGGCACATATTTGTTTTCCCAGTTAACAGTAAGGGGCTGTCCATTTATCATCACCATCACCACAGGTTTGCCTGTGGCCTGTAAAGCCTGTATCAACTTAAGCTGACGACCTGGTAAATTTAGGCCTGTACGTGATAAGCTTTCGCCAACTCTGTCTACATCTTCGCCAACTGCAGCAATGATTACATCTGCCTGCTTCGCCAGCGCAACAGTTGAATCAATGGAAGCTTGTTCCTGCTGGGTAAGAGGAGTTTCAATGATCTCACTTTCGGGCCAGGTGGCGTCAACAATATCACAGCCTTTTGCATAATTTACAGTTATGCTGTTGCCAACATAGTTTTTAATACCATCAAGCACACTGGTTACCGGGTTGTGCGATGGGCCATACCTGCTAATAGCATAATTTGTTTCGGCAGCCAGCGGACCGGTTACCAGTATATTTTTAATTGCAGCTTTGTTAAGCGGTAACAAGTTATTCGCGTTTTTCAGCAGCACCATAGATTCGCGGTTCATTTTAAGTCCCATTTCTGTAGCTTCTGCATTATGTACAATTTTATCAGCTGCTTTTGTGTCTTCCACATACGGATGATCAAACAAGCCAAGTTTAAACTTTACCCTTAATACATCGCCCACACGCGAATCCAGTGTTTTCATGGATATTTTTCCCTCTTTGTATAATTGTCGCAATGGCATTATATAGGTTTGCGGCATGCTGAAGTTGGTACGTACGTTTAATCCTGCCTCAAATGCCTGGCGAACCGCATCCTCAGGGCTGGTAGCCACATGGTGCTTGCTGTAAAGATATTCTACGGCCTCACTGTCGGATACCACGTAGCCATTAAAGCCGAATTTTTGCCGCAACAGTTCAGTCAGAAAATAATAACTGCCGGTAATAGGTTCGCCGTTCCAGTCGTTATAGCTGCTCATTACACCTAACGGATGTGCTTCCTGTATTACCCGGCGAAACGGGTAGAGGTAAAGCTGATACATTTCCCTGGGTGCAACATGCGGATCGGTACGCGCAGCGCCATCCCTGCCGCCTTTTGGTACACTATAAACTGCGAAATGCTTTAAGGTTGAGGCAACGCCTTCTTCCTGTACACCCAAAGTCATTTGTTTGCCTAACTCGGCTATTAAAAAGGGATTCTCGCCATAGGTTTCAACAACACGTCCCCAACGCTGATCGCGGGAAACATCCAATATGGGTGTATAAACATTGGTATATCCCAATGCTTTAGCCTCCCGGCCAACGGTTTGACCTGCCTGTCTAACCAGTTGTTTATCCCAGGTACTGCCAATGCCAATAGGAGCGGGTAATGAGGTAGCCCTGTCGTGGTTAAGGCCATGAATACCTTCGTTGGTAAAATCAACCGGGATACCCATACGGGTTTGTTCAACAAACCATTTTTGGATGGTGTTTATAGCCGCTGCATGTTTGCTGAAAGGGTAGGAGTATTGTGTTGATGCAGCATCGGTATGTGATGTTAAATTATTTAGCTCCTCATCAATATTAGCGATCCCATCCTTCCAAACTTCGTTCTTCCACGATTCTGCAGGCATTTCTTCCTTTAAAACACGCTTATAACCATAAAGAGTAGCGAGCTGGCAGGTTTTTTCCTCAACAGTCATCTGGCTTAATAAATCCGAAACTCGTTTATCAATAGGTTGTGACGGATCTTCAAACACGTCCATCTTACCATTCTTATTAAAATCAATCCAGCCTTTATGGTAAATATTTTTTTCCTGTGCGGATAATTTTATAGCAAATATTAGCAGCAATGGCAGTAACAGTAACAATTTTTTCATGGGAATATGAAATATAGGTTTGGTCAAATATAGAAAAGTGTTGGCTATGCGTTGCCTTTACGTATGTAAAATATTTGATTGGATTAATATAAAAAATCGTATTGTTTCGTGTAATTGAACGTTGTAGCTGTAAGAGAATGAAGTTTGTGTTTGATTTAGCGTTTGTTTTATTGTTCAATATTACTTATGTGACGAGTGCTATTCCACCATCAGAATTTATATGCTGTAAATGGGAATCTTTTTAGAGAAATTTGATCGTGCAGGTTTACGTGTAAGACAATAAATTCAGGGCTAAAATAATTTGGTTTAATGGTGGCAACCTGGCAAAAATGGGTACCTGAACTGATATACGCAACCCGGATACTTCACTTCGAAACCGTAAAATACTGGGAATGGAGGTTTTAAGAGATTTAATCTATGATGCTGATACCAACTCGTGGGAAGATGGGATGATATATGATGCTAAGCATGGCCGAGATTGGAACGCTTCGGCGCATATTGATAAAAATGGATTTCTTAAAGCAAAAGGCTATTGGCATTTTAAATTCATTGGCCAGACAATGACATTTAGAAGAATGTAATTAATTTCGGAATTATCACCGACATGTGAACAAATTTCGTAATTTAAAACTTTTATATTGGACAATTTCAGAATAAAGTATGGTATAAAAAGATTCTTACAATATTACTTAACTTTAAATCGTTACGATCGTATTAATTATTAATTATGACCGGTGTCATTATTTACTAATAATTAACCACGACAAACCATGAACAATAAATTTTTATTTGTTTTTTTTGTACTGATTTTTCTTACAGGCGTTAACCTATCGGCAAATGTTGTGCCCCCTGAAGAACTGATCTGCGGTAAATGGGAATCATCAGAAAAAACCCTTATTGTGCAGGTTTACAAGGAGAATAATAAATTTAAAGCGGAAATAATTTGGTTTAACCCGGGTGGCGGTAAACCTATGGAAGCATGTACCGACCTCCATAACCCTGATATAACACTTAGATGCCGTAAAGTACTCGGGATGAGTGTTTTGGAGGATATGAGTTACAAGGCCAGCACCAATTCATGGGAAGATGGGACTATTTATGATGCTAAAAACGGCAGGCAATGGAATGCTTCAATTAATATCGATAAAGACGGATTGCTTAAAGTAAAAGGCTACTGGCATTTTAAATTCATTGGCAAAACGCTGACGTTTAAAAGAGTGTAGTGGGATTTACGATTTACGATTTACGATTTACGATTTACGATTTACGATTTACGATTTACGATTTTTCTTATTTCGGGATTTATTAAATATTACTAAAAACAAACAACGCCCTGATACCAGGGCGTTGCTCAATATTCTCTATTATATAAGATAGCTTAATCTATCTTAATCAACTGCTCACTTAATCAACCAATTATTGAACTTTTGCAAACTCACCGTTAGCATTAATAATTATTTCATCGCTTAACATGCTTGTACCCGCCTGGCTGGCGAAGTTAAAGTCAGATCTTTTGATTACCCCGGTAAGTTTAAAACCTGCATCATCCTTCTTACTCATTGGATTGATTATAGTACCGCGGTACCAAAGATCCATTGTTACTGGTTTGGTAACACCTTTTAAGGTAAGGTTACCGTTTAATTTATAGTGGTTAGTAGAAACCGTGCTGACGCCAGTGCTGTTGAATGTTATGGTTGGGTAAGTAGCAACATCAAAGTAGTTGGCAGACTTTAAGTCCTTATCCCGATAATCAACGTCTGTATTTATTGAAGCTGTATTTATAGTTAATTGAAATTTAGCATCGCTGAAATCAGGTTTTGATGCAACTATTGTACAGGTAAAATCTTTAAATATACCGTCTACATCCGATACCATTAAGTGTGTAATAGTAAATCCAAGCTTAGAGTGCATTGGATCGTTCTTCCAGGTGGTTTGTGCAAATGCCGCTGTACTTAATAAAGCGATTGCAAATAAAATAAATGTCTTTTTCATAATTGTTTTCTTGATGTGTAATTTTAATTTAAATTTCTTGTCACAAAGTTAATACTTACCCTGAACTTTTTACTAAATAATTGTTTAAACATCTATTTTTTACAAAATGGTGATTTTAAACCTATGCCCATATCATTACATCATTTTAAAGGCTAAAGTATCAAGTGTATATTTGTAAAAACTTCTAACTATGAAATATAGGTATCTCGGTAAAACCGGGGAAAAATTATCAGCCATCGGTTTAGGCTGTATGGGAATGAATCACGGCTACGGCACTTTTAATGATGATGAATCTGTTGCTACATTAAACCTATCGCTTGATTTAGGCATTAACTTTTGGGATACCGCCGATGTTTACGCCAATGGCCGTAATGAGGAATTGATAGCGAAGGTACTGGCACCTAACCGTGATAAGGTATTTATTGCTACAAAATTTGGCTTCAGGCAAAAGGAAGATAGTAATGCTTTTCCAGGTAGTGCCGGCTCTTATTTCGACGGTTCGCCCGCTTATATTAAAATTGCTGTAGAGAAAAGTCTTAAACGATTAAATATTGATACCATCGACCTTTACTATGCCCACCGTATTGACCCTGATGTACCGGTTGAAGATATGGTTGGTGCTATGGCTGAATTGGTTAAAGAAGGAAAAGTGCGTTACCTTGGGTTATCAGAGGCATCACCTGCATCCATTCGCAAAGCACATGCCATTCATCCTATAGCAGCATTGCAAAGCGAATATTCATTGCTTACCCGTGATGTTGAAGCCCAAATATTGCCGGTATGCCGCGAATTAGGTATATCACTGATTCCATTTAGTCCGCTTTCACGTGGGTTAATCACCAACACGTTAAATATTGATGAGTTGGAAAGCAATGATTTCCGTAAAACATTGCCGCGTTTCACCGATGCATATAAAGAGAATAACCAGCAACTGGCAAAAGCTTTTGCAGATGTTGCGTTGCATAAAAACTGTACCCCGGCACAATTGGCATTAGCATGGGTATTGGCACAAGGCGAAGATATTATTCCTATTCCGGGCACAAAAAAAACAAAATACCTTCGTGAAAATGCGGCTTCTGTAGATATTGAATTGTTTCCAGCGGATTTAAATGATATTAAAAATATTATTAATAAATATCCAAATACCGGAATGCGTTACGGTGAAGGAGCTTTAAAGCTGGTAAATAATTAAATTTGATTTTTAAGATATTATTTAATAAGCAATATTAAGAAAAATACCGTGAAAACACGGTGAAAATACCGTGAAAACACCCCCTGTTTGAGTATTGTACGCATATTATTAATGGAGTATTTTTGAAAAAATACATGCCGATGGAATCTTTTGAAATAATAATTAAAAAAGAAACGTACAAAATTACCCGCAGCAGTGATAATAATGATGATTTCTTTAGCGTATTTAACTACGCAACATGCCACGTTATAAAACGAAATGTTTATGGAAAATGGGAAGCCGTTAAGCACCGTTTTGGATCTGAGTACCTTCCGTTAAAAGAAATTGGGGAAGCAATAGATAAATATTATAGTTTGCAACCGCAGGACAAATGGCCCCTAAAGGTTAAAAGCAAAACACATATATTAAAATAAAGATTAAGTTTTAGTTTAAAAGCAATATTTTAAGGTTTATTAGTAAAAAACGCATCTACTTTTTTATTAAAATCATCAGTATGTTCAATTAGTGTTGCATGTCCTGAATTTGGCAATACCCACAAATAAGCTCCAGGAATATTTTTATAGATCAGCACGGTATGTTCTACTGGTATCAGATCACGATCGCCGCAAATAATAAGTGAAGGACACTTAATAACCTTTAAAGCAGTTAATGGAATGTTTGGCTGAAACCAGTCGAGCAAGAATATTTTCCAATCATTTTTCTCTTTTTGGGTCGTCCTGGTTTTGTTTTTTGAGGTATTATAATTTTTCTGCATTTCTTTCCACAAAGATGGAATCAGGGCTGTAGAATCCGGCCATAAATTTGCGCCTGTGGAAGCAAGTTTAATTACCTTATCAGGGTGTCGCATGGCTATCAGTAAAGCATTAATACCTCCATCGCTCCATCCGATAATATAAGTCTTTTTTATATGCATGGAATCAAGTAATGTGGCAAAATCATCAGCCATCATTTCAAAGCTCAATGAATCCCTTGTATCAGTTGATTTACCGTGCGCCCGGCTATCAACCACAATAACCTTATATTTCTTTGAGAAATAAGGAATGTTTTTACTGAAAGCCGCAATACTACCCCCGTTTCCATGTATCATCATTAGCGGTTTTCCTTTGCCATAAACCTCACAGTACATTTTAAATCCGCGGATGTTATAGTATTTGCCTGCGGCGGGGTTATTACCGTATGGGATGGGCTTTTTCTGCCCGTAACAAAAAAGGGTTATTATTTGCAGGATTAATAGGGGAAGTAATAATTTTTTCATGGGATTTTGATCAAAATGAAATTTATATTGCAGGCTGCAATAAATATATATCTTTAATATTTATCATTACATTTTATGTTAAATAAAACTGTTACCACCTCACCGCAAACAATGGCAGAGCGAATCCGGTCGATAATAGCCGGTTCACTTGGTAATTTAGTTGAATGGTACGATTGGTATGTTTATACAGCTTTTGGGTTATATTTTGCGGGTGCATTTTTCCCATCAGGAAACCAAACTATACAATTATTAAATACAGCCGGTGTTTTTGCAATAGGTTTTTTAATGCGGCCTATAGGCGGCTGGCTGATGGGGGCTTTCGCCGATAGGAAGGGCCGTAAAACTGCACTTACTTTATCAGTATTGTTGATGAGTATGGGTTCGCTCATTATCGCCATAGTTCCAGGCTACAAAGAAATTGGCGTGGCGGCACCCATATTACTCGTTGTAGCACGTATCATACAAGGCTTAAGTGTTGGCGGCGAATATGGTACTAGTGCCACTTACCTAAGCGAAATGGCCACTAAAAAACACCGTGGGTTTTATTCAAGCTTTCAATATGTAACCTTGATTATGGGACAACTTTTGGCTTTGGGTGTGCTGGTATTATTGCAGCGTGTTTTTTTAACCGATCTGCAATTGCATCAATGGGGCTGGCGTATCCCGTTTGGCATTGGGGCTGTACTTGCAATAACAGTAATGTATTTAAGACGCAGCATGCAGGAATCAGTTTTATTGGAAGATATGAAGGTTAAATCAGGCCGGGGCACTTTAAAAGCACTGGTTCAGCATCCAAAAGCGGTTTTAACAGTTATAGGATTAACTATTGGCGGTACACTTGCTTTTTACACCTTTACTACCTACATGCAAAAGTTTTTAGTAAATACATCCGGATTTTCAAAAAACAGCGCGACATTGATTTCAACGCTCACCCTTATTGTTTTTATGTTGATACAACCGCTTTTCGGACTGTTATCTGATAAAATAGGACGCAAGCCTTTATTAATAGCATTTGGCGTGCTGGGTACATTAACAACCATACCTATAATGACGACACTAAGTCATACCAGGGATGTTTGGGTGGCCTTTGTTTTAATTATGTGTGCACTGATTATTGTAAGCGGTTACACATCTATAAACGCCGTTGTAAAAGCCGAGCTATTTCCTGCTAACGTACGTGCATTGGGGGTTGGTTTTCCATACGCCATTGCAGTATCTTTATTTGGTGGTACTGCGGAATATATTGCATTGCTTTTCAAAGACAAAGGGCACCAGGAATGGTTTTACTGGTATGTAAGCATGGGCATAGCCTTATCTCTGGTGCTTTATATTACCATGAATGATACCAGGAAATATTCGAAAATTGAGTAAGCCCCCTCTAAATCTCCCCCTGTAGGGGAGACTTTCAAAGTCTTTTTACATAAGAAGATACTTAATAGCAACTTTATTAAAAGTCCTCCCAACCGGGGAGGATTTAGGTGGGCTTAAACGTTTCAACCTTACAACTTTCCAACTTTACAACAATTCTTCCCCAAAAACATTATTTTTGCTGCCACATTTATGACTGAAACAAACAAACTATTTCAGCAGGCGGTTGATCTGCTGCAGCAATTAATATCTATACCATCATTTAGCAAAGAAGAAAGCAAAACAGCCGATTTGATTGAAAAGTTTTTGCAGGAAAGGGGCGTTACCACCCATCGCAAACTAAATAATATATGGGCCTGGAATAAACATTTTGATTCATCAAAACCTACTATTTTACTTAATTCGCACCATGATACGGTAAAACCAAATTCCGGATATTCCCGCGATCCTTATGACGCGAAAATTGAAGATGGTAAACTTTATGGCTTAGGGAGTAATGATGCAGGAGGATGCCTGGTGTCGCTTATTGCTGTATTCCTATATTTTTTTGATAAAAAGGATCTAAAATATAACTTTTGCCTTGCAACCAGTGCCGAAGAAGAAATTTCGGGCGTTAACGGCTTGGAACTGATCATTCCCGACCTTGGCAAACTGGATTTCGGTATTGTTGGCGAGCCTACTCAAATGCAGTTAGCTATTGCCGAGCGCGGCTTAATGGTTTTGGATTGTGTTGCTCATGGTAAGGCGGGGCATGCCGCACGTGAAGAAGGCGAAAATGCCATTTATAAAGCTTTACCGGATATTGAATGGTTCCGAACTTTTCGTTTCCCCAAAGAATCAGAAGTGTTTGGGCCGATAAAAATGTCGGTTACTATTATCAATGCTGGTTCTCAGCATAATGTTGTGCCGGCAAGCTGCACGTTTACTGTTGACGTACGGGTTACCGATGCTTACCGTAATGAGGAAGTACTGGAAATAATACGCAAACACGTTAGTTGTGATGTAACCCCGCGTTCCATCAGGCTAAAGCCGTCGAAAATTGATAAAAACCACCCAATTGTTCAGGCTGGTATTTCTTTAAACCGAACTACTTATGGATCGCCAACTACATCGGATCAATCACTTTTAGATATTCCGTCACTTAAAGTTGGGCCTGGTGATTCCGCGAGGTCACATACTGCGGATGAGTTTGTTTATGTAGATGAGATAAGAGAGGGAATTGAGCTTTATATTAAAATGCTTGAAAGCATTGTCCATTTATAGGTTAAAAAAAATTGTCATTGCGAGGTACGAAGCAATCGCGAACTATGCACAACGGTCATGCACAGCTAGGAGATTGCTTCGTCGTCCCTCCTCGCAATGACAAAATGCGTTAATTATTCAATAAAATATATACCATATTTGTATCATGAGCAAAATCTGGCAGAAGTCGGTCAATGTTGATAAACTAGTAGAAGACTTTACTGTAGGTAGAGACCGTGAATATGACCTTCAAATGGCGGCTTTTGATGTGCTGGGTTCATTAGCGCACACGCAAATGCTGGAAAGCATTGGTTTAATGACTGCTGATGATCTGCAACTGGTTCAGCAGGAGCTTAAAAATATTTACCACGATATTGAAACTGGTAATTTCACAATAGTACCGGAAGTTGAAGATGTACACTCCCAGGTTGAGCTATTACTCACCCAGAGAATAGGCGAAGCCGGAAAAAAAATACATAGTGGCCGCTCACGTAACGACCAGGTTTTAGTTGACCTGAAGTTATTTTTCCGTCATGAGTTACAGCAGGTTGTTGAGGAAACCGAAAAGTTATTCAAACAACTTATTGAACTCAGCGAAAAACATAAGGATGTATTATTACCTGGCTATACTCACTTACAGGTTGCTATGCCGTCATCCTTTGGGTTATGGTTTGGCGCTTATGCTGAAAGTTTAGCTGATGATTTAGAAATGGTGCTGGCGGCTTATAAGATCACTAATAAAAATCCTTTAGGCTCAGCGGCTGGATATGGTTCGTCATTCCCGCTTAATCGTACTTTAACTACCAAATTATTGGGTTTCGATAGTTTAAATTATAATGTGGTTTACGCTCAAATGGGTCGGGGAAAAACCGAGCGGGTTATAGCCCAGTCTTTATCATCCATTGCGGCTACATTGGCTAAAATGGCCATGGACCAGGCACTTTATTTAAGTCAGAATTTTGCTTTTGTAAGCTACCCGGATACCTTAACAACCGGCAGCAGTATTATGCCACATAAAAAAAACCCGGATGTTTGGGAAATTATGCGCGGCAAGTGTAACCGTCTCCAAGCCCTGCCAAACGATGTGGCCATGATGACCACCAACCTGCCATCAGGTTACCATCGTGAATTGCAACTACTAAAAGAACTTCTTTTTCCCGCTTTTACGGATCTGAAAAACTGCCTGCATATGGCAACTTTTATGTTGCAAAACATAACGGTAAACACTGATATACTAAACGATCCTAAATATGCTTATCTATTTAGTGTGGAAGAGGTTAACCGGCTGGTATTAAGTGGTGCACCTTTTCGTGATGCTTACAAACAAGTAGGACTGGCTATTGAAAAAGGTGATTTTAAACCCAATACACAGGTAAACCATACCCATGAAGGGAGTATTGGAAATTTAGGGAATGAGCAAATTTCGGCTTCATTTAGTAAGGTAGTAAAAAGCTTTGATTTTGAGAAAGTGGAGAAAGCGATAGAAGAATTAGTCGGAAAGTCCGAAAGTCGGAAAGTCCGAAAGTAATAGAAAATTTAATTATTTAATAGTCAATAAAAGACTTCCGGACTAAAAACACATGAACGGACAAAACAGAAGCGACATATATCCGGGCTTAGAAGTTGACATTATCCTTAAACAGGATCAGCGGTCGGGTAAAAGAACAAGAGGCATAGTAAAGGACCTGCTTACAAGTTCTTCCTATCATTCACGTGGTATTAAGGTAAGGTTGGAAGATGGACAGGTAGGTCGTGTTGTTGAAATAATAGAAGAAGATTAATTTAAATATTCTATGACAAATAATATAAAACCTAATAAACTATTTTTCTTTCGGTTAGATGCACATTACCGCTTAATAATTTCGTTGATTATTACCATAATTTTATTTTTTTTTATCCATAATTCATATTCTGCACCAGTATTAATATTAGTTACCTGGATAAGTTTTGCTTTAATGGTAATTATATTAGATTGGATAATTATATTATCCTCACACCCCCGGGAAGTTAGGAAGATCGCCAAAATCCAGGATTCCAGCCGGACAATAATTTTCCTGTTTGTTTTGGCCGCCTCCATTACAAGCTTAGGTGCCATTGTTTTTTTACTAAAATCTACAAAAGGACATTCGGGACGAGGTGTTAATGAACATATTTTATTGGCAATAAGTGCCGTAGCAGTATCATGGTGGCTGGTGCATACCATTTTTACTCTTTTATATGCTCATTTGTATTATGATACTGATACTGATGCAGGCGAAACGAAAACAATCGGCGGATTAATGTTCCCTGGTAATGAGGAGCCGGATTACTTAGATTTTGTTTACTTCTCTTTTGTTATCGGGATGACTTTCCAGGTATCTGATATAGAAATATCTTCACGTTATATTCGTCGCTTTGCTATATTACATGCATTAATGTCTTTTGCTTTTAACACTGCGATATTAGCTTTAAGTATTAATGTGATATCGGGTTTGGTGGCACAGTAAGAGTTGTCTGAACCACTGATTAAGCTGATTTGTGAGATTAAGCTGATCTTTTCAGCGTATTGTTTTCTTCAAAAATCTGTGAGATCAATAAAATCAGTTTAATCAGTGGTTCAGACAAATAGTTATATCAATCAAACAATCCCCTATCCCTAATCATAAACTGCGGACGATGAAGCTTTAACTGCAGCCTTTTATTCAATTGTTCAATTACATAATCTGCTAACTCGGGCGAGTAACGCTCATCGTGCTGGTGCATAAAAAACCAAACAGATTGCAGGCCCATGTGATGCCAATGTATTATTCGTTCTACCCATTCATCAACACGGGTATAGTCGGTAGGGTGAAGGCTGTTACCAACAAAACGAATAAAGGCGTGTGGTGTAGGCAATTCCATATGTACAACATCCCGGCGGCCTGATGCATCCGTAATAACAGCGCCAATGTTTAGCTGGTGAAGCAAGTTAAAAATGGCATCCCTGGTTTCCGGCGATGCAAACCACTCCTTATGTCTTAATTCTAAAAAAACAGGAACATCTTTAGGCAATTTTTCAAGATATGCTTTTAAATCAGGCAAACTTTTTGGAGTAAAATTGTCGCCCACCTGCAAAAATAACGGGCCAAGTTTATCTCCAAAAGCCATAATGCCTTCATAATATTGAGTTGTTATTTCGTCTGCATTTTTAAACCGGCGGAAATGACTGATGGTTTGAGAGAATTTAGGGCAAAATTTAAAGTTGGGATTTTGATCCGCTTTTTCTCTCCATTTATTAATTGTTTCAGGTCCGTAAGTGTTGTAAAATGTAGCGTTTAGTTCAATACAATCAAAATGTTTTACATATTCCTCCAAGAAATTGGCCTCTTTAGTTTTTGGCGGATAAATTTTACTTAACCATTCCTTTCGACCCCATTTAGCACAACCTACATGAACCTGGAATGGCTTATCATTTTTTGAAGCTTTTAACGTATTGATTGTTAACTCCGGATCAGGTGGTAAGGAAAAATCCACTTCAAATAATTCTTCAGGCTTTACACGTCCAAATTCCATAGCTTTTATTTTAGTTAATTTGCAGGGTAGTGCGACTGCAAATTAACTAAAAAAGCTATAATCTCCGAACAACTAGTTCCCTATCTTTAAACATTATCCAACAATTATAAAAACATTCCGCCTGATGCTTCAATTCTTTGCGCGTTTATCCAACGGGCTTCTTCGGTGCATAAGAAGGCTATTATGCCACCAATATCATCGGGCACACCTACACGGCCCAAAGCAGTTATAGACGACATGTATTTATCAAGTCCGGGATGCCCTTCGAATGCTGCTTTTGTAAAGTCAGTTTCAATTATTCCGGGAGCAACTATATTTGCGGCAATGCCCCTTGGTCCTAATTCTTTAGCAAGGTATTTGGTAAATACTTCAATAGCGCCTTTCATAGAGGCATAAGCCGCATATCCGGGAGTAGCGAAGCGGGTAAGCCCTGTTGAAATATTTATGATACGGCCGTTATCAGCTAGTAAAGGCAAACTTTTTTGGGTTAAAAAATAAACGCCTTTAAGATGTACATTGAATAACCCATCGAAATCCTCCTCAGTAGTTTGAGCAAATGGGGAAGCTGCATCAATTCCTGCATTATTTAACAAAAAATCAAAAGATTCTCTGCCAAATTTTTCTTTTAAGACGGATGAGAGACGTAGGATAAAATTGTCGAAGGTGCTGACGATAGAGGTATCCAGCTGAAGAGCTGCTGCTTTTTGTCCGCTTTGCTCAATTTCAGCAACTACCGCATCTGCTTCTTCTTTTTTACTGCGATAAGTTATAATTACATCGATCCCTTTTTTAGCAATATGATTTGCTGCGTTTTTGCCCAAACCCCTGCTTCCGCCGGTTATGAGCGCAATTTTATTTTTTGTTTCCATTTTCTTTTCTTTTGTTTTTATTCCTGATATAATCATCAGAAGAGACAATACAAAGTTGCAATCAAAAAATATTTAAATTATGGTGACAGTTTCAGTTTAAATGGTGACTAGTTCAGAATTTTATTGTTGGTTCATTAGTTCACTGGCTCATTAGTTCATTGGTTTGTGATGGGGTCTTTTATTTAATAAATTGATAATTAATTTGGAGCTGCGACCAGCTTTTCCTTGATATTAATTATTTTAGTTCTTTTTTGTTTGTGCTATGATATTCTAATTTTAGAAACTATTTAGTAAACCTAATTGTATATCATACCAAACAATTGCATTAAAAATTTTGATTATGGAACTCACTAAACCCCCTTCTATTGAAGAATTTAGGAATAAGAGAAAAGCAATTTTAAATGCTCATACACCAGATAAAATCAAACCGTCTTTTCTGGATAAGGTTGCCGTATGGATAACTAACCATGTAGGCAGTATGGGGTTTTTTATGATTATTTTTATCTGGACAGTAATATGGCTTGGGTGGAATATGTTTGCACCAAAGAGTGCAAGATTTGACCCTTACCCCGGCTTTGTACTTTGGCTGTTTATTTCAAATATGATACAACTTTTTTTAATGCCATTAATTATGATTGGTCAAAATGTTCAATCCAGGCATGCTGACCTACGGGCGGAAGCAGATCTTAAAATAAATATTCAAGCAGAATTGGAAATTGAAACGATTTTATTACATCTTGAATATCAAAACAACCTCATGTTAAAAATATTGAAGGATATTGAAAAAAAACCTTAAAATCCACTAAAATTATCATTAAGCGTAATGTTGATTTATTGCTTATTATGTATTTCAACGGTGCTTTGTAAATTATTGAGTTTTTTAATTATCACCTGGACGAATAATTTTTTACTATCGAAGCTATAAGTGGTTTGGGATTTCTGCACCTTTTTGTCTATAAGTTTCATTCCGGACATGTTTACTTGTTTCATTATACCATTAACACAATTGGTATCCCGGGCTATATAACTTACTTCATATAACATACCGCCCTTTGAAGATATTCCAGGCCCAATTTGTATAAATTCAGCTTGCGGAGTATTATTATTGATTACATAAAGGCTTTGATTCCGACTTTGAGCATGTTTAGCTTTTACTAACTTAAATGATTTGGGGATAAGAATTTTTTCAGCATCTTCTCCGCTTGATAATTTCTTAAGGTCAAGGATTGTTACTGTTTGACAAAATGCGACAATAGTTTGATGTACAAAAAACAATAAAAGGATAATTTTTTTCATATTTAAAAGACTAAGTTGAAGACAAGACAAAGTCTAAAAGAATATGTTTGATAAAACTTCCTGATTTTATAAAAGTAAAGGCGTTTTAATCAGATAAGTTGAATGGCAAATGACTCAGTGACTAATGACCAACGAAGAACTAATGAACATTTCCTCCCGATATTGCTTTGGTGTAATACCTTCAAACCGTTTAAAGAACTTGGTAAAGTTGGATGGATCGAAAGTTAATTGACTAGCTATTTCAGCAATGGGTATAGAAGTATCCCGTAGCATCTTTTTAGCAATGTTCATTATCTTTTCCTCAAAAAAATAACAAGGTGCTTTGCCGGTTGTTAATTTAATTGTATTGCTTAGATGAGTGGGGTGGATATGTAAATCATCAGCAAAATCTCTGATTTCCATCATATCCATTACCCGCTTCTCCATAATGTCATTCAGGTGCTTATCCACAGCAATCAAAAAGTCAGCTGTTATTTCATGCTGGCGGGCTAATATCTTTTTGGGAATGGAGGCAGAACTCATAACACAAGCTTAGTAACGTTTTTTTAGATTTTTGTCACTACTTTATAAAACTAATAACCTATCCAAATAAATCCGGTTTAAAAATTGGCGGCGTTCTTTTTTTAGATGCTTGTTCATAAGCATAAGCCAGCTTAATAATATCTGCTTCTTTATAGGCAGTGCTAATAAATGACAAACCTGCCGGCAAACCGTGTGCATAACCCATTGGCACTGTTATGTGAGGATAACCGGCCATAGCGGCTGGGGAGGAGAAGGAAAATCCGTTATCGTAGTCGCCATTTACCAGGTCGATGCAGCCGGCAAAGCCGTTGGTAGGTGCAGAAATAGCATCCAGGTTGTTTTGTTTTAATATGGTATCTATAGCTTCACGGGTAATTCCGCTTGTCTTTTTTAAAGCATCCAGGTATTCTTTTTCAAAAAGGCCGCCTTTTAATTCTGCCTGTTCTAAAATTTCCTGTTTAAAAAACGGCATAGCTTTTTCCTCGTTTTGCTTATTAAAGGCAATCACATCAGTTAATGATTTCATCTTTGAGTTAGCCTTGCCAAGATAATTATTCAGCCCATCCTTAAATTCATACAATAAAACCGTAAACTGCGCATGGAAGGCCTCTTTCATTTGTTTGTAAAGTTCAACTTCTACTATGGTAGCCCCTTTACTTTTTAAGGTATCAATAGCTTCCTGGAATAAGCCATCAATGCCAATGTTTACTTTTAAGCCATCTTTTTCAACACCTATACGTTTACCTTTCAAACCATTTTCGTCCAAATACCTGGTATAATCAGCTTCAGCTTTTCCTTTACTGGATAAGGTATATTTATCCTGGGGATCAACTCCAGCCAATGCACCTAACAAAATTACGGCATCCCTTACAGTACGTGCCATAGGGCCGGCGGTATCCTGAGTTTTGGATATGGGAATTATTCCAGACCTGCTCCATAAACCAACAGTAGGTTTTATGCCCACCAAACCGTTTACCGATGATGGAGAAACGATAGAGCCATCTGTTTCTGTACCGATAGCAATTGCACACAAATTGGCCGATGCTGCCGAACCAGAACCAGCGCTAGACCCACTGGGATTACGGTCGAGTATATAAGGACATTTGGTTTGACCGCCACGGCTACTCCAGGCGCTTGTTGAATGAGTAGACCTGAAATTTGCCCATTCGCTTAAATTGGTTTTGCCTAACAGTACAGCACCAGCTTCCCTTAATTTATTCACAATAAAGGCATCGGTTTTAACTATATTATCAGCAATGGCAAGAGCCCCGGCAGTGGTATGCATCTTATCACCCGTATTAATGTTGTCTTTTATTAAAACCGGTATGCCATGTAATGGCCCACGTATTTTACCTGCTGCCCGTTCTTTATCCATTGCATCGGCTATAAACAATGCATCAGGGTTAATTTCAATTATAGCATTAAGCTTTGGCCCGTTTTTATCAATTTCCTCTATTCGTTTTAAATATAATTCTGTTATAGATCGTGAAGTATATTCTTTGCTTTGCATTTTCTGCTGCAGCACACTTATTGTTACTTCGTTTAAACTGAATTCATCTGTTTTTTCTTTGGATGAGGCATTCTCCTGTTTTTTTCCATCCTGAACTAAGTCCGTTGCACCGGCAGCTAAAGTGCTTAAAGTTAAACCGGCCAAAGAGCCGGTTTTTATGAAATTTCGTCTATCCATTAGTGAGTCTTATAATAATTTACAAGTAACAAAATTTTAAAGAATAAATAAGACAAATAATAAATTTTACTTTGAAAGTCCAGCTATATCGCCGGTGAGATTTAAATATTTATTTGTAATCGGATTAAACTTCATACAAAATAATTGCGTTAATATTGTGTTATGAAGAAAATTGCTCTATCAATTGGTTTATTAATTACTTTTTTAATTCCATGTGGTGTAATGGCACAGCAAGATTCAATGTTGCGCCAGCAAATTGCACAAATAGCTAAGCCTGTAAAAGGTATTGTTGGCGTTTCAATATTGAACATAGAAAACCGGGATACTTTATCTTATAATGGTAATGCAAGGTTGGTACTACATAGTGTAATGAAGTTCCCTATTGCATTAACAGTTTTACACTTTGTTGATACCGGTAAACTTTCTTTGGACCAGATGATACATATCAAAAAGCGAGATCTGCCAAAAACCTACAGCCCGTTGCGTGATAAATATCCAAATGGGGGTGTGGATGTATCCATTAGAGATCTGTTGGGTTATATGGTATCATTAAGTGATAACGATGCCTGTGATATTTTGCTAAAAGTGATTAACGGTCCACAGACAGTTCAGGATTATATGCTGCGTTTAAAAATAAGAGGTATTGCCATACGTGCCTCTGAATTCGATATGGCATCGTCCTGGGAATTACAATATACTAATTGGTGCAAGCCCGTTGAAATGACTGCCCTGCTCGACTTGTTTTACAGCGGCAAAATATTATCAGCCACCAATACAGCATTTTTAATGAAGTTAATGGCAGATACATCAACTGGCCCCAAAAGGATAAAGGGCCTGTTACCTGCCGGGACTGTTGTAGCTCATAAAACAGGCACATCGCCAACAAATAACGAAGGCTTATCGCCAGCCACAAATGATGTAGGTATAATAACCCTGCCAAATGGCAAACACCTGGCAATTTCAGTATTTGTATGTAACTCGACCGATGACGAAGCAACACGGGAGGGGGTGATCGCTAAAATAGCGAAGGCTGCGTTTGATTTTTATAATCATTGATAAAATAGCAGATATCATTGAATATAAAAAAGTATAGAATAAGGCGTATAAATACACATCAAAAATTAACAGAAATAAATTTTTGATGGAAACAATGTTCAATAGGGCTCCGTAGGGGCAAAATATCGGTAGAAAATTAAAAATAATGAACCATTGGCATGCCGTAGGTATGCGACCTGACAAGTTTCGTACCTACGGCACGCTACTTTGTTTTTTATTATTCACTACCGATATTT
>JAQBOA010000024.1 GCA_028288305.1 Mucilaginibacter sp.
AAATATATTTTATATTCTGCATTTAATAAACAGCCAACCGGCTACGAAGAGGTTGATCATTTTGATATGACGGATAAAGTGCGCTGATTATTTGTTTGAAAACAGAAAATCTGGCTCTTGGTGTCCTTTGTGCACCCTCCGTGAACTTATTGGTTAGTTTCAACACGAAGAAGGACACTAAGAATTCGCGAAGGGCACAAAATTATATCTTTCCTTATTCAGTTTGCGAAGGAGATAGATTTGACAACTCTTCAAGCGTTGTCAAATCTTAGTTGTTTCAATTTTATACTTATGAGATCATTTTCAAATCTTCAAATCACCATATCTTCAAATTAATTAATCCGCACATCTGCACATCCCCGCATAAAAATTTTCATTCTGTTAATATCCAATTAGGTGTTAATAAATAAATCACACTATATTTACGTTTATATGGTTAATAATCAGTTAATTTCGTAGACCCGTAAAAAGGTCGGCAAAAATTCACCTAAAAAATTTTTTATGACCTGGAGAAAATTTAGCGGCGAAGTCATTCAATCGCCCATTTTAGAAGAAGTTGAAAAGGCCATTGAAAGGGAAACTCACCTTGGCAACAAGCTCAAAGTTTGTATCGGCACCGATTCGCAGGTAAAAGGAACTGTTACTGACTTTGCAACTGTTATTGTGTTTTTACGTGAGCAACGGGGCGGGTTTATGTTCATCCACCAGGAACGTACCTCACAAAAAATGAGCATTAAAGAGCGCATGCTTACCGAAGTGCAAAAATCAATTGACATCGCCTACAAACTTTGCGACCTGCTTGACCTTTATGATGTTGACCTTGAGGTACATGCCGACATTAACACCAACCCGATGTTTAAATCGAACCAGGCTCTGCACGAGGCTATGGGTTACATTTTAAGTATGGGCTTTGTGTTTAAAGCAAAACCTGAAGCCTTTGCAAGCTCCTATTGTGCTAATAAAATAGTGCAGTAAAATTGATTTTTAACTGATGTTTTTTACCTTGCAAAAAACATCGATGAAAAAGTCAATCCATTTCCTGCTCATTCTTTTGGCTCCGCTTTTCAGCAGGGCACAGGTTTCCGACCCCTTAACCATAGCCAGATTAGGTGACGCCGTCCCAACTTTTAACTTTCATATTAGTGAAAGACGGATAGTTAATCTTCACGATTATAAGGGAAAAATTGTAATGATCAACTTTTTTGCAACATGGTGCGTACCCTGCAGGTATGAACTGAACCGGGTGCAGGACGAGATTTGGCATAAATACCAGGACAACCCAAACTTTGCATTATTTTCTTTTGGTTACCAGGAAGGATGGAGCGAAGTACTGCCTTTTAAAGATAAATGCGGATACACCTTTTTAATGTTGCCTGATGAAAGTGGAAAGATATTTAAGTTGTTTGCTGCACAATCAATTCCGCGTACTGTAGTAATAGATCAAAATCAGAAGGTTATTTATCAATCTATTGGTTATAATGAAAATGAATTGAAGAAGCTGGTCCGTTTGCTAGACCAAAAGCTAAAATAAAATCACCGGATTAATTATGGAACAGATTAGCGTTAGAAAAGCTACTTTAAAGGATTTAACTAAGCTGTTAGATTTTGAAAAAGGTATAATTAATACCGAGCGGCCAGTTGACCCGACATTAAAGGATGGGTCCATTCATTATTATGATTTAGGTCAAATGATCACCGATCCGCAGGTGCAGGTTGTGGTAGCAGAATTAAACGGTGAATTAATTGGCAGCGGATATGCACATATTCAGAGTTCAAAACCTTATTTAAAACACCAAAAGCATGCTTATCTGGGTTTTATGTACGTAGTAGAGGCGTATAGGAGAAGAGGCGTAAATAATAAAATTATAGAAGCACTAAAGGACTGGTGCATTGCGCAAAACATAACCGAATTGCGCTTAGAGGTTTATAATGATAACTTGCCGGCGATTAAAGCATATGAAAAAACCGGGTTTAAAAAGCATATGATAGAAATGCGTATAGGATTGAATGATATTTAATATCCGAAAAGCAATTATTGATCTATTTGGTGACTACGGGAGTAAGTTGTAAGTTAAGAGTTGAAAGTAGTAAATATTCAATGACTACTGACCAATGACCCAATGACCAACTCACTTATAATCAATTCTATAAATCATAGACGCGGAAGCTATTAATCCGTTGCCTGTATTTCTGCCTGTTATGAAATGCCCTCCTGTTAAAAACAGTGAAAAATTTTTATCAAATGTATGTCCGTAACTTAAGGAAGCCTGGTTAAAAGCAAAGTTTTTGTTATTAATCGGGTTTAATAAATTAAACTGGTTATTGTTACTTGTTGAGTAAACTCCACTTATCGTTACTGAAATTTGATTTTTAAATTTCTTATCCAGCGATACGCCAAAAGTACCATTGTACCTGTCCTGTAAAGGTCCTGCTGAACCAAAATATTGCCTTACCCCATTTTCTAACACATAGAAAGAGTTGTTGCCAAAAAGGTGGCCGCTACCTGCAAATGATAATTTTAATTCTGCACCAGTTAAGCCATAACCTAAGTTAGGATTTGTATATAACGGGGTTATAACTGTACCCTGAATACTAAAATAGTATTTATAAGCTATATTGCCAAGGTAGTAGCGAAGGCCGGTTTCCAGGTCAGTTGCTCCGGAATTGAGGCTTGAATAATCACTTTGCTGATATTTATTTATTACGTAGGGCAATGAGGCGACTAAGGTAAAGCGCCTGGATATACCATATTCAACATACAATGAATAACTTAAGGAAGAAAAATGTCCATTTTTTGGAAATGCCTCTTTATGTCCAACCGAATCCCACCTGGAATTGGCAAAAAAGTAACTGACTGATGGCGATATGATAAGACGTCCGGGCCTTAAAGGGAAACCACCTGCATGGGCAATCTTAGTAAATGCAATAATTAAAAGTATGGCTACTGCAAAAAATCTTGATAAAGTTTTGATAAAGGTCATATCTATAGGCTAATTTTTTAAAACAGTCCAAAAGTATCGTTCATCCACAGGGCTTCGTATTCTTTGTATTTTATACTAACCTCATGGGCCAGGTCTTTAAATGCCATCATCTTTTTTTTACCGGGAATATTATTGTAAACGGCATAAGCATTATTGGGCGGCACATATGGGTCCAGCAGCCCAATACCCATAAGAACAGGGCATTTTATAGTGGTTGCAAAATTCTTGCAATCATAATATTGCAAATTATCTAAAACTTTTTTGAAGGTGAGGCCGGGTTTTATTTTTACAAATTTTTTCATGGTATTAAGAGGCCACTCCACTGCACCGTCCAGGTTGTAAATATCGCTCATGATAGGGTTTTGGGTTGAGCATAACGTAACCCGGTTGTCTAAACCAGCAGTGGCAATGGTTAAAAACCCTCCCATACTACCGCCCGATACTATAATGTTATCATGTCTTAATTCTGGTCGTGAGTAAATAAAATCAATACAACGAATACAATCCATAATAACCCCTCTCATAACATACTTATTCCTATCCTCTATATTGTAAATTATAAAATCATCTTTTCGCGGGCTAATCACATCCCGGCTTAAGCCTTGCCCCCGTACATCAATAGTAAAAATTGCAAGGTCATCATCTTCTCCTAACATGGGCGAAATGGTTACCTGGTAACCAGGCAGGCCCAGCAGAACAGGGAATTTTTTATTTTTTGATTTACTATCAGGCTCAGTTAACCATCCGCGTATGGTAATATTATCAAGTGATTTCATCTCGACCAGGTATACCTTGCGGTTTGGTTTTTCCAGTTCGGGCTTTTCAGTCATTTTAAACTCCGGCTTTACTTTTGCCAGCTCATCTTTAGCGGTCTGCCAAAACGAATCGAAATCATTAGGTTTTGGATGTGATGAGAAGATATCTTCCGGCCGGATACCAAATGCGCGCCTTGTGGTATCATCATAATCACTTACATTGATCATGAAATTTATTTTATAAAATCCGGTTTTTAGTTTAGGCAGATCGAAGTTATAACTATCAGAGCCACGGGCGCCGATTTTGATTTGAATAGAATCGGTTAGAAGTTTTTTATTGCTCTCGTCTGTAACTATATATGATAACTTTCCCGATTGACGTTTTTTTAAGGTGTTTTTTACTTCAAAGGTAAAGGAAGCTGAACTATTGAAAATACCATCACTGCTATGCGTTATTACTGATGTGATTACTTCGCCCTGAACGCCACCGCCATTAGCTTTGCTTTGTGCCAGCGTTTTGTTGTAATTTATCAGCAGGAACAGGCCAAATATAAAATATCTTAAAAGTTTAAAATTTTCCACCATATCTCATCTTTAAGTTTCGGCTCCAATTTTAGCGGGTTCATTTTGGGAATTTCCTTTTGAATTTTTAATCAGGAAATCAGATTTACGAATATAATGATTCAATGGCTCTTCGATACATTTAAACAACAATATCGAAAGGGCGTTTAGTACGATAAAAATGTAAATAATGTTTAACCAGTCGTACTCAAATGGCGAGTGCCAGTTTATATTATTCTTATCATAAAAAGAAAAAACTGAATCATTCAGTCGGTTGATGCCGCTATATAAAAGTGTATAAATCCATCCCAGGTGGATAAGATAAAATATGTAGGAGCTTTTACCAAGCAACTCGATAAAGGGCGTTGCTAAAAACTTTTTAAAAAGAGTAGTTTCAGTAAGCAGTCCATAAAAAAACAAGGCCACCGCAATACATAGAAAATAATTATTAGTAATAATGCCTATAGGGCTTTCCAAGCCTGCTGCCCAGGGTTTATGTACAGGCTGAAGCGCCATTATAAAAACACAAACAAATATCAGGACAAAACCGAGGTAAGTGAAGTTAACTTTATTGGTACGTGTAAAATCATTTTTTATAACATATCGGGCAAGCTGTATCCCCACAAAAAACTCAAAACACCTCCCAAAAAAGGTGAAGAGCATCACGAAGGTGAAATTGCCAAAGAAACCATGCCAGTTAACATGACTGAATATGAGTACCATCAAAATACCCAATAAAGTAATAATTAAGGGCTGTATATAAAATTTGTTATATTTTTTCGCGATAAGGAAAATAATGGGTGCCGAAAAATAAAAACATTCTTCAACCGTAAGCGACCAGCCCTGAGCTATACCTGTATCCCAAAATTGATAAAAAAAACCGCGTAGAAAGGTAATGTTCAGTATCAAAAGAGCTATTGGATTACCCGTACTTTTGGTGATGGCTTCATCTTTAGTGATAAAATAATAGATAAAAGCTCCTATCGTTAGCAAAAAATACATTGGGTAAATGCGGGCTACCCTGTTTTTAAGATATTGTTTAAACCAGTTTTTTGTTAAATGAAAACTATTGTAATAGCGGTAGGTGATCAAAAAACCTGATAGTACAAAGAAAATACTTACACCAATATGAAATTCACCTAAAAAACGCTGTACAATGTGAGGAAAATCGCCATCAAATGTGTAGCAAAAATGAGAAATAAATACCAGGTAGGCTGCCATTGCGCGCACTCCTGTTAATGCCGGAATATAATTTGATAAAGCTTTTTGTGACAACAGCTAATAATTTAAACCCCTAAGATAATTTTTTTCTCTGTATGTATACGAAATAAATGCGGTTGAGTTATAGTCTTTTTGTCATTGCTGTAAGGGTATGAAGCAATCGCCTTGATGCAATTACGACCATGCATAGTTCGCGATTGCTTCGTGCCTCGCAATGACAAAAATGGTTAAAGAGCAGACCCTTGCACAACACCTCTTTTCAGTATCTTTTGGTCAATATAATATTGTATTTCAGATTTTTTAAGGCCCCAGTTAGGTGCAATAAGCAGTTCAAGGTCGCTAAGGCCAAACAGGCGCTGGATTACCAGGTCCGGACGGACCAAAGGTAAAAACTCACATAAAAAGTTGGCATACTCATCAAGGCTGAAAACTTTGAAAGGTTCGCGTTTATATTTTACGCCCATAACCGAGCCTTCCACAATATGCAGATGGTGAAACTTTACAAACTTTATCTGAGGAAAGCGGTTTATCTCAGCCGCATAACGCAACATCATTTCTTTAGTTTCCCAGGGAAAGCCAAAAATGGTATGCACACAAATGTCCAGCTTGCTGTGTTCCACCAGTTTCAGCGCTTTTATCAAATCATCATGACTACAACCACGGTTGATCTGTGCCAGGGTATCGTTATAAATGGATTCCATGCCCATTTCAAGGTCGACATCAAAATGATCAGTATAGCTTTCCAGCAGGGCTATTTTTTCTGCATCAATACAATCCGGACGTGTGCCGATTGAAAGACCCACTATATCTTCAGTATGGTAACTTAAAGCCTCATCATAAAGCATTTTAAGGTAATGCGTGGGGGCATAAGTATTAGTATTGGGCTGAAAATAGATAATAAATTTATCCGCTTTGTTTCCTTTCCGGGCACGCTCCACACCCTGTATAACCTGTTCGCGCACCGAAGGATTATTGCGTGATACCGAGGGAGTAAAAGAATCAACATTACAATAAGTACAGCCGCCATAACCTTTTGAGCCATCACGGTTGGGGCAGGTAAAGCCGCCATCAACAATTACCTTGAACACCCGCTGCCCGTTATATTTTTGACGCAGCCATGCCCCGTAATTGTTGTAGCCCTTATAGCCTTGCTTTGTTTCCGCCTCCTGTACCTGCATTACAGCAAAGATATGGTTTTTATTTCTGAACCGGGATTAAGCAGGTTTTGGGTTAGTGTCTCAGTTTGAAATTACTTTTTCATAATTACTTAAACTCCCGGCATTTTTTAAATCAATCCCTTTTTTATCTATTATAAATACATAGTCTACTGAATGACCAAATTTATTTTTTTCCAAAAAATCCTTGATTTCAAGTGACAATAAATAAATATCATCTTTAGATTTATTGGCCTTTTTAACAATACTAACTTGTTCTACAGAGCCACGAATGTCATTAATTCTATCATAAATAAATGTATTTAGAATAGCATCCAAATAGTGTCTATTTTCCTCTGAAATTATATATTTATTCACTTAGTAAGAATTAGGTTAAATAAAAAAGCCACTTGTTAGGTGGCTTAAATATATGAATAAGTTATTAAAGACAAGGTTTTTCAGAATAGTTGGATTTAACAAAATCTGAATAATCAATAAAATCTGCTTAGTCCCGGTTCAGACAAATTTGTCATTATCTCCCCCCTTTAATTGGCTTTTTCTACCATTGCGTCCAACGGTAATGTTGCCTAACTTTACTAAACATAACCAATAAACATTATAACTATGGAAACAACAAATCATGCAACAGCTATTGCTGAAAGCGACAGTGAATTATTTTCAACTGGTAGTTCGCAAAAGATAACACCGTTTCTTTGGTTTGACGGGAAAGTTGAGGAAGCAGTGAATTTTTATACTTCTGTTTTTAAAAACTCCGAAGTGGTACACCTTAACAGCTTGCCAGGCGATGTGCCGGGGCGCGGCGGCGATAAGGTAATGATAGCCACCATTCGCCTTAACGGAGTTGAATTTATGCTGTTAAACGGCGGGCCGCTGTTTAAATTCACAGAAGCTATTTCATTTTTTGTGCATTGCAAAACGCAGGAAGAGGTTGATGACCTGTGGGAGAAATTAACAGCCGAGGGCGGTGAAGAAAGCCAATGTGGCTGGCTAAAAGATAAATACGGTGTTTCATGGCAGATTGTTCCTGAGGTGTTGGGCAAATTAATGGGTGATCCAAATCCTGAAAAAGCAAAAAATGTAATGAATGCTATGCTGCAAATGCGTAAAATTGATATTGAAGCCTTGCAGCAGGCATACGATAAAGCGTGAATATAATGATGCTATTATTAAGCGATTCGTTGTAAATGATGCTTAATATAAATTTTAGTTGCGAATATTTTATAAGATTAAGATTAGAATTTTTAGGTTTGAGAACTTAGCATCGTTTGACCGGTGAATTAATAACTAAAGGCTTATAAAATTTATCAGTCTTATAAAATACTCGCATGTATTGGTACGAAGATGAGATTAAGCGCCTTGAAAATGACAGGGAGAAATTAGGGTATGATCCCGAAACAATTTTTTACGGCAGTTCGTCTATACGCATGTGGACAAGCCTTTATAATGACTTTAGTGAAATAAAGCCGGTTAATCTTGGTTTTGGAGGCTCAACTTTGGCGGCCTGCGTTTGGTTTTTTGAAAGGATAATGGCGCCTTATCATCCTAAAAGGATAATTATTTACGCCGGGGATAATGATCTTGGAGATGGAAGGCATCCAGAAGAAGTGTTTATTTTTTTTCAGCAACTGGCGGTAAAAATAAACAAACAGTTCGGTGACCTGCCGTGTTATTATGTTTCGTTAAAACCAAGTCCTGCCAGGTTGGCCATCGTCGATAAATATAAATACACCAACAGTTTAATTGAAACAGAAATTGCTAAGTATGGTGATAATTGGCAATTTATTGATGTTTATAAAAAAATGATTGACGCTAATGGTCGCCCTCAAAGTGAAAATTATGTCAGCGACGGGCTCCACTTAAGTGAAAAAGCATACCAGCTATGGAAGGAAGTAATTAATGATAGTATTACAGGTAATCATTAATCATTTTTTTATCTTTAGGTAATATTCTATAGGGATATTACAGGCCATGATACGCGGCTAAAATGAACAGAGAATATCAAAAGTGGTATAGCCCATGGTTGCAACGCGACATGGAGCTTTTAATTTTTGGACATAGTAGCCGGGCCGTATTGTTTTTCCCTACCCGTATGGCCAGGTTTTTTGATTATGAAGACTGGCACATCATTGACGCATTAAAAGAACAAATTAATAACGGCGAGTTGCAGATTTTTTGTGTAGACAGCATTGATGCCGAAAGTTTTTATAATCAACATGTACATCCCGAAGTGCGTATTGCCAGGCACATGCAGTACGAACAATATATACTGAACGAAGTAGTACCCTTAATGCATGTTAAAAACGAGGACAACTATTTTGAAGTTGCCGGTTGCAGTATGGGGGCGTTTCATGCTATAAACCTGGCCCTCAAACATCCATTGCTTTTTAAAAAGGTAATAGGCATGAGCGGCAGGTACGATATCACCAAACAGATACAAGATTTTAAAGACCTTTTTGATGGTTATCGTAACGAGCATATTTATTTTAATATGCCTCAGCAATTTGTTGCTAATCTGCATGATGAAACTATTTTAAATGCCATACGCCAGATTGAAATCATAATTTCCATTGGTGAAACCGACCCTTTTTTTAAAAACAATCAAGATTTTAGCGAAATGCTCTTGTGCAAAAATATTCCAAATCAGCTTAATATATGGTCCGGCTATGCCCACCGTCCGCGATATTGGAAGCAAATGGTGCAGCTTTATTTTTAGTAAAGAGCATATCGTAATAGCTGCCTGCCTGCCAACATTTTATCTTAATATCCCTTCCAGCCAAACAGAACCTGCATAAAAAGGTTTATAAGAAATTAAAACAGCAGGACATGGACGTTATTAACCTAAAAGAAAAAACAATAGTTATTACAGGGGCATCAAGCGGAGCAGGCCGGGCAGCGGCGTTGGAATTTGCATCGTATAAGCCGGCATTGGTACTTGCGGCAAGGAATGAAAATGCATTGGAAGAGCTTGCTGCCGAATGCAGGGAACTTGGCGCTACCGTAATTGTAGTGGTTACTGATGTAATCGACCCAAAAGCGATGATTAACCTCGCCAATAAAGCTAATGACAAGACTGGACACATTGACGTATGGATAAACAATGCAGGCGTACTGGCAGCGGGCGATTTCGACAAAACACCAATGGAGGTGCATACGCAGGTAATTGAGACTAACCTGCTGGGTTATATGAATGGCGTACATGCTGTAATGCCTATTTTTAAACAACAGCGGCATGGTATCATTATCAATAATATTTCCATAGGCGGTTATTTACCTGTTCCATATGGCGCAGGTTATACAGCAAGCAAATTTGGCCTTCGTGGATTTTCAGAAGCGCTTAAAGGAGAGCTTTCCGATTGGCCGCATATTTATGTTTGTGATCTGTTTCCTGCTTTTTTGGATACGCCTGGCATACAGCATGCAGGCAACTACACCGGCAAAGTGCTAATACCGGCGCCTCCTATATACGATCCAAAACGAGTGGCAAAAGCCATGGTTGAGCTTGCACAATGTCCCCGAAGCAACAAATATGTAGGTAGTGCCTCAGTTTTGCTGAAATATATGCATGCCGTATTTCCGGGAATTACTACCAAGTTAACAGGAGCATTTATACGTAAATATTTTAAAAGCGCTGAACCCACGCCCTCTACCAGCGGCAATTTGTTTAATACGGTTAATTATGGCATGAGCGCCCATGGCGGCTGGGGAATACCTGGTAAACCTGTTTCAATCTCAAAATATGTTGCTGCTGGCTTGCTTGCAGGTTTTGTTGCAGGGTTATATTTGTTTAGCTCAAGAAAATAAAGAGTCATTTTTAAAAATTTACAGATCGGTTTTTTCTTTTCGTCTTCCGATTTCTTCTGACTCAAGTGTAAACATTTGTAAACACATTGTATAGTTAAATGTGAACACTTTTAAGTTTTAATATATTTGATCAAAAATTAATTAATTATAAATCAAGTTATTAACATTTACTCATTTTTTATTAAGTTAATGTTAAAAAAAGGTACGGTTTTGCATGTATGAGGTATCAATTAACAATAATGTTAAACTTAAATTATCAAGCCATGGCAACTACAAAAAATGAAAGCACAAAGGAAAGCGGCTCATCAAAAAAAGGGAGCTCAACTAATGACAACAAATCAAAAGAAAGCAAATCATCTAACAAATCAGGTGGTTCTTCTTCAAAAAGTGGTAAATAATTTGGCAAGCGCTTTCAGCATAAACTGAATACCTTACCATTTTATAAAAAGCGGGAAAACAGACAAGCGTTTCCCGCTTTTTAGTTTTTATACCACCAGGTTTCATTAATTCTGTAACACCATTTAAATTGGTTAATTTTGCGGTACATCAATTATTCCTGTTATGGAAAGTGTAGCCGCTTATAAATCTCTTTACAAAATTCGTTTTGTAACTGCCGCCTCGTTGTTCGACGGGCATGATGCCACCATTAATATTATGCGTCGTATTTTACAATCATCAGGCGCGGAAGTAATTCACTTGGGTCATAACCGTTCTGTTGATGAGGTAGTGAATTGTGCTATACAGGAAGATGTACAGGGTATTGCCTTAACATCATACCAGGGCGGCCACGTGGAATATTTTAAGTACATGTATGATTTGTTGAAAGAACGCGGCGCAGGTCATATAAAAATTTTTGGCGGTGGCGGCGGCGTGTTCCTTCCTTATGAGATAGAAGAACTTCAGGCTTACGGTATCACAAAAATATATTCGCCGGATGATGGCCGTACCATGGGTTTGCAGGGTATGATCAATGACATGCTCCAAAAATGCGATTTTAAAACATTTACCAAACTAAACGGCGAATTAAAACATTTACCTGAAAAAGATCCTAAAGCAATTGCATCGTTAATAACTCTTGCAGAAAATGATCCGGAACAATTTAAGATAACAAACATAGCTATCTCTAAAACTGGGAAAGGTTTAAAAGTCTCCCCAACCGGAGGAGATTTAGAGGGGGCTACGCCAGTTGTAGGAATCACGGGTACCGGCGGTTCGGGTAAATCATCCCTGGTAGATGAAATAGTACGCAGGTTTTTGATGGAGACTGATAAAACCCTGGCAATAATCTCTGTCGATCCCTCCAAACGTAAAACCGGCGGTGCATTATTAGGCGACAGAATAAGGATGAACGCGATCAATAGTCCGCGGGTGTATATGCGTTCGCTGGCTACACGGCAGGCAAACCTGGCGCTATCCAAACATGTGCAGGAATCTATAGACATCTGTAAAGCTGCAGGCTACGACTTGATTATCGTAGAAACCTCAGGAATAGGGCAGTCGGATACGATGATCACAGATTATTGCGATTTGTCGCTTTACGTAATGACTCCTGAATTCGGCGCAGCTACCCAACTCGAGAAAATAGACATGCTTGATTTTGCCGACATCGTAGCCCTCAATAAATTCGACAAACGCGGTGCCTTGGATGCTATTCGCGATGTGCGCAAACAATACAAACGCAACCATAAACTCTTTGATGCCAAGGATGAGGATATTCCGGTTTACGGCACTATGGCTTCGCAATTCAATGATTATGGGATGAATATACTGTTTGAAGCCTTAATGAAAATGATTAAGGTAAAAACAGGGGTTGATTTTATAGGGGGTAAAGGTGAAAGGTTAAGGGCTAAAGGTGATGAATCGGAAAAGACATATATCATTCCTCCGGACAGGGTACGTTATTTGGCTGAAATTGTGGAAAACAGCGTGGCCTATAAACAATGGGTAAATGAGCAGTGTAAAATAGCACAGCAGTTGTACGCGATAAGCCTCACCCTTGCCCTCTCCAAAGGAGAGGGAGTAAAGAACATGCAAGGGAAAGTCCTCTCCTTTGGAGAGGATTTAGGTGAGGCCCTTGAAGATATTCAAAATAACCTCGAAGCCCACTTACACCCCGAATGCAAACGCTTATTAAAACAATGGCCTGAAACCATAAAACAGTATACATCAGAAAATTTTATATATAAGGTGCGGGATAAAGAGATTAAACAGCCACTTTATTATACTTCGTTATCCCAACTACGTATTCCCAAAATTGCCTTGCCGAAATATGAGGCCTGGGGAGATATCCTGCGCTGGCTGCTTACTGAAAATGTACCGGGTGAATTCCCTTATACCGCAGGTGTTTTTCCGCTTAAGCGTGAAGGTGAGGACCCAACCCGCATGTTTGCGGGCGAAGGCGGTCCTGAGCGGACAAACAAACGGTTCCATTATGTATCTCTTGGTCAGCCGGCGCACCGTTTATCAACTGCCTTTGATTCGGTTACCTTATATGGCGAAGATCCGCATATAAGACCCGATATTTATGGTAAGATAGGTAATTCCGGTGTAAGTATTGCTACGCTGGATGATGCTAAAAAGCTGTATTCCGGTTTTGACCTTTGCCATTCTTCAACATCAGTATCCATGACTATAAACGGTCCTGCACCTATGTTGCTGGGCTTTTTTATGAATGCCGCCATAGACCAGCAATGTGAAAAATATATAGCTGAACATAAGCTGGAACATTTGGTTGAAGCGAAGTTTAAAGAGTTGTATGACGATAGGGGGCTGGAAAGGCCGCGGTACAAGGGCCTCACCCAAACCCTCTCCAAAGGAGAGGGCTTAAAAAAGGAGCAAGAGGCTACCTCCCTCTCCTTTGGAGAGGGTCGGGGTGAGGCGAACCCTGTCACCAAAGGAGAGGACTTAAACTCCCTCTCCTTTGGAGAGGGCCGGGGTGAGGCTTTACCCCCCGGCAACAACGGCCTCGGCCTCATGCTCTTAGGCCTTACCGGCGATCAAATTTTACCCCCTGATGTTTATAAAAAAATTAAGGCCCATGCCATATCAACAGTTCGGGGAACGGTGCAGGCAGATATTTTAAAAGAAGATCAGGCACAAAACACTTGCATTTTCTCTACCGAATTTGCTTTGCGGATGATGGGAGATATACAACAGTATTTTATCGATAAAAAGGTAAGAAACTTTTATTCGGTCTCTATCTCAGGTTATCATATTGCCGAAGCAGGGGCGAATCCAATAACCCAGTTAGCTTTTACATTATCAAATGGCTTTACATATGTAGAGTATTACCTGAGCAGGGGTATGCATATTGATGACTTTGCACCCAACCTGTCTTTCTTTTTCTCAAATGGGATTGACCCTGAATATTCAGTGATTGGTCGTGTGGCCAGGCGTATCTGGGCTAAGGCGGTAAAAAATAAATATAAGGGTAACGACCGCTCCCAAAAACTCAAATACCATATTCAAACCAGTGGACGTTCGCTGCATGCCCAGGAAATTGACTTTAACGATATCCGCACCACACTGCAGGCCTTATATGCTATTTACGATAATTGCAATTCACTGCATACCAATGCCTATGATGAAGCGATAACCACCCCCACTGAAGAATCGGTACGTCGTGCAATGGCTATCCAATTGATTATAAACAGGGAACTTGGTTTGGCTAAAAATGAAAACCCCATCCAGGGTGCTTTTATAATTGAAGAACTGACCGAACTGGTGGAGGAAGCCGTATTAGCCGAATTTAAAGCCATCAATGACCGTGGCGGCGTATTGGGTGCGATGGAAACCATGTACCAGCGCAGCAAGATCCAAGAAGAATCGCTTTATTATGAAACACTAAAACATACCGGCGAATACCCTATTATTGGTGTAAACACCTTCCTCAATAAAAAAGGCTCGCCAACCATTATACCATCCGAGGTGATCCGGGCAACCGAAGAAGAAAAGCAATTCCAGATAGAAGCATTACATGAGTTTCAGCACCGCAATGAAGAAAGTATCCCACAATTATTAAAAAACCTGCAAAAAACCGCCATAGCCGGAGAGAACATTTTTGAAAGCCTGATGGAAGCTTGTAAGTATTGCTCTTTGGGGCAAATATCACATGCTTTGTATGAGGTAGGAGGGCAGTATAGGAGGAATATGTGAGTTGAGAGAGATAAGAGGCTGGAGATTAGAAGTTAGATAGAATATTTAATTTATTTATAGTTATGCACAATAAGCATAAGAGTTAAAAGTTAATCCATAAACTTATTACAAAAATCATACATGAGTCAAAGCGTATTTGAAATAGATAAACAAACGCTTGATGACCTCGCTATTTTCCCAAATAACGCATATGACATTTCGGTTCTAAGTCTTTTTAACCATGCAATTACTTTTGGTGGCAGGGATAAATTAACCGAGCTATTTAATAACCTTTTAACAGATAGCGAGCAAATTAAACAAAGAATCAATGCCACAAAATATCTTCAAATTAATGACATTGGTTTTAAGGTTGACAAGGGATCATGTGATTATATTGAGTTTTACTTAAACAGGCCCGATAAACCGACTTCCATCTCCAAAATTAGAGCTATTGAAAGAAAGGCAATATATTTCTTTACCGGGAATAATAACTTTTATATTATAAACCGGGGAATAGCATACACGCTTGCGTTACTAAAAGTATTAGATGATTTTACTGAAACTTCTGACTTTAATACTTTACCAAAACTGCTTCAAGATTTTTATTCAACCATACTTGATATTCTTGATCATGCAGACTTTATTTTTATCAGGTCATTATTTGGAAAAAAGAAATTAACTGCCATAGATATAGCCAGGACTGACCATTTATTCAGATACCTGGGATACGAAAGGCTAAAAATTTTATTGGATATAGTTTACCAGCTTGATGTATTTATAACAGTTGGCATGCGAGGTAAAGTACTTGGATTTAGCTTTCCGGTAATTAATAATTCAAACGGGCAGATTCTTAAGCTTGATGGGGTTTATCATCCATTTATAAAAAAACCAATAAATAATAATATACAATTTAACTATGATAAAAACGTATGCTTTATTACCGGTGCTAATATGGCTGGTAAATCAACCTTTTTAAAATCAATTGGGATTTCCGTTTTCTTATCCCAACTTGGGTTTCCAGTTCCGGCAGCTTATATGGAAACAAGCGTTTTTGAAGGACTGATAACTACAATAAACCTTTCGGACAACCTGCAGCATGGCAACAGTCATTTTTTTACTGAAGTATCGAGGGTAAAGCATGTTGCAAAAAAAATGAATGAATCGCAAAATATGGTAGTGATTTTTGATGAGTTGTTCAGAGGCACAAATGTTAAAGATGCCTTTGATGCCTCATTGTCCATTATTTCTGCTTTTTCAAAATTGAGAAAAAGCTTTTTTATCATATCAACACACATTGTTGAGGTTGCAAATGAGCTGATTGCTATAGAAAATATAAATTTTAAATTTATGGAAACCCATTTTGATAACGGTTCACCAAAATACAGTTATAAACTACAGGACGGTATTACCGAAGAAAGGTTAGGCATGTGGATAGTGAAAAATGAAGGTATAGTGGAAATTATTGAAGGGATAATAAATCGCGAAAATCTTTAACCATGCCAAACCTATACATCATAGCAGGCTGCAACGGCGCCGGGAAAACAACGGCAAGTTATACTATACTGCCCGAAATGCTGAATTGTAAAGAATTTGTAAATGCCGATAGCATAGCCGCTGGATTATCACCTTTTAACCCCGAAAGTGTAGCAATAGAAGCAGGCCGGATTATGTTGGAGAGAATTGATACTTTGATGAAGCTCGAAAAAGATTTCGCGATTGAGACTACCTTAGCTACCAGAAGTTACGTCGACTTAATAAAAAGGGCACGGCAAATAGGTTATAAAGTCACCTTGGTCTATTTTTGGCTGAGTTCACCGGAGGAAGCAAAGCAGCGGGTTGCAACCAGGGTACGCAAGGGTGGCCATCATATTCCGGATGATATTGTTGAACGAAGGTATTATAGGGGAATTTATAATTTTTGCAATTTATACAAGACAGTATGCGACTACTGGGCAATCGTAAATAATACTAAAACAACACCTGAATTGGTTATTTCAGGCGAATTTGATTATTCAACAATCATTTATAATTACGATATTTGGAATATAATTAAAGATCAGAGCAATGAATTTAAAACCTGAAAATATTGAGCTTCAAAACAAAATCATGGAAGGAGTAAAAAAGGCTCTTAAAAAACTGGTTATTGCAAGCGCTGAAAAAAATGAAAAACTGGTAATAGCCGATAAAGACGGAAATGTATTACATGTTCCTGCCAAAGACCTGCTGAAAACATTTTCTGATACTGAAAAAATTTGACATCAAACAAGTTCCTCTTGGCTCTTGATTCTTTACTCCTGGTTCTTTTTCCTGTTTCTTGCCTCTTGATTCCTGATTCTTTGTTAACTATTTTTCCTTCGGCACAAAATCTCCCATCACCGCTTCCCTGATCAATGCCGGCGGCAGGATTCCTTGCGACAATATAAAATCATGAAAACGCTGCTGGTTAAACTTATCTCCTAATGCTTTCTCAGTATCTTTCCGCAGGGCTACCAATTTGGTGAAACCATAAAAATAACTGTTGGCCTGTCCGGGTGCTCTTAAGGAGTAGCGCTCTACTTCCTGCTTTGCAAAGGCGTGCGATTGTACAACATCGGTCATTAACAGATCGAGCGCCTGTTGCTGGGTAATGGTTCCTGCCTGTAATTCAGGATCTAAAAAGGCACGGGCTGCGCGGAGTAAACGGTAATCCAACGAAATCAGCTGACCTTCTACCGGCATATATGGCCTGGTGATATATTCTGAATATAATCCCCAGCCCTCTACATTGGTAGAGTTAAACGCATAAAGCGCACGAGCCTGCGAAACGCCCTCTTCAACCATTTTATCGAATTGCAGTTCGTGACCGGGGCGCGATTCATGTGCTATAATAGTCCATGCGGCTGCATCAAAGGTAAAATCATCATACTTATCCACTTTTTCGCCCGGTGCAGGTGGCATATTTAATGGCAATACGAAAACACCTCGTTCGCCGGTATTATTCAAAAATGGCGGTGGCACCATGTGCGGGGCAGGCAGTTGAGCGGTTTCGGCAGCACTAGCCAGCCTGATAATGGCCGGACGGTTTGGTAACGTTACCAAATGATGTTTCTGGATGATTGTTTCAATATCAGATAAATGCCTTTTATAGATTGGCATAATTGAATCACCAATAATTTGGTCTTTTTTCAAAAACTTAATCACATCCCTGTAATCACTTGATGGCAGGTTATTCTTTTTAGCTATCTGTTCAGCCAGGGGCTTCATCTGGTTCTGAATATCTGTAAACATGGCATGTGCCATTTTTGCAATTTCAGCGGGAGGAATATCTATTCCATAGCCTTCTAATTCCAATTTATACTCCTCCGGCGGCAGCCTGAAATCGGTACGTGTTTTTGGCAATACGTTAGCGGTTACCCAGGTATCATAATCTTCCAGTTGCTTTTTAATGGTAGCGTAAGATTGTTCCCACCCCGTTAGTTTGTATTTTTTAAATAACTCTTCAATACCGCTCACCATACTGGCATTATGCGAAAGGATAACTTGCATTTTTTGCCTGGAAGGATAAATCATATCCGGCTTAGCCATTTGCTCACCGGTGCGTTGCTGCAAGATGGCGGTGATAGGCTGATATCCCTTTTCCAACCCGGCATACTTACGCAAACGGATCACCGCCGCGCTGCGCCGTTCAGCAGGGGTTTGATCATCCAGCAAGGTTTGCATGCCGCTAAAAACAGTTTCAGTGGCATTTAAAAAAGATACTTCCTTATTTAATCTGAAATCATCTTGTCTAAAACCTAATTCTGACTGGTTGATTAAAATGTCAAGGTCCTGCTTTACCGCAAGGTTAGTTTCCTTTTGCTTGCTCTCTTTTAATATTGCAACTGCATCTAACCTGTCCTTACGTGCGGCCATCTCGTTTGCCAGGGTAGGCACTGCAATTAAGGTGTCATAGAAAGCCAGCCCTTGTGATGAGCCAAACTCTGGTGAATACTTTTTGTCGATATCCAGCAAAATTTTAGTGTAACCATTTGATTTTACTATCCATTCTTTACCATCGGTAGAGTTGGTTTGTGCTTGTGCTGCAAATGGCAGAGAAACAACTATTAAAATAGCAAGAGCGTTTATAGTTTTGTTGAGATCGATCATTCCAAGATTTCTTTTTCTGCATAAAAATATATTAAAATATTTATAAGCAATAATTTATGACAAAATGATAAGATGTTATTGAATAATTAGATGGAATTTTTTTTTCGTTATTCAATTTAGAAAAGCTAAAAAACGTTATTTTGCAGTATGATACCCGAAATAATTGAAGACAACACCTTCACTAAAATTAACGCAGAATCTATAAGCGGCGGTAAACGAACATTTGAAAGCTGTAGGTTTATAAATTGTGATTTTTCATATGCTGGTTTTGGTGGAGTTGTTTTTATAGAGTGTCAGTTTGAAGGCTGTAACTTATCGCTTATTAAATTATCAGATACCGGTTTGCAAAATATTAGATTTAAAGATTGCAAGCTTAGCGGCGCAGATTTCAGTAAAAGCCGTGATTTTTTGTTTGAAGTAAGTTTTGATAATTGTATCCTTGATAACGCTATCTTTTATAAAAAGAAAAATAAAGGCGCAAAGTTTACAGATTGTTCAATGGTTGAAACAGATTTTACCGAAGCTGATCTTACGGATGTTCAGTTCATCAATTGCAACCTCAATAGGGCATTTTTTAATCGAACCACATTAAAAAATGCAGATCTTCGCACATCTTATAATTTTATCATTGATCCGGATAGCAATATTCTAAAAAAGGCCAGGTTCTCTGTTCATGGATTACCGGGGTTGCTGGCTAAGTATGATATTAAGATTGAGGGGTAATGGATCTAAGACTTCCGAAGTTTTCAAAACTTCGGAAGTCTGGAACCAATATTATAAATAATTGCTGTCAGAAAATTATTAATATTTTTATTTGAAATAAAAGTTCCATTTTCAAACATTTTAATTCTTAAAGTTAATATGAGACCCCAACTATTTGATACTAAAAAGAAACTAAAGTGGATCCCATATGGCTATTTATTTATTCTGTTTTTTACAATTTCTCCGTTTTTAGGTGCTTTTTTAGCAAATGTTATTGGCAATAGTTTGGGTTGTGATATCAACGAAGGCGGCACCGATGAATGTATACGCATCGGAGTACCTTTCGGAGAAGTTTTGAATGGTATGGTTGCTGCTGGTTGGTTATTCTTTCTTACAATACCGTTAGGGGCAATATTTTTGATAATTTTGACTTTTGTTGCAATTAACGATAGTAATTATTTCAAAAAACATTAAGTCTGAATTTGGCGCTATCACCTTCAATATTCTTAATTCAACATTCAGCGTTCTATGTTGATTTTATCGAGTTTTCACCCCCGCCGCAGCCCAAAATACCAGGTAACCGGGCTTCGTTTTACTGATACTTATACTTTTAAGTCTTCTCGCCTGATCAGGATGAATATTTAGCAGATCGATATTGTGATGATCTTTTTCGGTCATGTTGTTTTTATTCCCCCATTTGGCAAGGTCATGTACGAGATAGCATAAGTTCGGGTCATCAGCTTTAATGTCCAGGTAATAATCCGGTAAAACGAAATTCTCAACTTCAGTTCCATCAGTATATTTAAAGCGTACCTGTAACAAAGACGCCCCTTCAGAACTGGTCAAAGCCAGGTAAACGTCTTTGTATTTTATTTGAGATACAGAAAATTCAACTTCTCCCTCACCAGCAATATTGCATGTCTGGTTCTGTAAACTGTCTTTATTTGAATAGTGCAATTTTATTTCAGGATGTGAATTATTTGCTGGGAATAACGGATCATCAGGCAGGGCATGAAGAGCTTTATCA
This sequence comes from Mucilaginibacter sp., assembly GCA_028288305.1. Taxonomy (GTDB): domain Bacteria; phylum Bacteroidota; class Bacteroidia; order Sphingobacteriales; family Sphingobacteriaceae; genus Mucilaginibacter. Next base: position 20,483 of record JAQBOA010000024.1, read on the forward strand.
CCGTTAAACAAAGCTGCCGAAAGTGTTAAATAACCATCGCCAACTCCGTTTCCATCAATTCCCTTGGTCCAGGTTATTAATTTGTTATTGCTTACAATAGTTACCGGGCGGGCATTTAAAATGGTGCTTATGTTAAATTGTACAGTGTTGTTGTTTTTTTTACTTATCGTTTCATTATTTATGCACAATACGTAAAAAAGCAAAGCGATGGTTAATATTTTCATTATAAATTCGGTTATTGTCGTAGAGACGCGATGCACCGCGTCTCTACGACATCTAATATTTTCATTGTTTAAATTGGTTAATATTGTAGAGACGCGATGCATCGCGTCTCTAGTAGAGCCGATCATTTTATATAAAATCTATCATCCCTCCAATTTTTGGGATTGTTAACGATATAATCAGCAATTCTAAGGTATTCTTTATTAGAAGTAATAATATGATCATGGAACCTAGCCTGCCAATCAAATGGAATATTATTTTTCCTGGCATAGGTTGTTACTGCCGATTTAAAACCACGAATAACAGACGCAAGATTCTTTGCCTGCGGTCCAAATTTATTTTTTTGATTGCTTACATCATCATCCGTCGTAGAGACGCAATGCATTGCGTCTCTACCCCGATAATTGTTATATTTACTTGTATTATATCTATTATCATCAATAAATATAATCGCATGAAAATGATTTGGCATCACAACATATTCGTTCAATTCCAAATTCATATCCGGCCTTAACTCTTTGGTTTTAAGCCATTCCATTTCAGTTATTTTTCCTAAATTATTTAACTCCATTTTATATTCTGGTTCAATGAATTGTGGTAATTTATTGGCGGGTAGAGACGCAATGCATTGCGTCTCTACAACGTTTCCAAAAAAGCATCCCCTGTTTGCTGTACAAATAGTAACAAAATACATTGCGTTATCGGCATAGTTCCAGGTTTGTAGCCTTGTAGAAGGAATTCGATATTTATTTTTGAATAATTCGGTCATTGGAACAAGGTTTTAACAAAATTAAGATAATAATTAAGAAAACCTTATCGTAGAGACGCAATGCATTGCGTCTCCTTCCTGCAAACATTTTCAACACCGTTTTTATAAACAATTAATCGTGCTCGTTTTTCGGAACGTTCAATGGCAAACGAAAGCTCATCATCAAGTTTAAACACAGTCATTCAAAATAGATAAAATGCTTAAAAATTAAGCATAAAGTAGAGATCAATTTCAAAAATATTTCCTGAAACCGAAAAAAAAAGGATAAAATTTACTAAAGTAATAAACAAAAGAAGTAAACAAAGTGTTGATAACTTTGGTGGTATAAAGTGGTAAAATGTGGTAGATAAAATCTACTTTTACATTACGATAAGTACAAAGTCGCGACTATGTCCTATTTAACCGGAGAATTTGAATGTAAATTAGATACCAAAGGGCGAATGATGATCCCTGCGGGCCTCAAAAAAAAGCTTCCCGAAGCTGAAAGTGAAGGCCTTGTGATCAATCGTGGCTTTAAAAAGTATCTTGTTATTTACACCAAAAAAGAGTGGGACAAAAAGCTTGACGAACTAAATAAACTTAATCAATACGAAAGTAAAAATATCGAATTTATCAGGTATTTCACCCGTGGGGCAACCGAATTAACTCTCGACAATACAGGGCGGATAAACCTACCGAAATTATTACTCGATTACGCAAATATCGATAGCGATGTAGTGCTTACCTGCCAGATAAATAAAATTGAAGTTTGGGACAAGGAGGCATACCGCACAATGATTGATAATGAGCCTGACAACTTTGCCGACCTTGCCGAAGAAGTAATGGGCAGCAAAAGAAGGGAGGGTGCAAATGAATAATTACCATACTCCTGTAATGCTGAATGAATGTATTGAAGGTTTAAATATTAGGCCGGACGGTACTTATGTTGATGTGACCTTTGGCGGTGGCGGTCATTCGCGGGAAATATTAAAGCACTTAGCTGAGGATGGAAAATTATTGGCATTTGATCAGGACGCCGATGCTAAACAAAATTTAATTGATGATAAACGGTTCATATTTGTAGATCAGAATTTCCGTTATCTCAAAAATTTTTCCCGTTTGTATGATGCTATACCTGTTGACGGCATATTAGCCGATCTGGGTGTTTCATCGTATCAGTTTGACCAGGCTGAACGCGGTTTCTCTATCCGCTTTGATGCTGAGTTGGATATGCGCATGAATCAGCAGGCCACTTTAAGTGCTAAAGAGGTGGTAAACACTTACCCGGAAGCCGAATTGCACCGGATATTTGGTATTTACGGTGAGATACAAAATGCAAAATCGCTGGCAAATACTATAGCAACCGCACGCTTAAACACACCTATAGTTACAGTTGCCGACCTGAAAAATGCTATTTCAAACCGGATTCCACGCGGGAAAGAGAATAAATATCTGGCCCAGGTTTTCCAGGCTCTGCGTATTGAAGTTAACCAGGAATTGGAGGCATTAAAAGATTTTTTAATACAGTCTGCCGAAGTATTGGTATCAGGGGGACGGCTGGTAGTAATGTCATATCATTCGCTGGAAGACAGGCTGGTGAAAAATTTCATCGCTAAAGGTAAATTCAGCGGTGAGGTTGAAAAGGACTTATACGGAAATAGTAATAAACCTTTTGATGCGGTAAGCCGGGGAGCCATTACCGCGTCGGCAGAGGAAATAAATAACAATAACAGGGCACGGAGCGCTAAATTAAGAATAGCGGTAAAGAAATGACCAATAGGCTGCGTACACAAATTGAGGAAGAGGAGACTGAGCAAAAGATTATTGTTGAGGAAAATCCCGTTAAGGAAATCCCTGATAATTTTTTAACACAGCTTTTTACTAAGGGCATAATTAATGCCGAAACCGCAACCAATGCGCTGCCATTCATATTGTTTCTTGCTTTATTAGGCATGATTTATATCGCTAACAGGCACCTGGCCGAAAGAAACATACGTGATATTGATAAAATAAGTAAACAGGTAAAAGAACTGAGCTATGATTATAAAACTACCAAGGCCGAGCTTGCTTATAAAAGCACCCTGACCGAAGTAGCCAAGCGTACAGATACCCTTGGAATAAAAGAATCAATTCAGCCGCCGCAAAAAATTACCGTGGAGGAGGTACAAAATGAGCATTAGGACTAACATACTGATAAGGGTTTACCTCGCATTCGGCCTGATCCTGCTTTTTGCCGGGGCTGTTGTATTTCAGTTGTACCGCGTGCAATTTATACAGGGAAAAAAATGGCGGTCAATGTCGTCGAGGCTTTCTACAGAATATCAAACGGTTGAAGCTGCCAGGGGTAATATATTTTCGAATGATATGAGCCTGCTTGCCACATCGGTACCTGAATATGAGCTGCACATGGACATGCTGGCCGCCGGAATTTCTGATGACCGGTCTTTTCATGAAAAAGTTGATTCACTGGCTATAAAGCTTTCCCAGTTCTACGGTGATAAAACAGAAAGAGAATATTCGAGGGTGCTGCGTAATGCCCGCAGAGATAGTTTGCGTTATCTGTTGATCAGGAGAAAAGTATCATTCCAGGAGTTAAAACAGATACGCAAGTTTCCTATTTTCAATATGGGCAAATACAAAGGCGGTTTAATTGTTATTGAACAGAATAAACGGATACTGCCCTTCCGTTCACTTGCCGCACGAACTATTGGATACAAAAACGAAAACGTTAAAAACGCTGTTGGCCTTGAAGGTGCTTACTCAGGTTATATAAATGGGGAAAGCGGAAAGCGTCTGATGGAGCGTATTGCCGGAGGAGTTTGGATGCCGGTTAATAATGGCGAAGAAGAGATAGCGCCAAAAGAAGGCGCTGATATTATTTCGACCATTGATGTTAACTACCAGGACGTGGCTCAGGATGCGCTTAAAAAGCAATTGATAAAAACTCAGGCAGATCATGGTTGCGTAGTACTGTTGGAAGTGGCTACAGGTGAGATAAGGGCGATAGCCAATTTTACCAGGACTAAAAATGGGGATTACCAGGAAAAATTAAATTATGCTATAAGTGACGCAGCCGATCCCGGTTCAACCTTTAAACTGGCCACTTATATGACTGCTTTTGAACAGCATAAAATTGATACCAACACCATTGTGAATGTTGAAGGCGGTAAATATAAAATACCAAAAGGCCCTACAATTACTGATGCTGAAGTAGGAAAAAATATGATGACTGCCAAACAAGCATTTGAAGAATCATCAAATGTTGCAGCAGCAAAATTTGTTTACAATCATTATAATAATAACCCAAAACAATTTACAGATAAACTTTATAGTTATCATTTAAATGAAAAGCTGGGTTTGCAAATACCCGGAGAAGGTGCTCCTGTAGTAAAAAATCCTAAAAGCAGGAGCTGGAATAAAAACTATACGTTACCGGAAATGGCCTACGGTTATGAAATGAAGATAACTCCCTTACAGATGCTTACCCTTTATAATGCTGTGGCTAATAATGGTAAAATGATAGCTCCCATATTTGTAAAAGAAATACGCAGATTGGGGAACACGGTAGAGCAATTTCAGGCAAGAGTAATTAATGAAAAAGTATGCTCAGATGCTACCTTAGGTAAAATGAGAAGTTTGCTTGAAGGCGTAGTTACAGAAGGTACCGGAAAAAATGTGATTAAAAATTCGTTATATACGGTAGCAGGTAAAACCGGGACGGCGCAAATTGCCAATGGCTCATCTGGTTATGGTATAAAAAAGACATATCAGGCATCTTTTTGCGGCTACTTTCCGGCTAATCATCCAAAATATTCAATGATCGTGGTGATCAATCACCCAACAACGGGCGACTACCTCGCGGCGAAGGTTGCGGGTCCGGTTTTTAGGGAAATTGCCGACAGGGTTTATTCAAATGATCTTGAAATAAACCAGGCAACACCAGTACATTTTGCAGGAAACACAAACATGCCGCAAATCAAAAAAGGAAATCTGAAGGCGCTTAAACAAGTATATACAAAATTGGGCGTTAAACCTTTGTACGCATCAAACAATGCAGCTAATAATGGAGTAGATACAAGTAACGGTATTGCGTTTGAAGAGGTTAACTATAAAAACGGGGTAGTGCCATCAGTAATAGGTATGGATTTGAGTGATGCTTTGTATTTATTAGGTAATGCAGGCTATAAAGTAATGGTGCGGGGCAGCGGTACAGTTATCAGTCAATCGGTAACAGGCGGAAGCATTGTACCAAAAGGATCAAAAATAATAATTGAATTGCAATGAAGTATTTAAGCGATATAATAGAAGGGCTTGCATTCACTGAACTCCAGGGCAGTGCAGATATGGAGATATCAGCCATAGTTTTTGATTCCCGAAAGGTAATTCCCGGATGTTTATTTGTAGCAGTAAAAGGCACAGTAGCAGACGGGCATGACTTTATTTTGCAGGCTATTAAAGACGGAGCAGTCGCTGTAATTTGTGAAGTGCTGCCCGCTCGTGTTACCGGAGAAGTAGATTTTTTAATGGTAGCAAATTCAGCTATTGCGCTGGGTATAGTATCAGCTAATTTTTATGATAATCCATCGGGCAAACTAAAACTGGTTGGTGTAACCGGCACCAATGGTAAAACCACCATCGCCACATTGCTCTATAAACTATTTCGCGACCTTGGATACAAATGCGGATTGCTTTCTACCGTTGAAAATCAGATCAACGGCCGGGTTATAGCGTCAACGCATACAACACCAGATCCTATTGAAATAAACAAGTTGATAAATGAGATGGTTGAGGAGGGTTGCGATTATTGCTTTATGGAAGTAAGCTCACATGCTATTGCACAGCACCGCATAGTGGGATTACAGTTTTCAGGTGGGATTTTCTCCAACCTTACGCATGATCATTTAGATTATCACAAAACATTTGATAGTTACTTAAAGGCCAAAAAAACCTTTTTTGATGAATTGCCTGCAAATGCCTTCGCTTTAACAAATATGGACGATAAAAATGGCAACGTAATGCTGCAAAATACAAAGGCCCATAAAAAAACATATGGTCTTAAAAGTATGGCAGATTATAAAGCCAGGATATTGGAAAACCAGTTTGAAGGATTATTGCTACAAATAGATAACGAAGAGGTTTGGTTTAAAATGGTAGGTACTTTTAATGCCTATAACTTAATGGCGGTATACGCTGCCGCCATGCTGCTGGAGCAGGATAAAACAAAAATATTAACAAGCTTAAGTAAGCTTACCGGAGCAAAAGGGCGATTTGATTATATAGTTGCACCAAACAAAATCATTGGCATTGTTGATTACGCTCATTCACCAGATGCTATTGTAAATATATTAAGCACTATACACGATATCCGTAAAGGGAATGAAAAAGTGATCACCGTAATCGGTTGCGGCGGGGACAGAGATAAAACTAAACGCCCTATTATGGCAAAAACCGCGTGTGAATGGAGTGACAGGGTAATCCTTACTTCCGATAATCCCCGCTCCGAAGATCCTGCACAAATTATAAAAGATATGGAAGAGGGTGTTGATCCTGCTTTTAAAAGATACACAGTAAGCATAGTGGATAGGAGAGAAGCTATTAAAACGGCTTGTTTGCTGGCTAAACCGGGAGATATAGTACTCGTTGCCGGTAAAGGCCATGAAAAGTACCAGGAAATTAAGGGCGTGCGAAATCATTTTGATGATATGGAGGAGTTAGTGGAACAATTTAAGTTGATGGTTTGATAATTTGAAGATTTGAAAATGTGCTGATTTGAAATATAATATTTAATACTTTTTACTATGGTCTATGGATCATGGACTATGGACAAAAAATCGGTGTAATCGCAAAAAAAAACTATGCTGTACTATCTATTTACTTATCTAAACAGAAACTATAATATTCCGGGTGCCGGGGTGTTTCAGTACATCACATTCCGCACGGCTATGGCGGTAATTACTTCATTAATAGTAACAACTGTTTTCGGTCACAGGTTAATTGAGTATTTACGATTTAAACAGGTAGGCGAATCTATTAGGAACCTGGGTTTAGAAGGGCAGATGCAAAAGACAGGTACGCCTACAATGGGTGGTATAATTATAATACTGGGTATTTTAATTCCAACCTTGTTGTTTGCCAAACTAGGTAATATTTATGTGATAATGATGCTGGTCACAACAGTATGGCTTGGCGCTATTGGATTTTTGGATGACTATATTAAAGTATTCAAAAAAAACAAGGAAGGTTTAGCCGGTAAGTTTAAGATAATCGGGCAAGTTAGCCTTGCTTTATTTATTGGTTTTACAATGTATTCTAATCCGGATATTATTATACGTACCGAGGTTAAATTGCCATCAATTGCTGATGCACCTGTTGAGTTTCATATGCGGGGGAATACGCCTGTTTATACCCAGGATGTAAGATCGACAAAAACTACCATGCCATTTTACAAGAACAACGAATTTGACTACGGCAAGGTACTCAAGTTTATGGGGCCCGGTTATGAGCGTTATTCATTAATGGTGTTTATGTTTTTTGTGATTGTAATTATAACAGCCATATCAAACGGCGCCAATATAACGGATGGCATTGACGGGCTCGCTACAGGGACATCGGCCATTATCGGTATAACGTTAGCCATACTGGGCTATGTATCCAGTAATACGGTTATAGCCAATTACCTCAATATTATGTACATACCAAATTCCGAGGAGCTGGTGATTTTCGCCGGAGCTTTTGTGGGTGCTTGTGTTGGTTTTTTGTGGTACAACTCGTACCCGGCGCAGGTATTTATGGGTGATACCGGCAGTCTGGCAATAGGCGGAATTATAGCGGTATTTGCCATTATGATACGCAAAGAATTGCTGGTGCCTCTTTTATGCGGAATCTTTTTAATTGAGAACGCGTCTGTTATTATCCAGGTCTCGTGGTTTAAATATACGAAGAAGAAATTTGGAACAGGGCGCAGAGTTTTTTTAATGGCGCCTTTGCATCATCATTACCAGAAGAGGGGATTTCATGAAGCAAAAATTGTAACACGATTTTGGATCATTGGGATTATGCTGGCTATTATATCGATAATAACATTGAAGTTGAGGTAAACCACGCACCCTAACCCCCTAAAGGGGGAATAAAAGATTGAAATTAAAAAGCGAGAAGTTAGAGAAAAGAGATAGTAATGAATGAAGACATTAAAATAGCTAATCAAAAACTCCCCCTTCAGGGGGCCGGGGGGCCGGGGCTAATTGCCATTCTCGGGGCTGGCGAAAGCGGGGTGGGAGCGGCATATCTTGCTCAAAAGCAGGGTTACAATGTTTTTGTCTCTGATTTTGGTGCTATCGCTGATAATTATAAAAAGCAATTGCAGGATTGGAATATTCCTTTCGAAGAAAATCAGCATACTGAAGAAAAAATACTCATAGCCACGGAGGTGATTAAAAGTCCGGGTATTCCTGATAAAGCTCCGATTGTTAAAAAGATAAAAGAGAAAAATATACCTATTATATCAGAGATAGAGTTTGCAGGAAGATATACCAGTGCTAAAATTATAGGAATTACCGGTTCCAACGGAAAAACCACCACTACCAGTTTAACTTATCATATCCTGAAAAATGCGGGATTAAATGTTGGCTTGGCAGGTAATATAGGAAAGAGTTTTGCTTACCAGGTGGCTACCGAAAAGTTTGATACTTATGTATTGGAGCTCAGTAGTTTTATGCTTGATGACATGTATAAGTTTAAAACAGACATAGCTGTTTTATTAAATATAACTCCTGATCATTTAGACCGGTACGATTATAAGCTGGAAAATTATGCAGCTTCAAAATTCCGGATAACACAAAATCAAACAGCTAATGATGTTTTTATTTACTGTGCTGATGATGCGGAAACCATTAAAGGAATGAACGGGCGAAGTTTTGCGGCGCAGGTATTTCCATTTTCTATTGAAAAAAAAATTGAACCGGGAGCATATCTCGATAAAGACAATATTGTCATAAATGTACATAAAGAAAATTTCCAGATGTCGATTACAGAACTGGCCCTTCAGGGTAAACACAACATTTACAACTCGATGGCTTCGGGTATTGTAGCAAAATTGCTGGATATAAGAAATCCCATTTTAAGGGATAGCATGAGCAATTTTAAAAATATTGAGCACAGGCTGGAGTCAGTTGGCAAAGTATCGGGTATTAGTTTCATTAACGACTCAAAGGCAACGAATGTAAATTCAACCTGGTATGCTCTTGAAAGTATGACTACCGACGTAATATTGATACTTGGCGGTGTTGATAAGGGAAATGATTATACAATGCTTAAGGACCTTGTGAAGCAAAAAGTTAAAGCAATAGTGTGTTTAGGCAGGGATAACAAGCGCATCCATGATGCTTTTGAAGATGATGTAGAGGTGATTGTAAATACCTATTCGGCCCAGGAAGCTGTCGAGGTATCTTATCACCTGGCAACAAAAGGCGATACCGTATTACTTTCACCCGCTTGTGCAAGCTTCGATCTTTTTAAAAACTATGAAGACCGCGGCCGCCAGTTTAAGCAGGCGGTGAAAGAATTGTAAATGTGCCGATGTGCAAGTGTGTGGATGTGCAGATGAAGAAATTTGAGGATTTGATAATTTGAGGATTTGATAATATTAATACTAAGTAGTTTTTAACTATGGTCTATGGGCAACAAAATCGGTGAAATCATAGGGTAATCGGTGAAATCGTATAATAGTGAAATCATAAGGCAATCGGTGAAATCATAAAATAAAATGAACAAAATACTCAGTAACACAAAAGGAGACCGGTGGATATGGCTTATCGTCATATTACTCTCTGTTATTTCATTACTGGCTGTTTACAGTGCTATTGGTACGCTTGCCTATAAGCGCGGCGTAGGGGCCGAATCTATTTTAATGAAACACCTTGCTATGATAATTGGCGGTATCGCATTAATGTACATTTCGCATAAGCTTGATTATCGCTACTATAGAGGTATTTCAAAACTATTGATGATCATTACCCTCCCTCTTTTATTATATACACTTCTTTTTGGAAGCCATGTAAATGATGCAAGCAGGTGGATAGCAATACCGGGAACAGGACTAAGCTTTCAAACTTCAGATTTGGCGAAACTTGCTTTAATCACTTACCTGGCACGAACCCTATCACTTAAGCAGGAAAATATTAAAGATGTAAAGCAATCTTTTATCCCTATAATGGGTGCAGTTTGCCTTGTGTTTATTTTGATAGCACTTGCCAATCTTTCCACCGCGCTTATGCTTTTTGGAGTTAGTATTTTACTGCTGATTATTGGCCGTATAAGTATAAAGCAAATTGCAACGGTATGCCTTGCCGGAAGTATATTATTAGCAGGAGTTGTGTTTCTAGGACCGCGTCATAAAACATACGCCTCCAGGATACATGCGTTTATGCATCCGGAAGTTGCCAATCCCGATAAATCATACCAGTCCGATCACGCCAAAATTGCCATAGCAACAGGGGGCATATTCGGAAAGGGTGTAGGCAGAAGCGATGAAATAAATTATTTGCCTGAAGCATATTCTGATGAGATATATGCTATTATAATTGAAGAATATGGTCTTATTGGAGGCCTGGTATTAATAGGGATCTATCTTTTTCTGCTCTACCGCTGCATTAAAATTGTAACAAAGGCGCCAAAAGCGTTCGGAGCATTATTAGCTGCCGGTTTAAGCTTTAGTTTAACTATACAGGCATTTGCCAATATGGCGGTAGCAGTTGGGCTTGGTCCGGTAACCGGGATTCCGCTGCCTTTGGTAAGCATGGGCGGTACATCCATATTATTTACCAGTGTGGCATTTGGTATTATATTATCGGTAAGCAGGGATATTGATGAACCTAAAAAAGTAATTGTAGGAGAAATAAGGGAAGTAGCAGTTTAGCCCTCTAAAGGGGGAACAAATATTAAGTTTAATATGCAGGACGAGAAAAACATAGCTAATCAAAAACTCCCCCTTCAGGGGGCTTGGGGGCTTGGGAAGCGTGTCATCATTAGTGGCGGCGGTACAGGGGGACACATTTTCCCTGCTATTGCTATTGCTAATGCTTTAAAGAGACTTGATCCCAATACTGAAATATTATTCGTTGGCGCTAACGGCCGCATGGAAATGGAAAAGATACCTGCAGCCGGTTATAAAATCATTGGATTGGATATACAGGGCATCCAGCGTAAATCTGTATGGAAAAATTTGCTGTTGCCGGTAAAGTTAGTGATGAGCGTATGGAAAGCTTTAAAAATTATCAGGGAATTTAAGCCCGATGCCGTAGTTGGAGTTGGAGGTTATGCATCAGGGCCTTTATTATATGCTGCATCATTAAAAAGCATTCCATATTTAATACAGGAGCAAAATTCATACGCTGGTATCACCAATAAATGGCTGGGTAAAAAAGCAAAGAAAATATGCGTTGCATTTGATGGAATGGAAAATTTTTTCCCCTTCGACAGGATTATTAAAACAGGAAACCCTATCCGTAAGGACTCTGTAAATATAGCCGGGAAGCAAATGGAAGCACTGGAATTGTTTAAACTTAGTGCAACAAAAAATACAATACTGGTAACAGGAGGCAGTTTAGGCGCCCGCACATTAAACAACAGTGTATTTGCTGGTCTTGATAAATTAATTGCTGCAGATGTGCAGCTTATCTGGCAAACGGGTAAGTTTTATTATAACAGTATTATTGAAAAGCTAGGAGAAAATTATAATCCTAATATATGTGCAGTAGAATTTTTAAACCGTATGGATTTAGCTTACGCTGCCGCGGATATTATTATATCAAGGGCAGGGGCGGGCACTATTGCAGAACTATGTGTTATTAAAAAGCCGGTAATACTAGTGCCTTCGCCTAATGTAGCCGAAGATCATCAAACAAAAAATGCGTTGGCACTGGCAAATGAAAACGCGGCAGTTTTGGTTACTGACGGGGATGCAGAAGTCGAATTAATAGATAAAGCGCTCGACCTTTTAAATAATAAAGAGAAACAAATAAAAATAAGTGAGAACATTGGCAAAATGGCTATGCCTGATGCCGATGATGTTATTGCTAAAGAAGTTATGAAAATTGCTCTTCGGCATTTAGACTTGAAAAAATGGAATTAGTTAACATAAAACGAGTTTATCTGGTAGGTATCGGCGGTATTGGAATGAGCGGCCTTGCGCGGTATTTCCGTCACTTGGGTTGTGTTGTTTGCGGTTATGATAAAACATCAACAGAACTTACCAGCGAACTGCACAATGAAGGTATCCCGGTCATTTTTGATGACCGTAAAGACTGGATACCTAAAATTTTCCAGGCACCGGATGAAAGTACGCTTATTATTTACACACCTGCTATCCCAAAAGACTCAGAAGTATTAAACTTTTTTAAGGATAAAGGTTTTGAATTGTTTAAACGTTCGCAGGTATTAGGTATCATCAGCAAGGGCATGTTTACAGTAGCTGTAGCGGGTACTCATGGTAAAACTACAACATCAACCATGATTGCGCACATTTTGAAAGACTCAGGAAAAGATTGCTCGGCTTTTTTGGGAGGCATTTCGTCAAATTACCATAGCAATGTATTGTATGGAAAAAACAATATTGTAGTAGTGGAGGCTGATGAATATGACCGCTCCTTTCTTACGCTGCATCCGGATATTGCTATAATTACTTCGATGGATGCTGATCATTTGGATATTTATGGAGACCATGCTCATTTAACAGAATCTTTTAAATTATTTGCTTCACAGATAAAGCCCGGCGGCAAACTTATCCACAAAAAAGGTCTTCCCCTGGAAACCGGTTTTACTTATGCTGTTGATGCGGATGCAGATGCAAGCGCTTCCAATATCCGTATTGAAAACGGTGACTTTTATTTTGATTTTAAAAATAGTAATACAAGTATCACTAATATAAAACAGGGTATTGCAGGGTTGCATAATATCGAAAACGCCGTGGCAGCAATTGAAGCAACTTTGCTTTTAAAGGTTTCACCAGATGCTATAAAAAGTGCATTGGGATCATTTAAGGGAGTTAAACGCCGCTTTGAGTATATCATAAAAAATGATCACCAGGTATTTATTGATGATTATGCGCATCATCCCGAAGAATTAAAAGCTTGTATCAGATCTGTAAAGAAATTATATCCTGATAAAAAGCTGACCACTATTTTCCAGCCGCATTTATATACCCGCACCCGCGATTTCGCAGACGGATTTGCAGAAGCGCTTGACCTCTCAGATGAATTACTTATACTGGATATTTACCCGGCGCGAGAGTTGCCGATTGAGGGAGTGAATGCCGAAATGATACTTGGCAGGATGAAAATGGCTAATAAGCGCAGATGTGGGAAAAGAGAAGCTATTGAGATAGTTAAAAATGAAAAGCCGGCATTACTTTTAACAGTAGGTGCAGGCGATATTGACCAATTAGTACAGCCCTTAAAACAAGCTTTACAAGATGTTTAAAAAACGCATATGGAAATATCTGCTGATAAGCTTTGCCTGGGTTATATCCCTGGGTGGATTGGTAGTGCTGATGAGTTTCATTGAAATAAAAAAATCGCAGGTTATTTGTACATCTGTAAATATCTATATACCAGGTAGTCAATATTTTATTGACAGGCAGGAAGTTGATCATATTTTATTGGTAAACAACCGCCCGCTCATTGGTCGCCGAATGGATGATATAAATATTTATGCATTGGAGAAAAAGTTAAAAGCAAATCCATTTATTGAATATGCAAAGGTTTATGCGGAAATGGACGGGACTATTAATGTGGAAATAAGTCAGCGGCAGCCAATTTTGCGTTTGCTGAACCGTTTTGACCAGGACTTTTATGTTGATCAGCATGGATTAAAAATTCCTTTATCGACAAATTTTACTGCAAGGGTGCTGGCAGCAAACGGATATATTGACGAACTTTTTGCCAACCGCGTGGATACATTACATACGGCAATGGCAAGGGAACTGTTTAAAACAGCTGATTACATAAGGAAGGATTCACTTTGGGATGCCCAGATAGCGCAGATATATGTAAACCAGGATCATGAAATTGAACTTATACCGCGTGTGGGCAATAACCGCATATTACTGGGTGATGCGGATTCATTGGGCACAAAGTTTAACAACTTGCTGGTATTTTATAAAAAGGCCATATCAAAGGCAGGATGGGATACCTATAAAATTATTAACATAAAATATGCAAACCAGGTTATAGGTGTCAAAAATGAAAATATAAAACAGGATTCGCTGAAATCAAAAACAACAGGTAAGGATTCAGCAAAATTGAAAAAAGATACATCTCAAATAAAGAAATAAAATGGACAAAAGCTCAACTCAGGAAAAGAGTTCTCCAATCGTGGTGGGGTTGGATATTGGAACTACTAAAATATGTGCTATTGTGGGCCGAAGGAGCAGAAACGGAAAGATAGAAGTATTAGGTATTGGTAAAGCCGAATCTGCGGGTGTTACCCGGGGCATGGTTTCAAACATAGATAAAACAGTACAAGGTATCGGTCTGGCGGTTGAGATAGCAGGCGCACAGTCAAATGTAGAAATTAAGGTGGTAAACGTAGGTATCGCCGGTCAGCACATAAAAAGTTTACAGCACCGGGGCTTAATAACGCGCCGCGATCTTCAGTCCGAAATATCACGTAAAGATATTGATAAGCTGGTTGAAGATATGTATAACCTGGTTATGCCGCCTGGTGAGGAGATTATACACGTTTTGCCGCAGGAATTTACAGTTGACAATGAGCCTGGTATAAAAGATCCCATTGGTATGGCGGGTGTAAGGCTTGAGGCAAATTTCCACATTATATCCGGGCAGGTTACAGCTATAAAAAACATTGTAAAATGCGTAAATAAGGCAGGGCTTGAAAGCCAGGAGTTAATACTGGAGCCATTGGCTTCTTCTGAATCTGTTTTAAGTGATGAGGAAAAAGAAGCGGGTGTGGTTTTGGTGGATATAGGCGGCGGTACAACTGATGTTGCTATTTTCCATGAAGGAATTATCCGCCACACGGCTGTTATCCCGTTTGGCGGCAATAGTGTAACCGAAGATATTCGTGAGGGTTGTTCTGTAATGCGCAATATAGCAGAACAGTTAAAAGTACGTTTTGGGTCGGCGCTGGCTGATGAAAATAAGGAAAATGAGATTGTTTGCGTTCCTGGTTTACGTGGTAGGGAACCTAAAGAAATATCAGTAAAAAATTTGGCTTTTGTAATACAGGCGCGTATGGAAGAGATAGTAGAACACGTGTACTATGAGATAAAATCTTCAGGCTATGAAAAAAAACTGATCGCCGGTATCGTGATAACAGGTGGCGGAGCACAGTTAAAACACTTGTCGCAACTGGTTGAATTTGTAACAGGTTTAGATTGCCGTGTCGGCTATCCGAATGAACACCTGGCTAAAAATGAACTACTTCCAAAAAATACCTACGAAGAGCTCCAAAGCCCAACTTTTGCAACCGGTATCGGTTTGCTGATAAAAGGTATTCAGAAAATGGAATATATCGACACGCAGCTTCCATCAGAAATTAAGATTGAGAAACCTAAGTATACAGAAGACAGAAAATTTGGTTTATTAAGTAAAATATTAGAAAGCGGAAAAAAATTTATAAAAGACGATATAAAAGACGAAGATTTTTTAAAGTAATTATTCGCTCCTCCAACATATACGAATCATCCATTGGATGACAATATTGGCAGACGAGGTTTTTTTAAATAAATATTCAAGCCTCTGTATGTTTAACAAAATAACACACGTGGGTCATCCGTAGGATGACAATATTGGTAGGGTTAAATAATTATTCACAAAGTTTAATCTTTTCCACATATTGAACAAATGTGGATAAAACTTGTTGAAAAAGTCATATTATTACGTTAGAGGAGTCTTAATATATCATTCACATATTAACGAAAGGCAAGGATTATGCAATTTGAGATGTTAAAAGAAAAGTCGTCAATCATCAAAGTAATTGGTGTTGGCGGCGGTGGGGGCAACGCTGTAAACCACATGTATAAACAAGGCATTACAGGTGTCGATTTTATTATTTGTAATACCGATGCCCAGGCTTTGGAATTAAGTCCTATTCCTAATAAGGTACAATTAGGCGCAAGTCTTACAGAAGGGATGGGTGCAGGCTCAATTCCTGAGGTTGGAAAAAATTCGGCAATTGAAAATATTGATGATATTAAACAAATGCTGGGCTCAAATACTAAAATGCTATTCATAACAGCTGGCATGGGTGGTGGTACAGGTACGGGTGCAAGCCCAATCATTGCCAAAGCAGCCCGGGAAATGGATATATTAACTGTTGGCATTGTTACCACTCCATTTGCATTTGAAGGCAAACGCCGCAAAATGCAGGCTGATGAGGGAATGGAAGAATTGAAAAAACATGTCGATTCATTTTTGGTAATTTCAAATGACAGGTTACGCCAAATATTTGGTAACCTTACTTTGGGCTCTGCATTTGCCCAGGCTGATAATATTTTAACTATCGCCGCAAAGGGAATAGCTGAAATAATAACACTTCCTGGTTATATCAACGTTGATTTTAAGGATGTGCGTACTGTTATGAAAGACAGTGGAGTATCTATAATGGGAAGTTGTGCGGCAGAAGGAGAAAATCGTGCTTCTAAAGCTGTAGAGGGCGCTTTGTCATCACCTTTATTAAAAGATAATGAAATAGAGGGTGCCCGGTATATCTTATTAAACATAAGCTCTGGTGATAAGGAAGTGACGATGGATGAAGTAAGTATTATTACTGACTATATCCAGGAAGAAGCCGGCCTTGCAGCCGACCTTATATGGGGTAATTGCAAAGATGAGAGCTTAGGGGATAAAATTTCTGTAACCATTATTGCCACCGGATTTCAAACAAAGGATGAGCGCGAGAAAGTACAAAGCAGCAAAAAAGTTGTTTCTATGCTGGTGCCTGATAACGAACAACCGGTTAAGCCTGTTAATGAATTTATAAACCCGGTTAAAGCAAACGCAACTGCGGAGCCGTATATAAAACTTAAAGATGAGCCAAAACAAACCGGATTATTTGATCTTTTTGCAGCACGGCCTGAAGAACCGGCTGTTATAAAGCACAACCTCATGACTGAAGAGGAAGAGCCGGAAGTGATTGAATCCCAAGAATCGGAAATGCCAGAAATGACATTTAAAGTTGTAGAAACAGATATGAAGTTTGAGCCTGTTAAAGAAGAGAAACAAGCCGAACCAGAGCCTGCTCCTCATATAAGTGCCGGTGCCGATGACCATAAAACAGACGAATCTATCGAAGAGCAATTACGCAAATCGCGCGAACGCATTATGCGGCTGAAAGATCTGAGTATGAAATTAAGAAGCGGAAATATACAGGAACTGGAAAATATTCCTGCATATAAACGTAAGGAAATAGCCTTGCAGCAAACCCCTGCATCGAACGAAAGCCACATATCCAGATTTTCACTTTTGCCTGATAAAGAGGGAAATACTGAAATTCGTAATAACAATTCATTCCTTCATGATAATGTGGATTGAGGTTGATTAGTTCATAGTTCATATTAAAAAGTTCAATAGCGGCATTTCCCTATGAAAATGAATAACATTTATCCATGAACTATGTAACATTAACCATGAACCACTCATTATAGCCTATAATAAAAAGTTATACATCTTGTTATAGGTTGTTTAACGGTTATATTTGTACCTTTAAATATAATAGGATATTATTTTGGATATATTTAACAAAATATCGAAAAGCATGGGCGGTCCGCTCGGACAGCACCAAAAATGGTCGCATGGTTATTTTTCATTTCCGAAACTGGAAGGAGAAATTGGCGCCCATATGCAATTTAATGGGAAAGAACATTTAGTTTGGAGCTTGAATAACTATTTAGGTTTAGCTAACCATCCTGAGGTAAGAGAGGCGGATGCTAAAGCTGCTGCTGATTATGGAATGGCTTATCCAATGGGTGCCCGGATGATGTCGGGTAATTCAAAACACCACGAAGCTCTTGAAAGCGAACTTGCTGAATTTGTAGGTAAAGAAGATGCCTTTTTGCTAAATTATGGTTATCAGGGTATGGTTTCTATAATTGACTCTTTGGTAGACCGTAATGATGTGATAGTTTACGATGCTGAATCACATGCCTGTATCATTGATGGATTAAGGCTCCATATGGGAAAACGCTTTGTTTACCAGCATAATGACCTGGAAAGCTGTGAAAAGCAATTGGAACGTGCCACCCGCCTTGCCGAACAAACCGGGGGAGGTATATTGCTTATCACTGAAGGTGTTTTCGGTATGTCGGGAGCGCAGGGCAAGCTAAAGGAAATCATAGAACTTAAAAAGAAATTTGATTTTCGCTTGCTTGTTGATGATGCACATGGTTTTGGCACAATGGGTAAAACAGGCGCTGGTACTCACGAAGAACAAAATTGTATTGAAGGGACAGATGTTTATTTTGCCACATTCGCAAAATCCATGGCCGGAATAGGTGCGTTTGTTGCCGGAAATACTGAAATTATTGATTACCTGAGGTATAACATGCGTTCCCAAATATTTGCAAAAGCACTCCCTATGCCAATGGTTTTGGGTTTAAAAAAACGTTTTGAATTGCTAAAGTCAAAACCTGAATTACGGGAAAAACTATGGCAAATTTCAAGCACACTGCAAAGTGGTTTAAAAGCACGAGGTTTTAATTTAGGAGTTACCAATACTATGGTTACCCCTGTATTTTTAGAAGGCGATTTGAATGAAGCTACAGCCCTGACCCGTGACCTGCGTGAAAACTACGGTATTTTTTGTTCAATAGTGATTTATCCTGTCATCCCTAAAGGATTGATACTTTTACGTTTAATTCCAACTGCCGCACATAGCCTTGAAGATGTACAGCGTACGCTTGATGCTTACACCGAAATGGGAAAAAAACTAAAGGCAGGGTACTACAAAGAGAACAAATTGGAGATTGCCTGATATTAACAGTTATTTCGGCACTTTATAAATTAATGGAATTCATCAGGTATTTTAACTGATTTTAGTTTACCATTGCATACCTTAAGTTAGTATATTTCTTTTAAGTTGCTAAATGTTTGGTGTATTTGAATATAGCTTAATTAATATAGATTAATTAGGTTTTCCGGCCTCAATTTATGAGGCTTTTTTGTTTAACCTTTACTATTATCACATGAAAAAATTAATCATTATTATCTTAGCGATAATAGGTTCACTTAATGCAAAAGCCCAAAAACTAATAGCATATGTTGCCTCTAATGGTATCACTTATCATTTAAAAGATACGGTTCATTTAGGCCGTGGTTCGGCACCCAATGGTACTTTTTTATATCTGCAAATGGGTGGATGGGCTGCAATAGCTTCGTATAGTGCATCAGATGGTCCGAATGCTAATAATATCGGACGTGGTTATGCAAATACAGCTGTAATAGTCAAGAAAATAAATCAAACTAAAATAAAAGGAATTGTAAAAGTCTACTTTACTGTAGGTGGCGGCAACATAACAAATTATCTCCTTTATATTGAAGATGCAATTCAAACTTGTGAGGTAACCCCTTGTACAGCACCCGATAATAATCAACAAATTGTAGCTGATAAGTTTGATCTATTAAAAAAGCTAAAGGGACTATTGGATAGTGGAGCTATTACACAAACCGAATACGATGAACAAAAGAAAAAGATATTAAATCAATAGTTATAAAAATTCAAACTGAGACACTACCACTTTTGATAATCCGGAAAACTTTTTTACTTTTCTTCCTCAAGCATTTTTGCATCATCACCACCATCATCTGAGTTGTTCGCACCCTCTGCAGTTATTTCTGAGTACAGATATATCATAATCATACATTTATGATATATAATTGTTACATAATTATTCAATATTTTTTATAGAAAGTATAACCCTGTATATACTATTTCGTATAATAGAATTAAATAACATGTGCGTTTTCTTAATTTATAAGATAATCGTATAAACTCAAAAAATATTATTCTAATGAGAGGAGTAATTATTGCTTTAACTGTTACGGTATTAATTGCCACTATTGCAATAAGTATTACTCATTATTATTCCGTTAAAATTCTTTCGTCCAGCAGGGCATATACAAATTTCGAATCGCAATACTCAAAAGGTGAAAAAGATGCGTCCCGCCACTTAATGAGTTATATCTATTCGCATGATGAGATAGACTATTTGTTTTTTAAAAGTGATATCAGCATCCCTAAAGGCGACAGCATAGCCAGGGAAGCGCTTGTAACCGGAAAGGATATCAGAATAGCCCGCATCGGTTTTTTATTGGCAGGTAATCATCCTGATGATTTACCTAAACTGGTTTGGTTTTTTCAAAAATTTAAAAGCGAACTTTTTTTTAAATCCGCTATTGACGCGTGGCAGCAGGTTGATGTAATGGCGGGAAAGCTGGATGCTATCGGTTCACTTGCCTATCGAAATATTCGTTCAGGTAAGCCTGATGATAAGGAGGATTTGATTTTAAAAATTAATACGATATCTGATAATCTTACAATTCGTCAGCAGAATTTGTCAGCTATTCTTGGGATGACTTCCCGTATGGTCGATCATTATGTTTTTATTATCGACCTGGTGGTTTCCGTCATTATTTTTGGTTGCTTAGCATTATTGACCACTATAATATTTAAGAAATTCCACGCTTCAAAAAAGTTAATCATAGATCAAAACAAGGAGCTTAAAAACATGAACGAGCGTATAAATAAATTTGCTCATATGGTTACACATGATTTACAGGCACCAATCTCTTCACTAACAGGATTGGTTTCTGTGTTGGAACGTGAAAAAGACATAACCAAAATTATAAACTATACAGAAATGATGCGTGAAAGCCTGAGTTTGCAGGATAAATATATTCATGATGTATTACATACCATCCATAACGAAAATGGGACGAAAAAGGAGCTTTGTAATTTAGTAGAGCTAGTTAATGATACAATGAGTCAGAATAGCTTTTTTGCCCAGGGGAAGAAGGTGAAATTTATAAGCGAACTTGAAATAGGGGAATTGCATTGCAATTCCACAGATTTAAAATTGGTGTTTAATAATTTGATATCAAATGCCATGAAATATGCCGACTTTAATAAGCCTGAACAATGGATAAAAGTTAAATCATATCGTAAAGATAATCAATGTATTATTGAAATTGAAGATAATGGATTAGGAATAAAGCCGGAGCAAAAGGAAAGTATTTTTAAAAAGTACTTTAAATCTGGTAGTAATAAAAAAAGTATGGGTCTTGGGCTTTATTTTACAAAAAAGACCATTGAAGAAATGAATGGCGCCATTACTGTAAAATCTTTATCAGGCATAGGAAGTTCATTTATTGTATCACTGCCATTGTAAACAGAGTGTTATTCCTTTTTATTAAATAAACTTTTTTTTTAGGGAAGGCCAGCGTTCCAATTGTTCCAACTGTTCTTCTTACAAATTGGAATGCCTCTAAGCCGCTGTTAATATATACTTGAATATTAGTTTGACATAATTATCATCAGCCTTTTGGTAATCCGGAAGGCTTTTTTACTTTTATGCCATAATCAATTACAAAAAACATGCTTACACGCCGGCGTTTTATAGAATTAAATGGGATTACAACTGCCGGTATAGGCATGGGTTTAAAACCTTCCTGGTTTGTAAATGATTTGAAACAATTTGAAACCCATCGTCCAAAACCTGCGGATCGTAAATTTACAAGTAAGGCTGTTGAGGCTACTATTAAAAATGTTAAAGCTGCAATTAAAGATCCGGAGCTTGCCTGGCTGTTTGAAAACTGCTATCCTAACACACTGGATACCACCGTTAATTATAAACTTATTGATGGTAAGCCTGATACATTTGTAATAACCGGCGACATTGATGCAATGTGGCTGCGTGACTCATCCGCACAAATTTGGCCTTATTTGCCATTGATAAAAACCGATCCTGAACTTCAGCAACTAATAAAAGGTGTAATTAACAGGCAAGCTAAATGTATTTTGATTGATCCCTATGCCAACGCTTTTAATGCAGGTCCAACCGGCAGCGAATGGGATAGCGACCGTACTGATATGAAGCCCGAACTTCACGAACGCAAGTGGGAGGTAGATTCATTATGTTACCCAATAAGACTGGCGTATAACTACTGGAAGACCAGTGGCGACAGCAGTTTTTTTGATGAAAGCTGGCAAAAGGCTGGCAAACTGATCGTATCAACATTTAAGGAACAGCAACGAAAAAACGGAGCAGGTCCTTATCATTTTCAACGGAAGACAGAAGTAGCAAGCGACACTGCCCCTAATGGTGGCTACGGTAATCCGGTTAAGCCGGTTGGTTTAATATGTTCTATCTTCCGCCCATCAGATGATGCTACAATATTTCCGTTTTTAATACCTTCAAATTACTTCGCTGTTGTAAGCTTACGTCAGTTGGCTGAAATGTACCGTGTTATAGGAAAAAATAAAATTGCAGCAGACGAATGTGAAGGTTTAGCCGCCGAAGTGCATAATGCTTTACAAAAATACGCTGTTGCCCATCATCGGGTATATGGTAATATACTGGCTTATGAGGTTGATGGTTACGGTAACAGGTTATTTATGGATGATGCAAATGTTCCCAGTTTACTGGCTTTACCGTACCTTGGTGCATTATCCGTACACGATCCGCTTTATCAAAATACAAGGAAAATGGTTTTAAGCACTGCTAACCCTTACTTTTTTAAAGGCAAGGTTGCTGAAGGAATTGGCGGCCCGCATGTTGGTTTAAATTATATTTGGCCAATGAGTATAATTATGCGTGCGTTAACATCTACAGATAAAATAGAAATAATTTTCTGCCTCAACATGTTAAAAAATACAAATGCAGGCACTGGTTTTATGCACGAATCATTTAATAAAGATAACGCTGATGACTTTACCAGGAAGTGGTTTGCTTGGGCCAATACTTTATTCGGCGAATTGATAATAAAAACGCACAAGTATTATCCCGATTTATTATAAGTAAGCCCAGTTGGCTTATATTTAAGTTATAATATTTTTAATAGCGCTAAAATAAGGACAGGTGCTTTTTTTAAACTTTTGATCAGCTATTTTTAATTATTGGATAAATTAATTAAGTATTGTTTTTTAATTGTGTTTGTCATTATTATATAAATATCTATTATTTATATAATAATAAAATATAATATATTTTAATAAACTAATTAAGGCAAAAAATGCTAAAACAAGCACTTTAAAGGCATATTTTTTTTGTATAAAAGTTTTTATTTTAGAAAAAACATTTTAGATTAGCCTTATAAAACAAAAACCTCAATCTTTAAAAAGGAGTAACTGAAATGAAAAAATTTACTGAAGTAAAAGAACTAGTAGCATCGTTAGAAGCTGATGCCGACAAATTTTACAACAAAGGTAACAGCGCAGCTGGAACCCGAGTTAGAAAAGGTATGCAAGACCTTAAAAATTTAGCACAGGCAATCCGTTTAGAAGTTCAGGAATCGAAAAACAAAGCCTAATAATCAGGCTAAGAGATCTTTACTTTCTTTCAATAAAACCCGTTAACATACCTGTTGGCGGGTTTTTTATTGAAATAACTTTTTCGTTTCCTTTATAATAAGCTCCGCCGTATTACTGCTCACCTTAACAAGGGGAAGACGCAAGATATCTTCACAAACATTCAAATATTTCAAGGCTGTTTTAATACCGGCGGGGTTGCCCTCCACAAACATGAGCCTTGTGAAATTTATAAGATTGGAATGATTTTTTTGCGCTGCCTTAAAATCCCCTGAAAGGCAAAAGCGCACCATATCAGATGTTTGACCCGGCAACGCGTTTCCTATTACCGATATTACTCCGACAGCGCCCAAAGCGATCATCGGTAAAGCAACCGGGTCATCGCCGGATATCAGCAAAAAGTTTTCAGGTTTATCACGCATTATTTGGTTTATCTGGTCAAAATTTCCAGAAGCTTCTTTAATACCTATGATATTCTTAAAATCATTTGCCAGCCTTATTACCGTATCTGCATTTACGTTACTTCCTGTACGACCTGGCACATTATATAAGATCACAGGCAACGCTGTATTTTCAGCTATAGCCTTATAATGCTGGTAGATACCCTCCTGCGTAGGTTTGTTATAATAAGGGCTTACAGACAGAATAGCATCATACCCCGTAGTATCAAATTGCTTTATTTGTTCAACAACTTCGTGTGTATTATTACCGCCAATGCCTGCAACCAGGCTTACGCGACCTTTAACCGCTTTAGCAGTAAATGCCCAAACCTGTTTCCGCTCTTCGCTATTTAATGTAGCACTTTCGCCTGTAGTTCCTAATGATACAAGGTATTCCACACCGCCATCTATCAAATAATTGATCAGTTTATCCAACCCATCATAATCTATCTGGCCATTATCATGAAAAGGAGTCACCATGGCTACTCCAGTTCCGTAAAATTTATTCATCTTAATAATTAAAGGGTGCTAATATAAGGATTGTTCATAGTTGATGGTTCATAGTTCATGTAATTTTGTTATTAGGTGACCATCAACTAGCTAAAAACCCAGGCTTAATCTAATGGCTGATTTTATATTACTACCGCTGTTAAACGAGGTACCGTACATTAGTCGGAAATTAAGATATTGAATGCCTGCACCTAGTTCTGTATAATTTTTTATTGCAGGGGTTGTTAAATAATTAATATCTGCTATTTCCTGTAATTTTAATTTTCTTAATAATGGTATCTTATTCAAAATAAAGCCTGAAAAATTATGTTCCAGGTGCCCTTCAACATATTGGGTATAGGTACTGAAATTATAATAATTCAATAATAAAAAGCTATTTATGCCACTTTTATAAAATAAAACTTCATTTCCGGCAAATTGCTTGTAATCAGTATAATACAAACTATTGCTATTTAGGAATTTGCCTGCGCCAATATAAAATGAAGTTCGGCCAAATACGCCCATGCTGATATCCGATTTAGAAATATCCGCTGATACAAGGTCGTAATCTACATCAGAACCCAAAAAGTTTTTCACCCCTTTTACATAGCTGAAACCGATAGTTGGATATGGCGATGGCAAATAACGTCTCCCGTTTGGAAAGGTTTCATATTTGTCACTGAAATCATAGGTAGTACGAAAAGTGAATTTGAAAGATTGATTTTCGGTAAACAATGGAATATCCTGCGCAGGTATTAATGGATTGTTTGAAGTATAATTATGATTTGCCGGATGAAAAAAACTAAAGGATGTAGAATTTGGCAGCCATTTTCTATCGGCCCATTCAGCTCCGGCGCTTGCCATCCAACCGCCTAAAATACGCTTAGATAAAGATACGGAGGCAAACTGTTTTTGATAGAGCTTTTCATAATTCTGCTGTTCAAACAAGCTGTAAAGTGAATTGATAAAAGGAGAAATAGGTATATTATTATTAATGTCCGCAACATCAGAGCCTGCGTTAAAACCAAGTGTAAAAGGCCCGGCAGGCACAATTGCATTAACACTACCGGTAAATTTATGATCCGAAAACCCGTACCCAACTTTGGCTCCGATTTCTACATTGCGATTATTTAAACTGTCAATTCGTTTACGGAACGATGCACCATAATTTAACTTGAAGCCTTCTACAGTATTGAACTTCACAGAAGTTAATATCGGATCAAAATTATAGAATTCGTGTTTATATCTATTTCTATGATGGTAACCACTTAATAATAAGCTGCCAGGTTTAAATTGATTATTTACTTTGTCAAGCGAGTCCAGATAAGGTTTTGATTCCCTCTTTTTGGCAAGTATAGCCTTTTTCTCATAATCGGTCTTTTCCTCTTCAGTTAATGGGATGGGTCTTTCATTTTCCCAAAAAACAGAATCCTTCTTGTTGACCCCTTTGTTGATCCGCAATACTTCTGAAAACTCTTTTTTGGTGAAGGTTGGGCTAAGATCATAATCTTTATAAACCGAAATAAAATATCCTCCAATTTTAAAACCAAGTAAACCCCCGGTAAATTCAAATTTAACAGATGATGGCATCCAGGCTTTTTGATTAACCGGAAAAAATTGCTCGTTTACTTTCAGCGTATCTATAAAATTAATATTCTGTTTTTTGGTGATATAGAGATCTAAACCATAAATACGCCAGCTATCTTCAAGTATGTAAACATATCCCTGGAAACAGGCGTCATAACCGCGTTTAGGGATAACTTTTATCTTATCAATTGTTTCACCATTCTCAATTGAAAAGCCTATGTATTTATAATTGTAATAAAACAAGGCATTGTCAGCAATAGGCGATACCAGCGGCCTGTTACTCAAGCCTCCCCACTCCTGGATGTTTTCATAGAAATTAACTTTTAAATCTGACGCCCGATTATAGCTAAAAGCCCTGTTGCTGCCAGAAACTTTCGAAGAGATCATTTCCTCATGTATATTATCGGGCTTTTTAAAGCTATATTTTGATTCAGATTCTGATAAATATAATATTCCCCTTCTATTGGAATCAAGACCGTTTTCACGCGCTGCTTTTTGAACATCAAAACCCATGAATTTTTTTGGCGCAGCAAGTAATTTTTGTAATCCCTTGATGTAAACCTCGCAAGTATAGGCATTAACTTCATTTAGGTGTAATTTGCGTTTTTTTATAGCCTTACGAATAATCGCATACGCAGGATCTTCGCCGCCTGCTTTTATAATAACGTCATTTAACTGGTAAGTTTCGGTTTTTAAAGTAACATTCAGCACTTTGCCCGAGGTGAGGTCAAGTTTACGGCTTTCCTGTTTATAGCCTATAGCTTTATATTGTACATTGTAAATTCCAGGTTTTAACTGTAAAATATATTCGCCCTCGCTATTGGCTGATGTCCCTTGGGTGGTATTTTTTATATATACACTGGAAAACGGAATGGCCTTGTTGTTGTCGTCAATAATTCTCCCGCTAATGGTAACTTGCTGTGAAAATATACACAAACTAAGCAATAAAAAAAATAAGAAAGGTAAGGTAAACTTCATTTAGCAGCTTGTTTATGCTAAGATGAATCTTATTTATTGATGTTACATCGGAGTGTTTGTTAATTATTGTTAAAGATGGCAGACTGCCTTATTAAACATAGTTAATCACTGTATCTTAAATGAGTTGGGTAACATTAACAGGAAGGGTAGGGCTTTAGTGTAATCCAATTGTTCATAAAAAAGACCCAGCTTGTTAAGGTTTTTATAATAGTCATTTACATTGTTGTAATAATTAAGTTCGCTTTGCAAATACCATGCTTTACTACCCAATTTTTCTGCAATAAACCATTTTTCTAATAATCTCCCGGCGCGCCCGTTCCCGTCTTCAAACGGATGGATATTTGCAAATACTAAATGAATAAATGAGGCGAAATAAAAAACTTCCTGGCAGCTAAGCTGTTGTTTTTTTAATTGCGCAATATCTTCCCATAGTGATTCAAAAAGATTTTTTACATGGTTAGCGTGTGCCGCTTCAAATTGGATGCGGCCTGTTTTGTGTTCCATTACAACCATATTTCCGGTCCTGAAAACTCCCTGCTTTCTACGTGGCAGTAAGTGCGCTGTAAATAATTTATGTGCATCTAAAAACAACTCTACCGAAAGTTCAGTTTGTTGTGCAAATAAATAGGCTTTGTATAAATCGTCAGGCTTTTGTACAAGATCAGGTTGATAGTCAATATTTAGCATTTTGTGCTTCAAATAGCTATCCAATTCCATTTGCTCACCTTCAATGCGTGATGATGCAATGACTGAGACCGAAGTGTAAAAACTAAACGTGCCGGTAGAAACCTCCGCATCCTTAAGCTTGTCAAATGCAGACTGCAAATCTTTGTTTACAGAGAGGCAATATTGTTCCAGCAGCTCAATAGGTACCAGTTTTAGTTTTTTTTTCATAGAAGATAGCAATTACATACATGTTTTACTTTTTCTTTTTTGAATCTTTCAATACGTTTTTATCATCAGTATCCAGTTTGCGTTGAATTTTCTTAACATCATCAGCTATCGGAAGATTCTCAGGATATATTCCTCTTTCAGCAAGCATTTTTCTTACAGCGGTGTTATTATCTATATGTTCTTTTTCAATGGGGTTATGTCCTTTTAAATCCTTAGTTTGGACATTCAGACCAGTCATTTCAGCTGCCAAATCTTTGGCTTTTATACTTATTGTCGGTAAAAAATCAGCAACCGGCCTGGTTTCGGGAATCCCAAATTTGTTTTTTAATTGTTGTGTTGAAAGCCGGAAAAGGGCCTGGTCGCCTTTTGAACGGATTATAGCAAAGCCCTTACTGTCAACACCGCGCTCAAACAATATCCCCGAAAGTTGTTTTTCTGTTTGGGTTAATTTTTCGCGGGCTTTTACTCTTTCATATTCCAGCAAACGTTGCTCAATAATTTCGGCCCTGCGGGTTTGTACGGCAAAATAATTCTGAGCAAAAGCAATTTCGCTTTTGCGGCTGTCTCCGTTTTGCGCAACCAGGTAACATGCATAACGGGTAAGCGCTATATCATCAATCATTTGCTGAGCGCCTTTCCCCGCCTGTATCATCTTCCTGATGTCAGGAAAGTGATCGGCGATATTTTCTCCTGCATTTTTGCAACTCTCCTTCGCTTTTTCGATAACTTTTTCAAAGTTTTCCCATTTGCTATACCCCAAAAGTATTTGCATTTCTCTCGCGCTCCAGCATTCAATTCCCTCAATTTCTGATGCAGCAGATTCAAACCGTTCAAAAAGTTGTTTTATTTCTTCGGTTTTCATAACTCTATATTCCTGGTTTATAGTTTTTTTTTCGATAACGTAATGCCTGCAACCTACCCAATCATCCCCAACAACTCCGCATCGCTAATTATAGGAATATTCAATTTCTGAGCTTTTTCCAATTTAGCCGGGCCCATATTATCACCAGCTACCAGGTAGTTTAATTTGGCAGAAATACTGCTTACTATTTTACCGCCATTTTGCTCTATAATATCTTTCAGTTCGTCTCTTGAATAATTTTCAAAAACACCTGAGATAATAAACGTTTTACCGCTTAGTTTTTCACTATCAAGTATTATTTCTTTTTCGTCACTTATAAACTGCAGGCCCTGGGCTTTCAATTTTTCTATTTCTTCCTTGTGCTTTTCACCGCTAAAATAAGTGATCAGGCTATGGGCTATACGTTCTCCAATTTCTTCAGCAACAATTAATTCTTCAAATGAGGCGGACGCCAGGTTATCAATTGTTTTAAAATGGGCAACCAGTTTTTTAGCTACAGTTTCGCCAACATACCGTATTCCCAAACCAAATAGTACTTTTTCAAAAGGCATTTGTTTTGATTTTTCTATTCCATCCAGCATGTTATTTATTGATTTTTCACCAAAGCGGCCTAACTGCTTAAGTTCCTCGCTATGCAGATGCAAATTGTAAATATCGCTTATATGGCATATAAAACCTTTTTGATAAAGCGTTTCAATCGTTTCATCGCCCAGACCGTCGATATTCATTGCTTTTCGGCCAATAAAATGCTGCATTTTACCAACTATCTGCGGCGGACAACCTTCGTCATTAGGACAGTAGAAAACAGCTTCTCCTTCTTTACGTTCAAGTGGCGTGTTACATACAGGGCAATTTTTAATATATTGTATAGCCGGCGCCAAAGGATTGCGTTTATCTAAATTTACGCTGATGATCTTAGGGATAATTTCACCACCTTTTTCTACGTATACCCAATCGCCTTCATGTAATTTGAGGCGCTTTTCAATCTCATCAGCATTGTGCAGGGTTGCCCGTTTTACAGTGGTACCAGCGAGTAGAACAGGTTTTAAATTAGCCACAGGTGTTACGGCCCCGGTACGACCCACCTGGTAACTTACACTGAGTAATTCGGTTTCGGCTTGTGCTGCTTTATATTTATAAGCAATAGCCCAACGCGGCGACTTAGCGGTAAAACCAAGCTCCTGCTGCTGGGCATAGTTGTTTACTTTTATCACAATGCCATCAATATCATAGCTTAAACCAAACCGGTTTTTATCCCAGTAATTGATAAAAGTAAAAACCTCATCTATATTGCTGCAAAGGCGGCTATGTTCATTTATATGGAATCCCCAGCTTTTTACGGCCTGCAAACTTTCCCAATGAGTTTTAAACAAGAGCTTATCGGTGTACAAAAAATAAAGGAAGCAATCCAGCGGACGTTTTGCTACTTCGCTGGAGTCTTGCATCTTCAGTGTACCTGAGGCAAAATTACGGGGATTGGCGTAAGTTAATTCTCCATTTTCCAGGCGTTCGGCATTTAACCGTTCAAAAGCCTTTAAGTGCATAAATACTTCGCCCCTTATTTCAAACTCATCAGGATAACCGCCGTTGTGCAGGCGTTTGGGTATGGTATTAATTGTACGCACATTAGTAGTAACATCATCGCCTTGTATACCATCTCCGCGGGTTACGGCACGTACCATTTTGCCGTCTTCGTAAGTAAGACTTATAGATAATCCATCAAATTTTAACTCACAAACGTATTCAAAATTGTCGCCTATGGCCTTGCGTATGCGCTGGTCAAAGTCAAGCAGTTCTTGCTCGTTATAGGTATTGCCCAATGACAGCATTGGCCACCGGTGTTTAACAGTAACAAATTCTTTTGTAATATCCCCACCTACCTTTTGTGTTGGCGAATCGGAGTCAACATATTCAGGGAACTGCTTTTCAAGTGCGTTCAGCTCTTCCAGTTTTTTGTCGAAATCAAAATCAGAAATAGTAGGCATTGCGAGCACAAAATAGTTGTAGTTGTGCTGTTTCAATTCGGATGACAAGGATTCTATTCGTTTTTTAGCTTCAGCGGGTGACATAGTAGCGAAGATAAGAAATAATCAATTTAGATTAGAGGTAAGTTAATTAGTGACTTGGTTTCGCTAATTAATTCCTATGATAAACCAGATTCTTTTTCTTTTAGGTCCAACGATTACCTGATCATTTGTCAATAATAACCTGATCATTACTAATGCTGATTGGAATAGTCATGCCACCTGGCATTTTTGGATTATCCTGTATTTCAAAATTACCCGTCATAGTTTGGTTTAAATTAAGTTCAGTCACCCAGCCGGTACTCCTGTCTGCCTCAATATCACAAATCATGGTGCCTGTTAAGTGATATTTAACTAGTAACCCATTAATCGAAGTCGCACCGGCATTATCATCAGTAACAATGATTCCATTGCCACGAATAAGATAACAGTCGTCTGTAATATCCAATAATTGATAGGTTGTTTGCAAATTCGCTGTCATGTTTGATTCTAGCCTGGTGTTCAGTATCCATTTTCTGTTTTTTCTTACATACCCTTCAGGGAAGATTGCAGTAGCAAGCTCCAGGTTTTCCTTAAAAGCTTTTGCGCCGAAAGATTGAATAAACTGGCTTTTTATTTTTTTTCTTTTTGCAGTATCAACCTGCGGAAAACTGTTAATTACGTTTGTAATCATATTTTCAACATTTTCAACCGATTTTATTTTACCGCTTTTGCTGATTGTTATATTAAAAGTTTTATCTACCATTGCAGCAACCATCTGTGATTGAATATCCAGGCTGTCATTCGTTTTTGAATCTATTTCTATATCGCCATTAGCCGTACATATTTTCATATTAAGTGATTGATAGCTTACTTCCATACTATAAAGGGAGTCAAGTATATCGTTAACCTTAAAAGCCATTTTGAAGGAAAGCGCTAATTTGATCCTATTATCCTGGCCATTAAAAGTTTGTAAAATATCTGATTTGGTGGAACTTATCATATAATAAGTATTTCCTTTGGTAAGATTTAAAGCAGGTTTTACTTTTTGGGCTTTAACTTGGATCAGCACTAATAATAGCAGAATGAGGCTAAAAAGGAACTTCATGATGAGATGTAAGGTTGTTTTTTTCGAAATAAAGATATGATAATAAAATTTTTATTGCGAAAGATAAGAGAAATACAATAGGTGGGAAATAATACTCAGGATTTAAAAAAGGGATAGTCAGGCTCTCAACCCCGGCTATCCCTTAATTGCATTATCATTAAATCACTCTGTATCCTTTTACGTAAACAAATTATATTGGTTACAAAAATTCCCCCGTGTTTTTACATGGGAGATCAGGTGAAATATATTAAATGAAAATATAATTTTTTTAGAATAATTATCTAGAATCTTTTCTCTTTTATCATCGAGATGGCGGTTCTGATGATAAAAAAAACCGGTACTGCTTGTATAAGTATTCCGATTATTGCCCAAATGTTCATGATAAATGCGATTTTAGTGTAAACGATATACAACTGTTTGTTTTTTATTTAGTGCTACTTCTATTTTTCATCATTGAGATGCCTGTTCTGATGATAAAAAATACTGGTACTGCTTGTATAACTAATCCGATTAAAGTAAAAGTGTTCATGATAATGCAATTTATACGTGAATGATTAATTTAATATTGTTTTATTTAACAGCCCTTTTTTTAACCATTGAAATGCCTGTTCTAATGATAAAAAATACTGGGACTGCTTGTACAAGTATTCCGATAAAAGTTAAAGTGTTCATGATAATGCAATTTAAGTGTGAATGATATGTATTATACAAATACCGTTCCTGCGTTTTTAAAGCAGCCTTAAAGCATAATAACCACGATATTTATAGTTTAATTAGGATTTATAAATAAATATTGAGGAAAAACGGGGAAAATCACTTATAAAAACGTGTATATTTTTTCTTCTGTTTACCTTAATACTTTATAATTGGATTATTTTAGCTTAAACAAAAGCCAAACGTAATATTAAAATAGAAAATCAGCTATTTCCTATAAAATTAACAAAAAAATTTAATCAAATCAAACAAATAAATATAGATAGCTTAATGTTGTTTTTTATAAGTTAATGTTTAACGTCATTCCCGTTTTCTTTTGCTAACATAGCTTCTTTAATAAGTTTAACGGGTGCACTGCCATAACTTAAAAACCGTTCATTAAATTCCTTTAATTTATACTTATCAGCCATTTTCTTTTTGTATGCATCGCGTAAATCCATTAGCTCTTTGTATCCGGTGAAGTAGCTATCTAATTGCACACTCGTTACACTTACGCGTTTCCATTTTCCTTCGGCTTCCGCATTTTGTTGAAATGCTTCTTTAGTAAGTAAATTTAAAGCATCCTGCTTTGACATGTTTTCGGCGTGTACTTTATAATCTAAAATAGTATTACAAACCGAACGCAGATGCCATTTATACCACATCAGCCTCATCTCGGGTTCATCATTACCATAGCCGTTATCGAGCATCATTTCCTCGCTGTAAACCGCCCACCCTTCAATCATGGCGCCATTGCCGAAAATTGATTTAATTAAACTTGGTGATTTATTGGCGTACACCAATTGAACATAGTGGCCGGGAATAGCTTCATGTATGCATAGTATCTGCAAAGTATAATCATTGTATTCGCGTAAATAACTTTCAGCTTTTTCTGTTGGCCAGCCAGCCAGACTGCCAACATTAAAATACGAATTACCATCTTTATCATAAGGCCCGGGCGTACTCATAGAAGCCCCTGCAACACCGGCCATATAACCAGGTTCTTTACGTACGATCAATGGTTTCGACGGGTCAAGCGTAACCAGGTCTTTAGTTTTTACAAATGTG
Organism: Mucilaginibacter sp.; assembly: GCA_028288305.1. Classification (GTDB taxonomy): domain Bacteria; phylum Bacteroidota; class Bacteroidia; order Sphingobacteriales; family Sphingobacteriaceae; genus Mucilaginibacter. The sequence goes on from JAQBOA010000024.1 coordinate 54,111, forward strand.
GTAAGTTTTGGGATCAGCTTTTCAATAGCCGACTGGAATTCATTAGGTGCGACATGTTTAGAGGATAATGTGTCTATTACTTGTGCTATCAGGCTCAACGAATCTGCCGGAATTGGTTTTGTTCCGAAATATTTTGGCCAAAGCTTTTGGCTTATCCGGGCCATTTCCTGGTGCAGATATTTTTTTCGCTCAACTGCTGCGTTATATATATGTTGTGCAGTAGATTCGGATTGAATTTCATATTTAAATTTAGCCTCATAAAGCTCCTTACCAAGCCGGAAACTGCGGGGATGATCGTTTTTTAAGGCTTTTAGCCATTCGGTAAAACCTTTTATTGCATCGGCTGAAACACGTGCCCGTTCAATCATTTGTTTTTGTTCGTTCTGCGGAATATTACTTTTCTTTAATGAATCGGCAAAATCTTTTTCTATTACACTCAGCCCGCCCAGGTGTTGGTCAACCGCCAAATTGGTTAATTCAATTACAGGATTTTTGATTTGTTTTTCGGCCTCTTTATAATACGCAGGTATGTTGGCCATTTTTTCATAAAAATTACGCAGGCGTTTGGTAAGAGGAGCATAATGCTCATTAAGAATATAAGCAAAAGTGCCAATAACATTGTATGAATCAGGATCCCATTGATATGACTTTAATTGTTGTATACGCCATTGGATCGATTCCATTTCATTTTGCATTAAATTATAATCAATTTTATTGGCAGCAGATAAGGTTGTTACTTCAAACCTGCTCAAAGAGTCGAGCTGTACTTTAGTAAAACTGATCATTTTGTCCCTCCTTTGGTCATTGGGTATTAGCAATAAGCTATCATATTTATGATAGCCGCTTGTGGTTGCCCTATCAGGATCTAATTTCCAAAGGCCCTCCAGGAAAGAATTTTCATAAACAGCAAATGCTGCGTCATCCTTACCCTGCAACGGGCCAACTGAGCCATCTTTTTTACATCCTGCACAAAAGGCAATAATAAGGGAAGCCGTAAATAATAATTTTTTAATCACCGTAAATATGGGTTTAACTTTTGATGTATAAACTTAAAACATTTAGCCGGAATATATAAGCAGATCGCATATACTTCTGTAAAAATTTCGGTATACTTTTTAATTAACCTCCCTCAGTAACTAATTAAATTAATTATCAACCAATTTTAGTAACATTTGTTCTCCTGAAAACTTTAAGTATGGATAATCAGCATAAAATACTAATTGACGAATTAACAAAATTGCTGCTTGACGGGAATGCTCATGTTTCTTTGCATGACGCTTTAAAAGAGCTGCCGCCGAAACTGCGTGGTGTTAAGCCTGAAAATATGCCCTATAGCATTTGGCAATTAGTTGAACATATACGTATAGCGCAATGGGATATGGTCCGATTTTGTAAAGATGCCGATTATAAGTCGCCTAAGTGGCCTGATGAGTACTGGCCAAAAGAAAGCGTACCGGAAGACGAAAGCGCCTGGAACGGATCGCTGGTTCAGATAAACAATGACCTTGACGAGTTTATTGTATTAATGGAACATAGCGATATTTATCAAACGCTACCCCAAGGACATGGTCAGAATGTATTGCGCGAAGCTTTGCAAATTGCTGATCACAACGCTTATCATATCGGTGAGATCATAGCTATAAGAAGAATATTAGGAGATTGGAAGTAAAATTCTTTGCCTCACCGTGCCCTCTCCAACCGCGTGCCGCCTTAGTTTTGCGATGGCGCAGAGAGAGGATTCTAAAATATGTAAATCAAAGTCCTCTCCTTTGGAGAGGATTTAGGTGAAGCCCTATTTCAATTTATTTATAAAATCAACCATGCTGGATACCAGTTCGGTTTTTAGGGGAAGATCAGGTTTGCTGTAAGTAGCCATGTTTGCGACCTCATCTGCCGGGGCTTCTTTTAATATATGGTTCATGCCCTTTACGATTACTAACGTCGCTTCGGATTTTGCTTTCTTAAGTTTTTCAGCATTATCAACAGATACTGTCAGATCTGTAGTGCCCTGTATAATAAGCATCGGCACTTTTATGCTTTTTATCCCCCTTAGTGGAGCTATCCTGCAAAATGACATTAAAAAATTTTGAATACCCGGCCGTGCAATATAATATATTGCCGGATCTACATTAGCAGTGGTTTTACCTTTGCGCAAGCTGTCTAAAATTGTTTTAAACTCATCAGCCTGGTATTTTGGCTTTGATTTCATTTGGTTCATCAATATTTTGTCACCCTGTTCACTTTCACCTTCAGCCGAAATATATCCCTTTACTGGCTCACCATAAATGGCGATCATTGAAACCAACGTGCCTTCGCCATGGCCAAATAAAATGATTTTTGAAAACCTGGCATCATCAATCAGCGTATTTATTAAAGCAACTGCGTCGTCACTGTAATCATCAATACGCAATTGCGACTCTTTTGTGGAGCTTACGCTTTCGCCTACCATCCGCTTATCATAACGGAGCGTTGCAATCCCATTTTTTCCTAAATCGTTTGCTAGTAATTTATAGGTGTTTCCGGTTATTCCGGCTTTAGGATTATTGCCATCCCTGTCTGTAGGACCAGCATCAGCAACAATTAACACAACTGGAATTTTTCCGGATACATTTTTAGGTATAACCAATGAACCGGAAATTGATCCGGCTAAAGTTTTTACTGTTACCGGCGATTCACTTAAAGAAGGATCAATAGCTATGCCTGTTTCGGTTTGAGCAATAAGTTTTATAGTACAAAACAGGGTTATAATAATAAGAGCAACTTTTTTCATTTGAACAAAATCAAAAGGAATATAATTCAGCTTCGAAAGTAAGAAAAATCACGTAGTTTTTTGGGATTGAATTTGTCATTTTATTGGCAGGTATAAAATTTATACCAATAATATTATATAGAATAATAAATAAATGTTTAACATTAAATCAACGAATTGATAAACAGTTGTATTTTAATATATTTAACGAAAAGTTTGTTTAAAACTGTCCTTATATATTAATACCCGCTGTTTATAAACCAGGCAATAAAAAAACATAAGCTTTTATATATTAATGAATATTCAACCTGAACATTGGCATAATGAACTGGATGCATTAATTGTCTCGTCGCAGCATCACAAATTGCTGCTCGAAAATGAATTTGTTCGGGTTTTAGATGCTAACATACCGCCTGGTGAAATGACAACGATACATACACACCGGTTTGCGGCTTCGCATATTGTTATCAGCTGGTCTGATTTTATAAGGTATGATGCAGAAGGTAACGTGTTGCTTGATTCACGCAATTTAGGCAAAACCGTTTCAACGCATACGGCTCTATGGTCGGAGCCATTAGGGCCGCATGCGTTGAAAAATGTGGGCAGTAACGACTTGCATATTATAAGTGTTGAACTTAAAGAATCAAAGTAGTTTGTAAAGTGGCTTTTAGAAGCAAACCATTGATTACTTCAAGCGCTCAGGAAAATTATTTTAGCAATGAATGATGGAGAAGAAAGTCCGGAAGCCGGGAACTCAGAAAGGGAGTCCAAAGTCAGAAGTCGGAAATCAGAAGTCAGAAAAGGAAAATAATTTCGCATTCGACATTCCGAATTCCGAAATAAAACCTGCAACTTACAACACACAACCTGCAACCCAAACAATGGAAGTACATCATCACCCCGACCTGCATCACGAGAAGAAACCCTGGAAAGAGTATTTTCTTGAATTTTTAATGATATTTCTGGCTGTAACCATGGGTTTTTTTGCCGAAACTATCAGAGAAAATATTTCTGAAAATGCGAAAGCAAAAGAATTGGCCAAGAGTCTTTACCAGGAGGTCTATAACGATTCGGTGATTATGCAAAGCAAAATAAACCTGCGCAATGAAAAGGAGCGCCACATGGAATATTGCAGGGAATATTTAAGGGATAGCAGCCTCACAAATTTATCCGCTCAGTTTTATCCAAGTTTCATGTGGACATTCATCATAACTGCTACAATAGATTTTGATCCCAATGATGGGGTACTAAACCAGTTAAGAAATTCAGGAGCGCTGCGCTACTTTAAGAATATCGAATTACAAAACGCTGTAAGCCGTATTAATACGGCCATCTTTAATGTGAGAAGCAGGAATAACCAGGAATATGCCTACAATGAGCAGTATGTAAGGCCTTTTATACTTAAGCATTATGATTTTATTTGGGAGGATGCTTATACGCAACATGGCAAACTTTCAATTATGCAGGCGTTGAGGCAAATTAATTTTCAAGCTGCAGTACTGCCGCAAATAAGAAATCTCAATGATTTAAAAAGAGATGAAGCCGATGCACTTATTGCGTATTACATACTGATCATAAGATCGACAAAACAAATACACTATGCCCCATATGTAATAGCAAACCATCAATTACTGCAAACGCTAAGGAAAGAATATAATTTTAACAATGAATGAGGAGGAAGAAAGTCCAGGAGTCGGAAAGTCCGGAAGATTTTTTGAAGTCAGAAGTGGGAAATCAGAAGTCAGAAAAGGAAAATAATTCCGCATTTAACATTCCGAACTCCAAAATAAAAAAATCCAAAATCGAAAATCGGAAATCCGAAATCAAAGAAATGGAAGTACACCACCACCCTGAAGTAGAAAAGAAAGGTCTTAAGGAATATATTCTTGAGGGCTTAATGATATTCCTTGCTGTAATGATGGGCTTTTTTGCTGAAAATATAAGGGAGGGTATCTCTGATCGGGCAAAAGGCAAAGAATACATTAAATCATTTGTACAGGACCTGCGGCGGGATACGGCCAGTTTTTCTGACGTGATTGCCTTTGATGCAAAAAAAATGATGGCATTAAACAACATTTTCTCTTGTTATAATAACATTGAAAAAGACAGCAAGTCGTCCGGTTGCCTTGTGCCTATCATAAAAAGCTCGTCATCCAACCGAATTGGAAATTTTACCGATGGTACCATGCAGCAATTGAAAAACGCGGGCGGCTTTCGCTTACTAAACAAGAGCGATAAGGACAGTATTGTTGCCTATGACCATGCTGCCCGGGCTTTCCAGAATTTTGAATCCACAATATTCCAACAACGCCAGGACATAGTAAGAGATATTTATGTTAAACTGATCGATTTTAAGGCCGAACCAATGCTGTCTCCCGACTCACTTGCAGGTAATGTTCACTTATCCTTATTGTTTTCAAACGACAAGGCATTAATCAATGAATACTTTAACGACTTGTCGCTTTACAGAAGAGTTATCAGGACCCAGATCTCTCAGTTGGATAAACTAAGCAAACGAGCAGTGGGTCTTATTAAATACTTTGATAACAAATACGAATTAGGCGATGAGTGAGAAGCGAAGAAGTTCGGAAGTCGCAAGTCCAATGAAAAGAATCAAACGCGAGGAGTCAAGATGACGGAAGAAGAAAACAATTCCCTGCCTGCCGGACAGGCTGGCGCATTCGACATTCTGCATTCCGAAATAAATTATAAATCCGAAACCGAAAATTCGAAATTAGAAAGTAAAAACATGGAAGTACATCACCACCCCAAAGTAGAAAAGAAAACCTTTAAAGAATATTTGCTCGAAGGGTTAATGATATTTTTAGCAGTATTAATGGGCTTCATTGCCGAAAATGTTAGAGAGGGAATATCCGAGCATAAACGGGCAGCTGAGTTTGCCCGCTCGTACTTTGAAGATGTTAAAAAGGATACTGCTGCATTGCACGCAGCTATGCGTTTTAGCAAGCAGAAGTTAGCAGGATTGGACAGTGCCTTGTTTGTGCTTCATCACCTTACGGGAAAGCAAAAAGAGGATACTGTGCTATATACGCAACTTTCTTTAAGTGCCTCGGTAGTGCCTTTTGACCCATCGGAAGGAACATATGAACAGATCAAATCATCAGGATCGCTGCGGTATTTTGATCAAAAGCTGGTGAGTTTAATGAACAGCTATGATGTTCAGATAAAAAGGACAGTGAAACGTGAGGATATTGACCTGAAGTTTATTCTTGATCAGTATCTTCCATATATTATTAAAAATTTTAACAGCGAAATTCCTTTTGATGATCGCTTTTTGCATCATATTTCGCATGAGCTTTATATAATCGACAGAAGCAAAAACAATATGAGGCAAATGATCAATTATGTGATTGACCTTAAGATAGAAAGGATGCTGGTGGAGCAGGAATATAAAAAGCAGATTAAGACATCGAATAAAGTATTGTCGGAACTTAAAAATGAATATAATTTAAGCAATGAACAGTAAAATAAAATACCGGCTTTTTAAAATTCT
>JAQBOA010000063.1 GCA_028288305.1 Mucilaginibacter sp.
ATAAGTATAAAACCTACCCGCGTATAGTTGGTGAAACAGGTGGCAAAGACTTTGTTTTGGCCCACCCAAGCGCCGACGCAGATGTAGTTAGTACCGCCTTAATTCGTGGAGCTTTTGAATACCAGGGGCAAAAGTGTTCTGCTGCCTCCAGGGCTTACATCCCGGCGTCATTATGGCCCGCTGTTAAAGAAAAAATGCAGCGCGACATTACTTCATTTAAAATGGGCCCGGTAGAGGATTTTGAGAATTTTATAAATGCCGTTATCGATGAAAAATCATTTGATAAACTTGCAAAATACATCGATGCTGCCAGAGCAGATAAAAATGTAGAAATTGTTGCAGGCGGTAAATATGATAAAAGTCAAGGTTGGTTTATTGAACCTACAGTAATCAGGGTAAATGATCCTTATTATGTAACTATGTGCGAAGAACTGTTCGGCCCCGTACTTTCTGTTTATGTTTATGAAGATAAAAAGTTTGATGAAATCTTAGGTATTATCGACAAAACATCCATTTATGCACTAACCGGGTCAATCATATCGCAAGATAGATATGCTATTGCAGAAGCAACTTATCGCTTACGTAATGCTGCAGGTAATTTTTATATCAATGATAAACCAACAGGTGCGGTAGTGGGTCAGCAACCGTTTGGCGGTGCAAGAGGATCAGGCACCAATGATAAAGCGGGTTCTATGATCAATTTATTGCGCTGGGTTTCCCCACGAACTATTAAAGAAACTTTCGATCCGCCAAAAGATTACAGGTATCCGTTTTTGACGAAAGAAGTGTAGTTTTGTTCATAGTTGATGGTTCATAGTTCATAGCCGAAATTCTGTAGCTACCATGAACCATCAACTATTAACCATGATCTACTTAAACCTAAACACATTATCCATATTAGCGTTATCATAGGCGCTAACCTTCATATCGGTGATTACGCCTGTACTAATACTATATACCCAGCCATGTACGCCTAAAGGCTGACCGGTTTGCCAGGCATTTTGAACAATTGATGTTTTGCATAAATTGTAAACATTTTCAATCACATTGTATTCTACCAGGCGGTCGCAACGTTCATCCATGTTACTAATACTATCAAGCTCCTTACTATGTAACCGGTATATGTCCTTTATATGTCTTAGCCAGTTATCAATTAATCCAAACTGTTGGTTGCTCATTGCTGCCAATACGCCGCCGCAGCCATAATGCCCGGTAACTATAACGTGCTTTACCTTTAATATATTAACCGCATAATCAAGAACCGAAAGCATATTCATATCCGAATGGATAACCATATTGGCGATATTGCGGTGCACAAATATTTCGCCGGGAGCGGTGTTAGTTATTTGGTTAGCAGGTACCCGGCTATCGGCACAGCCTATCCATAAAACCGGAGGAGACTGTCCTTTTGCCAGCTTTGTGAAATATTCGGAATCTATTTTTAAAGCATCCGCTATAAACTTTTGATTCCCTTTAAGTAAGCTTTTATATAAATCATCGCCTGCCGGCTTGGTATCTTTTTCAATTTTAGCGCACATAGTATTAGAAAGGTTGGAAAGTTGAAAGGTTATAATGTCAAAAAACAATTCTACCCCAAAAATAACATTTCAACTTTATAACCTTCCACTTCCAATAAAAAAGATTACTCCTTTGTCAGCCGCAACACCACTACATCATCAGGCGCAATGATTTGTTTAAATGTTTTATTGGTTGCACAAATAATATGATCAGGAAACACTTTAAATGTTTTATTATCATGGTTTAATTTTTATCGAAAATTATTGTCCTTTCGAACGATAGTGAGAAATCTTATACAAAATGCATAGTTCGCTTTGCAAACCTTATAAGTTTTCTCCTCGTTCCTCGTCGAAATGACATTTAAAAAGGTTTAAATAAATTTTTATTGTCAATTCTTCATCTGCCCGTCCGGCAGGTTTAACGATTGAAATAAATTAACATCTTTAGAGTTTTTTATAGTAATTGGTTTCATCCCTCCCAAAGCCCGTGCTTTAACAAAACGGAGTTCCGCCCCTTTTATATCATCAAAAACAAAAGCTGGGCGCTGGTCATCATTTAAAAAGCTCACTTTAACGTCAGCCAGTTTTAACTTTTCCCCAAATTGTTCCCTGGCCAAGTATAGAAATATCGTGCAGGTTTTCGCCCCAGATCAGGCTGTTATGCCAGTGGCTGTGACCGGAATCCTGGTAAGTAGTATTGACACTTGCTTCCTCCTCATCATACCCATTTTCGGCAGTAACTGAGGCAGCAATTATAGTAGCCCCCTGGTCAATAAATAAAGAAATATTACTTTTTAAATGAATTGAACCTGATAAATAATTACCGGCCGGGAAATAGATCGTACCGCCGCCGGCATTTGCCGCTGCATCAATCGCCTTGTTCATTGCTTTGCTATCTAAATTTATTCCATCGCCAACTGCTCCAAAATCTTTTATATTATAGAAGTGCGCTTGATTAGGATTAGCAGCATTTGCAATTTTTACTGATGCTAATAGCGTAATCAGCAGCAATTTAATACGATAACACATTTTTTATTCAGGTTTAAAAGAAAATAAATATACAGGAATATATTTATGGTTTATTGGCAACTAAAAAATCTACTTAGGTATGCCTTAACGGTTGTAAACAGTGTTACACATAAAAAGTAAAATTTTTACATTTCATACATTTATTTTTTTTATGCGAGACAAGTTTTCTCAATCAATAAAGTTAGGTTTGCACCGGCAAAATGTACGCTTAAAATTAATTGAATTAAAATAACATTACTATACTCAGCTATTAAAATAGCTTTCCGCATCATGGTTGCATAGTCATATTTATTGTTACAAATTCCCTGATTTATTTTTATAAAATAGCAGTTTGTTTTAACCATTCATCCAAACTGTATGTTTAATTAATTTCAATCAGGTTAAAAATTAATTTAATTAAATAATTACTTATTAATATTAATAGGTAAGTATAATATGCCAAACAAAAACATGTTATAAAGTATTTTGTAGTATGCACATCGTTATATTGTATAAATAATATCTTTATAAAATTAATGGATACCGTTAACAGCACAGAACCGCATCTTAGTAAACCAGGCCCAGGTATTAAACAGCGCCTTGCTACTTTCTTTACTGACATCTATAAAATTCACCTGTTTATAGTTCGCTTTTTTAAAGAAGCTTTTATGCCTCCCTATGAATTTAAGGAGGTGGTACGTCAATGCTATGAAGTTGGTGTACGGTCATTTACATTAATAACAGTTACCGGCTTTATTGTAGGGCTTATATTTACAAAGCAATCGCGGCCTTCGCTGGCAGCATTTGGGGCCAACTCCTGGCTGCCTTCTTTGGTATCAATTGCTATTATGCGTGCTTTGGCACCTCTTGTAACGGCCCTTATTGCCTCGGGTAAGGTAGGATCAAGCATCGGGGCTGAACTTGGATCAATGCGGGTAACCGAGCAGATAGATGCTATGGAAGTATCGGGTACTAACCCTTTTAAGTTTTTGGTGTGCACACGTGTGCTGGCAACTACATTAACAATACCTTTATTAGCCACTTATACTGCTTTTATAGGTTTGTTAGGTGGCTATATAAACGTAGCCCAAAATGAAGGAACCAGCTACACCAGCTTTATGGAGCAGGTTTTTCAACCGCTTAATTTTATTGATATATGGCAATCATTAATTAAAGCAATAGTATTTGGCTTTACCATCGGTATTGTTGGCTGTTACCAGGGATATTATTCAACAAAAGGAACAGAAGGTGTTGGTAAAGCTGCTAACGGCGCAGTGGTAACTGCTATGTTTTTGGTATTTATCGAAGAAATTATTATTGTGCAGCTTACCGGTTTCTTCCGTTCATAAGTTATGAAGAAAGAAAAGACACATATAGATTATAAAAACACAGTAATCAAAGTCAGGGGGCTGGAAAAGTCTTTTGAAGATTATGCAGTACTGCGCGGCATAGACCTTGATCTTTACCAGGGTGAAAACCTGGTTGTGCTTGGCCGTTCTGGTTCTGGTAAATCTGTGCTCATTAAACTTATATCGGGCCTTTTAAAGCCTGATAAAGGAACAATTGAAGTGCTGGGAAAAGATGTAACTGCAATTAGTGAAAAAGAGCTGCAGGATTTACGCATAAGGATAGGTTTTTCATTTCAAAACAGCGCTTTATACGATAGTATGACCGTACGTAAAAACCTTGAATTTCCGCTTGTTCGTAATCGTAAAAATATTACCCGCAAGGAAATAGATAATGCTGTTGAAACGGTATTGGAGGCTGTAGGTTTATCGCAAACTATAAACCAGATGCCTGCAGAGCTTTCGGGCGGCCAGCGAAAACGGATTGGCATAGCACGCACTCTTATCCTTAACCCCGAGATTATGTTGTATGATGAACCAACAGCAGGTCTTGATCCTATTACGTGTATTGAAATCAATGACCTGATAAACGAAGTACAGCAACGATATAATACCTCATCCATTATTATTACCCACGATCTTACCTGTGCCAAAACAACAGGCGACCGTATTGCTATGCTGCTGGATGGAAAATTTCAGCGAGTAGGGACTTTTGAAGAAGTATTTAATACTAACGATGCCCGGATAAAACCTTTTTTTGATTACAACTTTACACAATAAATTATACCATATATTATGGCTACAACAGAAAATAGAAAAGCAATAACAGTTGGCATATTTTTATCGCTGGCGATAGTAATATTTATACTTGGTGTGTTTACGCTTGGCGGCCAGCAAAAAAGCTTTCAAAGAAACATACATGTAAGCGCTGTATTTGATGATGTTTCAGGATTGAAAAAAGGTAATGACGTTTGGTTTTCGGGTGTAAAAATTGGCACTATCAGCACTATTCGTTTTATAGGTACATCACAGGTTGATGTATTAATGAAAATTGATCAAAACACACAACAATATATTCATCGTAATGCGGGTGTACGTATCAGCTCAGACGGGTTGATCGGTAACAAGATAATTGTTATTGACGGTGGAAGCCCCCGGGCACCAGAGATACAGGATGGTGATGTGTTGCAGACAGAAAAGATAACATCCACTGATGAAATAATGAAAACGCTGCAACAAAACAACCAGAATTTGCTTGCTATCACAACTGATTTCAAATTATTAAGTCACAAAATATTACAGGGAAAAGGTACAGTAGGCGCTCTGATGGCAGATAGCGGTATGGGTACCCAACTGCGTAATTCTATGCGTAACTTGCAGACTGCTACGGAGAGTGCCGCCAATTTGGCTGTACAACTCAATAATTTTAGTCGTAAAGTGAATACAAAAGGCGGCCTTGCTGATAAATTGTTTACTGATACGGTCACATTTAATAAACTAAAGGCAGTTACAGTACAATTGCAGGAAGCAGCAAATAACACCAACGTATTTACCAGTAACCTTAACAAAGCCAGTAATAAACTGAACGCTACTGATAATACTTTGGGTGAACTATTAAACGACCCAAAAGGGGCTGAACAAATAAAAAGCACATTAAGTAATTTGCAGAAAAGCTCTGCTACGCTAAATCAAGATTTGCTAGCCTTACAAAACAACTTTTTACTTAAAGGCTTTTTTAAGAAACAGGCAAAAGCGAAGGCAGATAGCTTGAAGAATAAGAAGTGATTTTTTTAGTCGGGAAGTCGGAAAAGTCCGGAAGACCGAAAGAAAAAAAGACTTACGAAGTTTTAAAAACTTCGTAAGTCTCATCCCCTGCCTCCAATTATAAAAATCAAACAAATTTTTACCATCGTAAACATTTCTCTCTTTTAAAAGGTTACCATTTTATAGACTCTATAAAGTGATGAAAGAAAAAGAGAGAAATAAAAAAGGTGGTCTGGATTTAACAAAAAAAACCGATCAGAAAGAGCATCCAGAAATTAAAACAGATTTGCCCCTAAGTGAAAAAGACGAAGTAAAACAGGCAGAAGAAAGATTAAGAAAAATTGTAAAAAAACATGATTGATAACATTTATTTAGAGAAGGAATGCATCGCTCTAAATAAATGTTATTCCAATTCCAATGTCACCGCTGATTTTGCCGGCATAACCACCATTAAGTTATCGCCATCCTTTTTTGCTCCTTTAAAACTTTCAAGGTGTAACTTATCAGGTTGCTGAAAAGTATTTATATCAGTAATATTTGCTGAGGTAAGAATTTGCCCGTTCACTGTTTTCCATTGTATATCTTTCAAACTAGTACTTATGGTTATATTATTGTGAACATCGAGGTTAACCAGTGAGATATGTATTTTACCGGAGGCATCCTGTGAAGCGGAAACATTTATTGCTGATATTTTTTTACCATCAACCTCATAATCAGGTGAACTTAATTTTATCGGTAAATACTTCGCATCCTGGTGAACTTTGTACATATCAAAAATATAATAGGTTGGGGTTAACAGCATCTTATCCTTATCAGTAAGGATGAGCGATTGCAACACATTTATAGTTTGCGCCAATGCAGCGGCTTTTACCCTATGGCAATGATTATTAAATATGTTTAGTGTGGTTGCTGCTATCAAGGCGTCGCGCAGGCTGTTTTGCTGGTATAAAAATCCCGGGTTGGTGCCGGGTTCCACATCTGTCCAAACGCCCCATTCATCAACCACCAACGCTACATGTTTATTGGGGTCGTATTTATCCATTATTGCCGAATGTTTGGTAACCAGTTCCTCCATTTTAAGACAATTTACCATCGTTTCAAAATACTCATTCTCGCTGAAGCTGGTAGCCGATCCTTTATGGCTCCAATTGCCCGTTGGTATTGTATAATAATGCAAGGAGATACCCCACATCATCCAGTTAGGTATGTTTTTCATCACAACTTCTGTCCAGTTATAATCATCAGCGTTGGGACCACTGGCGATCTTCTTAAGCGGAACACTCGGATAATTTTTGGCAAAAGAAGCATACTTTTTAAACTGGTCCGAATAAAACTCAGGTGTCATATTGCCTCCGCAGCCCCAGCTTTCGTTACCTATACCCCAAAAAGTTACTTTATACGGTTCAGGATGTCCATTTTGTTTACGCAATTGAACCACTGTGCTGGTACTGTTGGAGTTTACATACTCTATCCATTTCGACATTTCCTCTACGGTGCCACTCCCTACATTAGCGGCTATATATGGTTCGCAGCCCAGCAGACTGCAAAGCTCTAAAAACTCATGTGTGCCAAAGCTGTTATCTTCTGTTACCCCGCCCCAGTTTGTATTTACCATACGTGGCCTTTGGGCCGTTGGTCCAATGCCGTCGCGCCAGTGATATTCATCTGCAAAACAGCCACCGGGCCAGCGAAGACTCGGGATTTTTATCTCTTTTAGCGCTTTAACCACATCAAGCCGGATGCGATCCTGTTTGGCAACGGACATGGATTTATCAACCCAGAAACCTCCGTATATACCATGTCCCAAATGCTCAGCAAACTGACCATAAATATATTTACTGATGGTTTGGTTTGAATTGTTGCTAATGGATAAACTTGCCATATTTTGAGCATAACAGGTAATGTTTAACGCAATAAAAATCAGGAAGAAGTATTTTTTTAGGTTCATTTGTATTTGGTTAATGATCGTTTAATTAGAAACGGGCCTACCTTTCAGCTTTTACCTTTTGCCTTTACGCTTTTAATAATTGTATTTATAACAGTTTATAAATGTACAGAAATAAGAATCAAGAGACAAGAACCAGGAATCAAAAGTCAAAATCATCTTGGATCCTGGCTCTTGGCTCTAAATTCAGAGATTTTATTAACTTCGGACATATTATTCCACCATGATTAAACCATTACTATACATAACCGCTGTTGTATTGCTATTTTTTGCTGCCTGCAAATCTTCCATAAGTTCCGAAGAACTTTATGGGAAATGGAAATATATTAAAGTTGAAAATCCTAATGCAAATCCTCCTGATAGTGTAAGCAGTTCAGATCTGCAAGCACAGACCCCGTATATCCAATTCACAAAAAACAACGACCTGGTAATTATGTGGGGAGGTAAAGTTTTATCACACGGAAAGTTCAAAACAGATGGGAAAAACATCCGCTACACTGAAAATTTGCTGGATGGGAAAACCAGGGAATTTCCATTTTGGGTTATGAAATTAACGGATAAAGAGATTGTATTTGAAACTATTGGAGCTGATGGGTCGAGGGTTACAGCTATTAGGTAGAGTTCACTGGTTCATTGTTCACTGGTTTATTAGTAGAATGTTATTGATTTTAACAAATCCTGTCTACCTGTTCAAACAATGCTTAAATTATGAAAGTGTTGACATTAATTAAAAAGGCTCTATGAGGTTTTGTGGGTAAGATATTCAATAAATAGAGGCGTAGCTTCGGGAAACATTGTAACAATGGGTTTCAACCCGTTGAAAAGAGTCAACCATAACGAAAGAACCGTAGGTTCGGACGATATAATTAAACCGTCATCTTATTTTGGCAGGCGGCAAATGCTAACATCAAATTTAACTATATAATATAGGTCGGACGGCACTTATATCATTACCGGGCACATTCAACGGGTTGAAACCCGTTGTTACAAAATGTTCGAGCCCACGGCTCTTAGAATAAGATTAGTTTCCTGTTTAGTCTTTAAAAATCAAATACCCACACTATCATAAAAAACACTTCGAATGGGGTTGTATAAACCAAATCATTAGTATATTTACTTGTTAAACAGCCTATTTACTTATACTCAAACCAATTGCCATGAACCGGAATAAATTTTTATCAATGTTAGGCATGCCTTTCCTTGGGCTGCTATTCCTTTCTTCAAAAAATAAAGAAAAGCAAGATTTATTAACTGCATGTAACGATCCCATCACACCCCCTGTTCCCGAAGGGCCGTTTTATAAAAATGAAAAGCTGAACCGTATAGATATTACGGAAAACAAAAAGGGAGCAGCAATTGAATATATATTTATGGTTGAGGACAAAAACTGCAAACCAATTGAAGGCGCTATAGTTGACATATGGCAATGCGATGCTGAAGGCGTCTATTCAGATTTTGACAGGGAAAAAACCTTGGGCCAGACATGGTTAAGAGGTTTCCAAAAAACTGACCGGGACGGAATTTGCAAGTTTAAATCTATTTTCCCCGGCTGGTACCAGGGGCGTATAACACATATACATGCCAAAGTCCATATCAATGGAAATACCTTGCTAACTACCAATGTATTTTTCAAGAAAGAAATTGAAGATAAAATATATCAGAAACCATTATATCCATATGGGCCTAACCCGGTCGCCATACTCGACGATATTGAATTAAAAAGACTCGATAAAGACAATAAAAGGCACGACACCCTGCTTATGGAAGTTGCCAGCAATAATAAAGGAGAACTGACCGGACAGTATAAATTTGCTGTAGCATAATATTAATTTTAATACATAAAAGACAGTTGAATACTTAGACGCTGTATAAAAAACGATAAAAACTTGTCATTGCGAGGCACGAAGCAATCGCGAACTATGCAAAACGGTAATGCACAGCTGTGAGATTGCTTCGTCGTTCCTCCTCGCAATGACAATTCTTTCATTTTGCATTATTTAAATAAAATTTAGACAGCTCTTAATTATCCTGGTTAGATCTGTCCTGATTTAATCAAGTATTTTTTTACCTCATCAAAGTTCAAAAATAGCTTATCAGCAATACTTAAGCTATGATGTTCCCTTTCATTACTTTGTACAGCATAACAAATAAGATTTGCTGCTTTTGCAGATTTAACGCCATTTATAGTATCTTCAAAAACCAGGCATTCATCAATTGCCAGGCCCAATTGTTCCCTGCAAACGTTATAGCTTTCAGGGTCGGGCTTACTTTTTAATACCTCGCTTCGTGTGATAATTAATTTGAAGTATTTGCCCAGGCCGTTTCTTTCAAATATGGCTTCAACATCTTTTCTTGGACTGGATGTAACAATTGCTAAAATCAGCCCTTTATCATAAAAGAATTTTAATGCGTCTAAAACATTCGGCATTAAGTTTACGTCGGTTGTTTTCAAACGTTCCAGGGTTAGGTTTTCCCGTCTTTCAATCACATCAGTAAGCGGGGTTTGTATATGATACTTTTCTATCAAATTTTTAGCATTTGTTGGCAGCGGCACTCCGGCATAGTTTTTTAACCAGTCATCATAAGTCAATTCCACATTTGATTCTTTAAGAATTTCATTCCAGCATTCATAGTGAAAGAACTCGGAATCTATAAGGGTTCCGTCCAGGTCGAACAATAAGGCTTTAAGCATTTTAGGTTTTTAAGAGGTGAAGCCAAAAATAGATATTTCACCTGTTGCAGGAAATTTTAATTAAGAAGAGTTTAGGTTTTTTATATCTGTAACTTTGCCAGGAAAAACCATACAAGAATGACAAATACAATAATTCTTGAATCAATTATTACCTGCCCCGATTGTGGCTACAAAAAAGCTGAATTGATGCCAACAGACTCATGCCAGTTTTTTTATGAATGTGAAAATTGCAAAACCACATTAAAGCCTAAACAAGGCGATTGTTGTGTATTTTGCAGTTACGGTACAATTAAATGTCCTCCTATTCAATCGGGTACTTCCTGCTGTTCAAATTAGTATTTAGATTAGTTCGGCATAATAATAGTTATATTAAAACATTCGTTCGCCTCACCTAAATCCTCTCCAAAGGAGAGGATTTTGAATAAAAAAAAACAGCTAATTTGGTGTGTTTTAAGCTCCCTCTCCAAGGGAGAGGGCTGGGGTGAGGCGAATACAGTTTTATACCGAACTCACGATACTATCGATTTAGTTATTCACTCATTCAATTTATATACCTGTAATTTTGCCGGATTATTCCCATCTGCTCTTGTCGCCAACAAAAACATACGAAGTTCAGGTACTAATAAAGAAGTACGGGCGCCATTAGGAGTTGCGATTTTAGCGTCGAGTTCGTAGGAATTAACGCCTGTTTGTTTAAATATATTTATTGAGCCGCCTCCCCCACTGATAAATATTCTTTTAGATTTATTATCCCAATACAAATCATCCGCATCCCCAACCATAGCCGAAGTGAAAATTTCTTTTCCGGTACGGCTGTCCAATACCCTTAATATGGCAGGAAATCGGTAACCAACAATTATCCGGTGTGCTGATTCATCATAAGCCATCGGAAAGTTAAATCTCGGTAAAAGTTTTTTCCACTTATATATCAATTTAGCCTGTTTAATATCGGCAACACCTATCATACCTGCATCAGGTAAGTTTATCCATATTTTACCCTCTTTCATGTCAATTTGAAATGATTCGGGATGGGCAGGTAATTTTATATCACTTATCACTTTATTTGTCGTAGCATCTATTACAGCAATGCCACCGTTTCCATAACCTACATATATTTTATCGGAATCTTCATCATAACGAACATCATCCGCATCACTGCCCAGGTTAATCGATGCGATTTTTTTGTAGGTGATGATATCGTAAACATCACATTCGCCTGTACCGCCGTTTGCTATAAGTATTTCTTTATGTTTGGCTATATATACAACTCCCTGCGGTTCATCTAACCCTTTAATACTATGCACTGTCAATCCCTTTTTTAAATCAACAACCTCCAATGTATTATTGCCTAAAGCCGCTATATAGGCGATTTGATCGGACAGGTTAATGTCGATATGGTCAATCCGGCCTTTTACACCGCTTAATATTATTTCCTTTTCCAGTTTGAGATATTGCGGGTTAAGATTACTTTGGCCGCTGCAGCTTATAAAACCTGCACCTATTATAAATACGATGACTATGGGGATATTTATAATTTTCATGAGATTACTTATTTAGGATAAAGGTAAAAGAAGTATAGCTATCAATTGGTTTTATAAATTTGCTGTTTAATCAATTATTAATGAAGTGGATTACAAGGGAGCACCCCAAAATTGACCGTATTGCTTGTCCATGGCTTATTAAGCGTTTTATTGATCCGGATGCTGAAATCATCTATGTGCCTTTTGAGCAGGTAATAGCACAAGCAGCGACATTGAATGCAATTCCATTCGATCTGCCCGGTGTTGAATACAGCCATTATGAAGATCATTGCACTTTTGATTATTTTATAAAAAAGCATCACTTAAAAGATGTTGCCTTAGACAGGATGGCGGCTATTATCCGGGGTGCAGATACAGACCGGCATGATTTTGCGCCGCAGGCTTCCGGTTTGTCTGCAATCTTTTTAGGTCTGTCCCAAAACATCAATGACGATTATGAGTTACTTGATTTAGGTATGAAAGTTTATGATGGGCTTTATACCTGGGCTAAACATCTGCACCAGCAAAAACATACACAGGCACCTGTTGAGCAGCTTTTATTGGAAGTGTATCATAAATATCTGAAACAATCCCATACTAAAAAAGCGCCTGAATGGACAAAGGAACTTAAGGAAATGATACAGGATCAATTAGATACTAATATGGCCATGAGCTTACACCAGGTTTCAGAACAGTTGGAGATCAACCCTGCTTATTTGTCGAGAGAATTTTCCAAATACTTCGAGAATCTTTCGTTCGGAGAATATATCAGGAAGATGCGGATAGAAAAAGCTATGCATCTGATGGATACTACTGCTTATTCCTTAACAGAGATCGCTTATCTTACCGGCTTTTCGGACCAGAGCCATTTTACCCGGATCTTTAAAAAACAAACAGGTCAAATTCCTACCGTTTATAAAAAAAACAACCAAAAAAAGTAAAACAAATACCAATAGTTAAATCCGTTCTATTTTAAGCCTGGTAACCTTCATAGCATTGTACTTAAATACAGCACTGGTTTTCCTGCTATGAAATATCCTTTCCAATTAAAGAGATGCCTGCTTGCAGGTGCGCTCATTTATTTTTTATTGCCTGGACAAACCTTTGGGCAGCAAGATAAGCACTACCTTGATTCATTGCTTAAAACAGCAGAATTGAATTACCCGCTGATCAAAGCAAAGAGGTTGCAGACACAGGCCATGCGATATGCGGTGAAGTATAAACAAAATGGATTTATCCCATCCCTGAATGCCTCTTACCAAGTGGATTATGCTACTGCCAATAACATCACCGGCATGATTTACCCGCAATATATCATACCCATAAGCGGGCCGCCAAGCAAAACCAATGATTACAGCGGTGTGCCCGGCAGTGCAGCGGCACTTAACCTGCAATGGGAACCCATCACTTTCGGCCAGCGAAATTCAGAAGTCGAATTGGCTAAAGGAAGACTGCAATATGGCAAGGCAGATGAAGAACTAACCCTGTTTCAGCAACAGATTTATGTAATTAATGCCTGGTTAAATTACACATTGATTACTGACCTGATCAAAGTTTACGAGGTTAATATTGACAGGTCAGCCTTTAATCTTAAACAAGCGCAAACTTTGGTGACCAGCGGTTTAAGGCCTGGTACAGATTCTTCTTCTTTTAACTCTGAATATACCAGGGCCGAAATACAGTTGATCGCTTTTGAAAGACAAAGAGATTCCACGCTAATTGCACTTAAGGAACTGGTCGGCGGCCATTTACCTGCTGGGATGACTGTGGATTCTTCACTTTACAAAAATCTTCCGGCATTGACTTTAGCGGACACTTCCTTAACTGATCACCCGGAAGTACAATTGGGAAAGGCTAACGTCACCGCTAATGAGCTGGCTTTAAAATCATTAAAGAAAAGTATTATGCCCAGGCTAACCCTTTGGAGTACCAGTTATGGCCGGGGCTCCGGTATTGGCGCTGATGGTTCGGTCAATTCCAGCGATGGGTGGCATTTTGAGCGATATAATTACGGTGTTGGCGCTCAGATTTCGTTTCCCATACTTGAAGTTTTCCGTCAAAAACCCTTGTGGAAACAACAGGAACTGATCACAGCATCAAGTCGGGAAGATTTGGCCCGAATAGAATTACATTTAAACACGCAAAAGGAAATTGCGGAGTCAACTTTTCAAAAGGCTTTACAGTCAGCACGGCTTGCGCCTAAACAATTTTATTCAGCTATGTATTCGTATAAAGCAATCCAATCCAGGTACAAATCTGGCCTGATTAATTACTATGATGTGATCCAGGCACAGCAACTTTTATTTCAATCTGAAGCTGCGATGAGAATTGCTTATTACAATGCATGGAGATCACTACTTAATAAAGCCGCTTACTATGGAAACCTGAACCTGTTTTTAAATCAATATGGCAAATGAATATTATTCAATTTATATACGCCTCTTTAAGAAAGCCGGTCACCATCATTGTTGCCGTAATCGCTATCATTTTCTTTTCTATTGCCTCCATTCGTACCATGCCGGTAGATATTTTTCCAAAGCTAGGTACACCCACTATTTACGTTGCTCAAACATATGGCGGCTTATCTGCTGAACAGATTGAGGGTTTTGTTACATCTTATTATGAATATCACTTTCTGTATGTTACTGGCATTAAATCGGTAGAAAGCAAAACCATCCAGGGTGTTACCTTATTGAAACTAAACTTCTATGAAGGGACTGATATGGGGCAAGCATCGGCAGAAGTAGTTGCTATGGTAAACCGTGCAAGGGCTTTTATGCCGCCCGGAACTGTGTCTCCTTTTGTTACACGTTTTGATGGAGGAAGTGTTGCTGTAGGCCAATTGGTTTTCAGCAGTCCAACACGATCTTTAGCCGAAGTATCGGACCTTGCTTTATTTAAGGTAAGGCCTATGTTCTCTACACTTCCGGGTGTTTCAGCACCGCCGCCGTTTGGCGGTAATCAGCGATCTGTTCTGATTAAAGCTGATCCTAACAAAATGCGGAGTTATGGGATTAGTCCAGATGAGTTAGTAACCGCTATTGCTAAAGGAAATACAATCATACCGGCAGGCAATTTACGTGTAGGCGATCAAATGCTGATTGTTCCGCAAAACACAGTAGTAGATAATATCCAGGATTTGGGCAATATTCCTCTAAAAACAGGAAGTGGTCCAGCCATTTATGTTCATGATCTGGCGCAAATTGATAATGGCGGGGATGTTACCTCGGGTTATGCACTTATCAATGGCAAACGATCTGTTTATATTCCTGTCACCAAACGCGCCGATGCTTCCACCTGGGATGTGGTGCAAAAAGTAAAAACTGCATTACCGGATATGCAGGCGGCTATTCCGGCTGACATAAAGGTAAGCTATGAATTTGACCAGTCTGGTTATGTGATCAACTCACTGAAAAGTTTGATGACAGAGGGCATTTTGGGCGCATTATTAACCGGGTTAATGGTGTTATTGTTCCTGCGCGATTGGCGTGGCTCGCTCATTGTGGTTCTGACTATACCACTTGCGCTGCTATCGGCCGTCATTTGTCTGAAGCTATTTGGACAAACGATCAATATCATGACGCTGGGCGGTTTGGCGCTCGCCATTGGCATTTTAGTGGATGAAGCCACGGTGACAATAGAAAACATCCATCATCACCAGGAAAAAGGAGAGCAAAAAGGACGAGCTATCCTTGAAGCGTGTAAAGAAATCGCTTTACCAAAACTATTGATCCTACTTTGTATCCTTGCTGTATTTTTTCCGGCTTTTTTCATGTCGGGAATTCCTAAAGCCATGTTTTTGCCGCTTTCTTTATCGGTTGGCTTTGCTATGATCGCTTCTTTTTTATTGTCACAGTCTTTTGTACCGGTAATCGCCAACTGGCTTTTTAAGGATCATCTGGCAGAAAGCGCAAAAGAAGGCAAGCGAATGACCAAGTTTAAAGAAAGACATGAACGACTGATTCACCGTCTTTCACCGGCCAGGAATGTTTTCATACCTGTTTATCTTATCTTATCCGTCTTGTTAGCCGGAATTTTGTTTTTCACCATAGGCAAAGAGCTATTCCCAAAAGTGGATGCGGGGCAATTCCAGGTCAGGCTAAGACTACCCGAAGGCAGCCGGATTGAGCGTACTGAAACAAAAACCAAACAGCTATTGCATCTGATCGACAGCCTTGCAGGGGGCAACAAAATTGCTATATCTTCCGCGTATGTTGGCCTGCTGCCATCAAGTTATCCAGTCAGTGCAATCCATTTATGGACAAGCGGACCCGAAGAAGCGGTAATGAAAGTGAAATTTATTCAAGGTGCTGGCATACATTTAGATGATTTTAAAGAAGCCTTGCGTAAAATAGCCCTTAAAGAAATGCCGGGTGTGCACCTGTCTTTTGAACCGGCAGGCCTGGTGGATCAGGTTATGAGCCAGGGTACGGGCACACCTATACAAGTACAGGTTTTGGGAAAAAGCCTGATTCAAAATAGGGAATTTGGCAAAAAGCTTGTTGAGCAGCTCAAAACATTGCCTTATTTAAGAGATATTACCTACGGCGCACCCCAGAATTATCCTGCCATGAAAATTGAATTTGACCGGGTTAAGTTGGGGCAACTGGGATTAACGGTGGAGGATGCAGGTAAATCATTAGCTGCCGCCACCTCATCAAGCCGTTTTACACAGCCAAATTATTGGGTGGATAAATCCGCAGGAACCGCTTACCAGGTACAGGTGCAGGTACCGGAATTCGTAATGAATGACCCCGGCCAGGTAGATAATATACTCCTGAGTTCCAAAGGGGGCAAACAGATTTACATGCGCGATGTAGCCACCTGGAAGATGGGCAACGTGGAAGGAGAATATGACCGTTTAAACCAAAAACGGTTTATCACGATTACCGCTAACTTACAAGGCAAAGCGCTGGGCGCGGCGATAAATGATATTGACAAGATCATCGCCGGGGCGGGCAAACTACCGGAAGGCCTAAAGATACAGCAGCAGGGCCAGGCAGAAGTATTTTTGCAAACTTTCCAGGAATTACAACAGGGTATCTTATTGGCTATCGTGGTGATCTTCCTGATGCTTGCGGTAAATTTTCAGTCATTCAGACTTTCCCTGGTTGTGATAGCAATTATTCCAGGCATAATAACGGGCAGTTTTCTGTTACTATGGATATGTGGAAAAACCTTGAACATACAGTCTTATATGGGTTGTATCATGGCCATTGGTGTAGCAGTAGCCAATGCGATCCTGTTTGTAACACAGGCAGAAAAATACAGAAAGGAAAAATTAAGGGAGCCTTATCTGATAGGTATAAAGGACAGGATCAGGCCGATCATAATGACCAGTTTTGCCATGATTGCAGGCATGATCCCAATGGCACTGGGCATAGGCGAGGGAGGAGACCAAACCTCGCCTTTAGGAATAGCGGTAATCGGCGGGCTTCTTTTTTCTATGTTTTCCAGTTTAGTTTTATTACCGTTAATTTATCAGTCCTCAATTGGAAACCGTCCGGTGCCCGTTATTTCTTTAGACCCGGATGACCCCCAAGGCAAGTATCACCTTTTAACCGAAAATCAATTATGAAAGCTATAAATATTATATTCTTAATGTCGGTTTGTCTGCTGGCTGCTTGCGGGCATAACCAATCCGAAAAGGCCATACCGCAGGGTGTGCCGGAAAAACCTGTTGTTAAACTGCTAACATTGAAATTGGAACCGGTTACCAATAAACTCAGCTTAACCGGAGAAATTATTCCTTTTGACCGCGCAAATATTTATGCCCGTACTCCAGGCTATGTGCGGGAAGTAAAAGTGGATATCGGGACTTTGGTTAAAAAAGGACAAATTCTGTGCATTCTTGATGCGCCGGAATTAAAGGCAACGCAAGCCCAAAGCCAAAGCAACAGTATGGGTGCAAAGGCAAAATACGAATCGAGCAGAATAACTTATTTAAGATTACTCAAGGCAGCTCAAACGCCGGGGGCAGTGGCTGATAACGAGTTGGATATTGCACGCAATCAAATGAAAACCGACAGTTCAGTTTACCAGGCATCCCGTTCTGCAACCCAGGCTAATCAAGCTATTGAAGACTACCTTATTATCCGTTCACCATTTAATGGTGTGGTTACAGCCCGCAATGTATTTAAAGGTGACTTTGTAGATAATGCCGGGAAAACCCTGCTATTCAGCATTGAAGATAATTCATCCTTAAG
>JAQBOA010000064.1 GCA_028288305.1 Mucilaginibacter sp.
AATTCTGCAACTACCTTCTTTTTGAAGGCCTGGCTGAACCGCGTACGTGGGGTTCGTTTTTCTGATTTAATTGTCTCTGTTTCCATTTGTTGACTTGATTTTAGTCAACTTTTCTTAGGACGAGACATCTTTAACAAAAAAGCCTCAAATCTTTCGACTTGAGGCTTTTAACTTAAAAAAGTAGCGCAAGCATAACCCCCTAAAACATCAAATTAAACCCCTTGCCTTTTTTCGGCTGGGCAATCTCCTCAAATTTTTTAATTTCATTTTCAAGCAGCGCCGCATATTCGGAAGCCATAAAATCCCTCAAAATTCGAATATCATCTTTTTCCCGGGTATCAATTAAGGCCTGGATATACTCTGCTTTGGTGCCGCTATGAACAATGGCGAGCGGCAAATTATAATAAGCTTGTATATAATTCATCAATAACCGTGATGTACGGCCATTGCCATCATAAAAGGGGTGTATGCTTACCAAATTAAAATGAATATCGAAAGAGAGGTTTAATTGGTCAGTTATGGAATTTGTTTTTTTTAATAAGTTATTAACCTTAACAGCCATTTGACTGGTAAGCGTTTCAACCTTATCATAATTAGGAAAATAAGTTGCACCTGCCGAAACATTGCCTTTTCTAAATGCACCTGTTGCAGCATCTATTGTTCCAAATACAGTATTATATGTTTTCCCTGTACTTTTTAAAACCAGCGCGTTGATCTCCTTTATGAAATTTACGGTGATATCCCTTTTTTCCTTAGCTGCATTCAAGGTGAACAATAGCGACGCATAATGATCGGTAACCATCAAACTATCGTGCAGGGGCTTGCCTTTGGGGGTAAGCCCCTCATTGATCAAAACCTGTGTTTCCACTTCGGTTAAGGTAGAGCCCTCAATTTTAGTTGAATTATAAACGATAGAGATCAGGTTAAATTTTGCATGATCTATAACATCATCAATGCCCAGGCTTTTATACCGGTTTATAAGTGCTGGTAAATCCATTTTCCTGCTAAAAGTAATGCTGGTATCTCAAAGATAACATTTCTAAATCCTAATGATTTGCTAAATTTTGATAAAGGTGACAAATCGCCCGTTTAGAGAATTAAGTAAAACTGTACCAAACAAAAAAAAGCCTTTAATCTCTCGACTAAAGGCTTTGGACTTAAAATTAAGGTAGCGGGAGCAGGACTCGAACCTACGACCTTCGGGTTATGAGCCCGACGAGCTACCAACTGCTCCATCCCGCACTATTTTTTTATTTTTACGATCTGCTTCATTACTGCAAAAAGTGTTTCCCAATATCAAAAATGCAATTTGCGCTCCCTTTTAATTGGACTGCAAAGATATAATTCGTTTCTTTGCAGTCCAAATTATATTTTAATTTATTTTTATGTCGCATAAAGCAGGTTTTGTAAGCATTATTGGTAAGCCCAACGCGGGTAAATCAACCCTTATGAATGCGCTTGTAGGCGAAAAAATGTCTATCATCACGCCAAAGGCACAAACCACACGGCATCGAATCCTGGGTATTGTAAACGATGAAAATTACCAGATCGTGTTTTCAGATACCCCTGGCATCATAAAACCGCACTATGCCTTGCACGAAAGTATGATGCACCAGGTAGATGGCTCCATAGTTGATGCCGACCTTATTTTACTGGTAACTGATATTTATGAAGAGTATGATGAAGCCGACGTGTTAAAAAAGCTGGAAGGCTCATTAGCGCCGCTTGCCGTATTAATCAACAAGATCGACCAGTCGGACGAGGAAACGGTAAAGAAAAAGGTAGATTACTGGCAGGAGAAGTTAAATCCCAAAGCGGTATTTGCTATTTCGGCCCTGCACGATCATAACGTGATCTCGGTAATGAATTTTGTAATAGAGCATTTGCCAGAGCATCCTGCTTATTATGAAAAGGATGCGTTGACAGACCGTAACGACCGCTTTTTTGCTTCAGAAATGATAAGAGCGCAGGTATTTAAACAATATAAAAAAGAAATACCGTACAGCACCGAAGTAATTATAACCGCTTTTGTTGAAGGCGAAACATTACACCGTATAAGTGCTGAGATAATTGTAGAGCGCGATTCGCAAAAGAATATTATTATAGGCAAGGGCGGGGAAATGTTAAAAATTGTAGGCACCTACGCCCGTCGGGATATGGAAGAGTTTTTCCAGAAAAAGATATTCCTGGAGATGTTTGTAAAAGTTATCCCCGATTGGCGCAGTAAAAAAAATTACCTGAAGAAATTCGGATACGAAAGCTAAATGAATTACGATTTACGAATTTCGATTTTAGATTTATGTTTATCGGATTTGTAAATTAGCATATGATTTATGTATGCAGTTTGGATTGGCCAAATCGTAATTCGTAAATCTAAAATCTTAAATCGAAATGAGCAATATAGTAGCCATAGTGGGCAGGCCCAATGTAGGCAAATCAACTTTATATAACCGTTTAACCGAAACACGCAAAGCTATTGTAGATGATGTTAGCGGTGTAACCCGCGACAGGCATTACGGGGTATCAGAATGGGTAGGCCGCTCTTTTACAGTAATTGATACCGGTGGGTATGTTGCAAATTCGGTTGATGTATTTGAGGCCGCAATACGGGAGCAGGTGATTATAGCTATTGAAGAGGCTACCGTTATTTTGTTTGTTGTTGACGTAACAACCGGAATTACCGACCTGGATGATGAGATTGCCAACCTCCTCCGTAAAGGCAAAAAACCTGTTTTTGTTGTGGTAAACAAAATGGATAATACCTCGCAACTGGCAGATTCCATGGTGTTCTATAGTTTGGGATTAGGTGAACTTTACAATATTTCATCAATGACCGGTTCTGGTACCGGCGAACTGCTTGACGAGGTAGTAAAACATTTTGATGATGAACCGCTTGAAGAAAACACGCTACCCAAGTATGCCATTGTAGGCCGTCCTAATGTTGGTAAATCATCTATAATTAATTCATTGATTGGTAAAGAGCGTAATATTGTGACTCCGATTGCAGGTACTACCCGCGATTCTATTCATATCCATTACAATCAATACGGGCATAACTTTATGCTGATTGATACTGCAGGGCTTCGTAAAAAAACCAAGGTTAAGGAAAATATTGAGTTTTATTCGGTGATGCGAACCATCAAAGCTTTGGAAGAAGCCGATGTAGTAATTTTGATGATTGATGCTGTTGAAGGAATAGAATCGCAGGATATCAATATTTTTCATCTTGCCGAAAAAAATAAAAAAGGCATTGTTATCGTAGTAAACAAATGGGATTTGATTGAAAAGAACAACAAAACCATCAAAGTTTTTGAAGAACAGATAAAAGATAAAATTGCTCCCTTTACAGATGTGCCAATTGTTTTTACATCGGTTACCGAAAAGCAAAGGGTTTTAAAAGTAATTGATGTTGCAAATACCGTATACCAGAACAAGATCAGGAAAATACCTACCTCAAAATTGAACGAGGTAATGCTCCCCATCATTGAAAACTATCCACCACCATCTATTAAAGGTAAGTATGTGAAGATAAAATACATCACGCAGATAGCAGGAACGTCGCCAATGTTTGCCTTTTTCTGCAATTTACCTCAATATGTAAAAGAACCATATTACCGCTTCATTGAAAATAAAATAAGAGAAAACTTTGAATTTTCAGGCGCACCGATACAGGTTTGGTTTAGACAGAAGTAATTTTGATGTGCAGATGTGCAAATTTCAGATGTGCGAATTGAGTAATTGATGTGCGAATGTGCAGATTACAAATGTGCAAATTGAAAAATCAAAAACATCTGCACATTCGCACATCTGAAATCTGCACATCAATTCACCGCTTCCACGGCTTTTTTCAAGGTAACATCATCGCTGTTAAGCGCCTCGAAGAAGGCATTGTCACCCCATTTAAAGCGGGCTGCAAAAGCTTTCAGATATGTTTTTATAGTTGGTTTGGAAATCAGCAATTCATGCGAATCCATTTCTTTTATCGTTTTCGAGGCATATAAAATGAAGTCGTCTAACTCATCGTCACTTACTGTATACTGTTTTTGAAAGATGTCGGCCGAAGCAAATTTGTTTAAAGCAGGTTGCAGCTTATCGATAATATAAGTTGTGAAAAGCTGCTGGTTACTTAATTCGTGTACCAGCGTTGTGCTTTCGGTAGAATCAGCCGGTACAAATACGTCGGGCATAATGCCGCCTCCACTAAACACCTTCCGGCCGTTTATTGTACGGTAGGGTGAAGGCTTTTTAAAAATGCTATCATTTAAATTACTTTGTTCCGAAAAAAACTCGCCTTTTCGCATCCGTTGTGCAATTTCATCATGATAGCTTTCAACCCCATATCTATATGATTTTTGTATAGACCGGCCTGAAGGAGTATAATATCTTGCTACGGTTAAATTAACAGCCGAACCATCTCCAAAAGGGAATTGCTGTTGTACTAATCCTTTTCCAAAGGACCGGCGACCAACAATGACGGCCCTGTCAAGATCTTGTAATGCCCCGGCCAGTATCTCACTTGCCGAAGCGGAATATTCATTAATTATTACTGCTAATTTTCCATGTTGAAATTCCCCTAAATCTGTCGCAAAATAGTCTTTACGTTCCTCATGCACACCCTTAGTATAAACTATAAGCCTGTCTTTTTTTAAAAACTCGTCAGCGAGTGCAGTTGCAGCGTTAAGGTAACCGCCGCCGTTATTCCTGATATCCAGCACAAGCTTTTGCATACCCTGTTCTTTAAGTTTACTCAAAGCTGTCCGAAAATCAGCATCTGTAGTTAAGGCAAATTTGCTGATCTTTATATATCCAACTCCCGGTGCAGCCATGTAAGCTGCATCAAGGCTGCTTAAATCAACATGTCCGCGTTTTATAGAATAAAGTTTTATTACTTTTTTATCGGGAAGTAAAACTGACAGCAATATTTCGTGATCCATATCAGCCTTAAAAGCTTTATTTACACGATCTACGGTAAGATGTGTGCCCGAAAATTTCTTGCTGTTAACATCAATAACTTTATCTCCCGGTATTAATCCGGCCATAGCAGCCGGGCCTGCCGGATAAACCTGTGTTATAAAAAGGGTATCACGTAGCAGCAAATACTCTAAACCTATGCCATTAAATCCCCCCTCCAAACGTTCATTTATTGATTCCGCCTGTTGGGGTGGTAAATAAAGCGAATGCGGATCAAGGTTTTGCAATAAATTATTTACGGTTACACCCTCTATGCTGTCAGCATTTACTGAGTCAACATATTTCTGTTTTACCAGATTTAAAACCTTTGATATTTTATTATTCCCTGTTAACGAAAAATCCAGGTTGTGGTTTATAAGACTGTTGTCGCCAATCAGCAAGCCAATAGTTATGCCCAGCAAAAGCAAAATTACCGACCTGAAAATTATACCTGTATTTTTCTTCATTGATTTTGCTTCAAAGTTACAGATTGTTAATTAGATATGAGATGTCGGATATAAGATTTGAGACAACATTTTTACCCCGGGATGAGAAAAAGTTTAAATTTCTAATTTCTTAAATCTAGTATCTCAAGTTTCAGGATTCTCAACATTTTTCCCGAATTTTGCAAAAATTATTATCTTGAATGGAAACTATAACCGAAAAAGATTCTCATTACAACAACCTGGAACAGATGTCTGTAATGGAAATTCTTCAAAATATAAATAAAGAAGACCAAACGGTTCCAAATGCTGTTGCGAAAGCATTGCCGCAAATAGAAAAACTGGTAACCGTTACTGTTGCTAAAATGAAAGAAGGCGGCAGGCTTTTTTATATTGGCGCAGGTACGAGCGGTCGCCTTGGAGTGGTAGATGCATCAGAATGCCCGCCAACATTTGGGGTTCCTTTTGATATGGTTGTAGGGATAATTGCAGGTGGCGACGGCGCTATCCGCAAAGCGGTTGAATTTGCTGAGGATGACAGTGAACAGGCTTGGATTGATCTTTGTGAATATAAAATTAACGAAAAAGATGTGCTGGTAGGGATAGCGGCATCGGGTACAACACCATACGTAATAGGTGGCTTAAAAGCGGCAAACGAGCGCAAAATAACAACCGGCTGTATAGTTTGTAATAATGGCAGCCCTGTTGCCTCGGCAGCAAAATATCCGGTTGAAGTAATTACAGGGCCTGAATTTTTGACAGGGTCAACC
This sequence comes from Mucilaginibacter sp., assembly GCA_028288305.1. GTDB lineage: Bacteria > Bacteroidota > Bacteroidia > Sphingobacteriales > Sphingobacteriaceae > Mucilaginibacter. The sequence goes on from JAQBOA010000064.1 coordinate 6,164, forward strand.
CGCATGAAAGCCGGAACAGCCCAAAAGCTGGTTTTAAATATGTTTACTACCAGTGTAATGATAAAATTGGGAAGGGTAAAAGGCAATAAAATGGTTGATATGCAATTGACTAATTTTAAACTGGTAAACCGCGGTACACAAATGATAATGAAAGAAACGGGAATGGATGAATTTACTGCTGCCAGCTTGCTTAAAAAATATGGAAGTGTCAGAAAGGCTGTAGATGCGTTTAAACAAGTTTGAATAGTGTGCGGATATGCAGATGTACAAATAAGAAAATGTGCTGATGTGCAGATTGTTTTAGGCTGTGCAATCTGGAAGATAAATAATTAAATTTGAGTAATTAAAAAGTCTCCCCGCCAGCTGGCGGGGGAGATTTAGAGGGGGCTAAATGCACGAGATAGAACCATATTACAAATGGCGGGATGATTATATAGCATCGGAGGATCAGTATTCTCCTTTTTATGCAACCCAATATAACGAGTTTGAGTTTGATAAACAGGTATATAACTACCTTTTACACCCGCAGTGGGATACGTTTGGTTCAAATACTTTATACCTTAAGGTATTATTTGTTGATTACGAACGTTCATACACCATCATAGAGTTTATAGGCGAATGGAATGATGCCATAAATAATGATATTATGCTGCTTAAGCGTGAGCTTATTGAATTAATGATAGCCAACGGCATTAATCATTTTATACTGATTGGCGAAAATGTACTTAACTTTCACTCCTCCGATGATTGTTATTATGAAGAATGGTTCCAGGAAGTTGAAGACGGTTGGATAGCGGGTATAAATTTCAGAAACCATGTGATCGATGAGTTTAAACGAAACAATATTGATTACTATATAAACTTTGGCGGCGTGCTAGATGACCTGGGCTGGCGTACCTTAAAACCCATACAGGTATTTAAAAAAGTTGAAGAACAGCTGATAAAGAGATTGAATTAAAGGAGTCAGTAAAGTCCGAAAGATAAAAAACCCCATAAGTCTTTCGGACTTTACTGACTTTTCCGACTTTCGGACTTCTTCAAATAAACTATTTACAAATAATTGTATCTAAATCACTCATCTATACGTAAATTTGTGTTAATTAAAAAATTTTAATAAAAAAATGGAAAATAATAATCCTGACTACGTTTATGACAACGTAATACAATTAGGCGATGCCGATGCGTCACGTAAATTTATTGCCAATGTATTTTTATGGATGTTTGCCGCTTTAGGTATATCGGCATTGTGTGCCTATGTTTTTATGAGCACACCTGCATTACTTCAAACATTGGTTGACGGTACTACCGGACAACTATCCGGTTTGGCTTATGTAGTTATGTTTGCCCCGCTTGCATTTGTTATGCTAATGAGCTTTGGCCTTAACCGCATTTCTTATCCAGTACTTTCATTGCTCTTTATCGCTTACGCTGCGTTAACGGGTATAAGTTTAAGTTTTATACTTTTAGCTTTTACATCAGCGTCAGTATTAGGTGTATTTTTAACAACCTCAGTAGTTTTTGGTGTTATGGCTATAGCCGGATATACTACAAAGCAGGACCTTACTAAATTTGGTTCTATACTGATTATGTTTTTGATAGGTATTGTTGTAGCAAGCTTAGTAAACATGTTTTTACACAGCTCTGGTTTAGACATGCTGATCAGCTATATTGGTGTTGCCGTATTTGTTGGCTTAACCGCTTACGACGTGCAAAAACTAAAAAACATAGGTGCCGGTTTAGTTTACGGCGAAGCAAACGCGTCAAAGATGGCTTTGATGGGTGGCTTAACCTTATATCTTGACTTTATTAACTTATTCCTGATGTTACTGCGTGTTTTCGGCAGAAGAAGGTAATAGAAGAAGAAATAAATTGTTATTAAAAGCTGTCTGTTATTTACAGACAGCTTTTTTTATGCGTTAAATTTAAAATTGACCATTTCATTCTTGTCTCTTGATTCTTGTTTCTTGTTTCTCTTTTCTTGCATTTTAATTGTTTATTACGCATCTTTGTGACGCTTATGGAGAAAGACGGAGGGATTAGACCCTGCGAAGTCTTGGCAACCTGTGCTTACAAGGTGCTACATTCTACTTGATCCGCCTGTGGTGGACAAGAAAGATAAGCGAAAGTCACTAAACACCCGACTTTTCGATATAAGCTTTATTTTAGTATCAAGTAGTTAGTATCAAGTATCAAGATAGAACCCCTGCTATTTACACTTATATTAATTGTAACCAACTAATAGATAATTTTCGTACTTGCTACTTGATACTAGCTACTTGATACTTCAAATGGATATTAAAAAAGAATTAGAAAAACGCATCCTGGTTATTGACGGGGCAATGGGTACTATGATACAGCGGTACGAATTATCCGAGGAGGATTTTCGTGGCGACCGTTTTCGTGATCATGCTTCTGATCTTAAAGGCAATAACGACCTGCTGAATATAACGCGTCCTGATGTGATCAAAGCCATCCATGCCGAATACCTGGATGCAGGCGCTGATATTATTGAAACCAATACCTTCAGTACGCAACGAATTTCTTTGGCCGATTATCACCTGGAAGAACTTGCATATGAACTTAGCTATGAAGGTGCGCGCATAGCCCGTGAGGTGGTTGACGAATACAATAAAAAAACACCGGGTAAACCCCGTTTTGTAGCTGGTGCCGTTGGTCCGACTAACAGAACCGCATCGCTGTCGCCAGATGTTAATGATCCCGGCTATCGTGCCGTTTCATTTGATGATCTTGCCGAAGCCTACTACGACCAGGTTCGCGGCCTTGTTGATGGTGGCGCTGATGTGTTATTAATTGAAACCATATTTGATACACTTAACGCTAAAGCAGCATTATTTGCCATAAACAGGTACGCTGATGAGTCGGGCGAACACCTGCCAATTATGATTTCGGGGACTATTACCGATGCCTCTGGTCGTACACTTTCTGGCCAAACGGTTGAGGCTTTCTGGAATTCTGTGCGTCATGCCAATTTGTTATCTGTGGGGTTAAACTGTGCTTTAGGTGCAAAGGAAATGCGTCCGCACCTGCAGGAATTATCCGAAAAGGCTGATGTATTTATTTCAGCCTATCCGAACGCCGGTTTACCAAACGAGTTTGGGCAGTATGATGAAACCGCCCATGAAACCGCCCATCAGGTTGATGATTTTATGAAAGCCGGCCTAACAAATATTGTTGGTGGCTGCTGCGGAACAACACCTGAGCATATACGTTGCATTGCTGAAAAAGCGGCCAAATATCCTCCCCGCATAAAACCGGTAATTGAACCTTATTTACGGTTAAGCGGCTTGGAAGCGGTTACACTTACACCAGAAGCTAATTTTGCAAACATAGGCGAACGTACGAATATAACCGGCTCGCCAAAGTTTTCGAAATTGATATTGGCTGAAGATTACGAAGCTGCATTAGCTGTAGCTCTGCAGCAGGTTGAAGGTGGTGCACAGGTGATCGACATAAATATGGATGAAGGCATGATCGATTCGGAAGCTGTAATGGTTAAGTTCCTTAACCTGGTAGCGTCCGAGCCTGATATTGCCAAATTGCCTATTATGATCGATTCATCTAAATGGACAGTTATAGAAGCAGGTTTAAAATGCTTGCAAGGTAAAGGGATTGTTAATTCCATTTCTTTAAAAGAGGGTGAAGAAAAATTTAAAGAGCATGCGCGAAAAATATTAAGCTATGGCGCGGCAACTGTTGTTATGGCTTTTGACGAAAAAGGCCAGGCAGATTCGCTAGATCGCCGTAAGGAAATTTGTGAACGCTCCTATAATATTTTAGTAAATGAAGTCGGTTTTCCGCCACAGGATATTATTTTCGATCCAAATATACTAACCGTAGCAACCGGACTTGAAGAGCATAATAACTATGCGGTCGACTTTATTGAAGCTACCCGTTGGATAAAAGCAAATTTACCGTATGCTAAAGTGAGCGGAGGGGTAAGTAATATCTCGTTCTCCTTCCGGGGAAATAATGTTGTTCGCGAAGCGATGCACTCTGCATTTTTATACCATGCCATTAAAGCAGGTCTGGATATGGGTATTGTAAACGCAGGTATGCTCGAAGTATATGAAGAAATACCAAAAGATTTATTAGAACTTGTTGAGGATGTTTTGCTTAACCGTCGTGATGATGCTACAGAGCGTTTGGTTGAGTTTGCCGATACTATAAAAAGCAAGGGTAAAGAGATAGTACGTGATGAAGAATGGCGCAAAGGTCCTGTAGCAGAGCGCTTATCTCATGCACTGGTAAAGGGAATTATTGAATATCTTGATGATGATGTAGAGGAAGCAAGACAGGCTTATGATAAACCATTAGAGGTTATAGAAGGCCCGTTAATGGACGGAATGAACATAGTAGGCGACTTGTTTGGCGCCGGTAAAATGTTTTTGCCGCAGGTAGTAAAATCAGCCCGTGTAATGAAAAAAGCAGTTGCTTATTTATTACCATTTATCGAGTTGGAAAAGCAACGGGTTATTGATGCCGGAGAAGATTCAAGTGGAAGCAGGGCTAATGCGGGGAAAGTTTTAATGGCTACAGTAAAAGGCGATGTGCATGACATTGGTAAAAACATTGTAGGCGTGGTTTTAGCCTGCAATAACTTTGAAGTAATTGACCTTGGTGTGATGGTTCCTGCACAAAGGATTATAGAAGAAGCTAAAAAGCATAATGTTGATATTATTGGCTTAAGTGGTTTAATTACACCATCACTTGATGAAATGGTGCATTTTGCCAAAGAAATGGAACGCGAAGGCTTTACTATTCCGCTGATTATTGGCGGTGCTACCACCTCGCGCATTCATGCTGCCGTAAAAGTTGACCCTCATTATTCAGGTCCGGCTATTCATGTTTTGGATGCGTCCAGGAGTGTAACAGTTTGCAGCAGTTTGATGAATAAGGACCAGCGTGGCCCTTATACCAAGGGGATAAAAGAGGAATACGCAAAAGCGCGTGAAGCCCATTTAAACAAACGTTCTGATAAACGCTTTATCAGTATTGGAGATGCAAGAAGCTCAAAGTTCCAGATAAGTTTGGATGGTGATATCGCACCAAAACCAACCTTTACCGGCACTAAAGTTCTTGAAGCTTATCCTTTAGAGGAACTGGTACCTTATATAGACTGGACCCCATTTTTCCATACCTGGGAACTGCGCGGCAGCTATCCCAAAATATTTAATGACAAATATGTAGGAGTAGAAGCCAAAAAGCTATATGATGATGCACAGGTGCTGTTAAAGAAAATAGTTAAAGAGAAATTGCTACAGGCGAACGGCGTAATCGGCTTTTGGCCTGCTAACAGTATTGGCGATGATATTGAGGTTTATACCGACGATAGCCGTAAAACTTTACTTACAAGGATACATACACTACGTCAGCAGGCTGAAAAGGTAAAAGGCGAACCGTATTACGCTTTAGCCGATTTTATCGCACCGAAAGACAGCGGCATACCCGATTATTGGGGAGGCTTTGCCGTTACAACAGGTATTGGTTGTGATGAATTAGTGGCAGAATTTGAACGCGACCACGACGATTATAACAGCATTATGGCCAAAGCCCTTGCCGACCGTTTAGCGGAAGCATTTGCTGAAAAAATGCACGAACTGGTACGAAAAGAATACTGGGGATATGCAAAAAGTGAGCAACTTGGCACCGATGAACTGATAAAAGAAGAATACCAGGGTATCCGTCCGGCGCCAGGGTATCCAGCTTGTCCCGATCATACCGAAAAAACTACTTTATTTGAGCTGTTAAAAGCTGAAGAAAATGCGCATATGCACCTTACCGAAAGTTTAGCCATGACACCGGCCGCATCAGTAAGCGGGTTTTATTTCGCACATCCGCAGGCAAGGTATTTTGGGCTAGGGAAGATAAGTAAAGACCAAGTGGAGGATTATGCAGTGCGGAAAAATTTATCGATAGAAGAAATAGAAAGATGGCTGGGGCCGAATTTGGCATATTGATATAAACAGATAAAATAAGAGATTTGTCATTGCGAGGAACGAAGCAATCGCGAACTAATGCATAACGGTCATGCACGGCTACGAGATTGCTTCGTTCCTCGCAATGACAAAAGGGAAAATTACTAAATGAAAATAACCGAACATATTCACAACGCCAAAGGCAAAACACTTTTTTCGTTTGAACTTTTACCACCTATTAAAGGGCAAAGCATACAGGGCATTTATGATGCGATAGACCCGTTGATGGAGTTTAATCCGCCGTTTATTGATGTAACTTATCATAGGGAAGATTACATTTATAAGCAGCATGATAATGGTCTGCTCGAAAAAGTGGCTTATCGTAAGCGCCCGGGAACTGTAGCCATTTGTGCGGCAATCATGAACCGTTATAAAGTAGATGCTGTTCCCCATTTGATATGCGGTGGTTTTACAAAAGAAGAAACAGAAAATGCGCTGATCGATCTTCAATTTTTGGGAATTGATAATGTGCTGGTTTTACGCGGTGATGCCCGCCATGCTGATAGCTCTTTTATACCCACCCCTGGCGGTCACTCATATGCTACAGATTTATTACAGCAGGTAGCTGATATGAATAAGGGTAAATATTTATACGAAGACCATGAAGTAGTTAAAGCTAATTTTTGCATTGGTGTTGCAGGTTATCCCGAAAAACATTTTGAAGCACCTAACTTAAAAACCGACTTTAAGTACTTAAAACAAAAGGTTGATATGGGCGCTGATTTTATTGTTACCCAGATGTTTTTTGATAATAAAAAGTACTGTGAGTTTGTAAAGCAGTGCCGCGAAAATGGCATTAACGTTCCAATTATACCGGGGTTAAAGCCTATTACCTCATCCAAACAATTGATTAGTTTGCCTAAAATATTTCATATTGATATACCCGACGATTTGAGCGATGCCGTACATGCCTGTAAATCAGAAAAAGAAGTAAAGGATGCAGGTATTGAATGGATGATAGCCCAATGTAAAGAACTGATAGAGTTTGGCGTACCAGTGCTTCATTTTTATACCATGAGCAACCCTGGCCCTACTAAAAGAATTGCAGAAGCGATATTTTAAGGAAATAATCAGACTTGCGAAGTTTTGAAAACTTCGCAAGTCTTTTCGTTGAAAGAATTGCACAGCGATATTTTAGTTGTTATATTTAAGGACTTAAACTTAACAACTAAGACCTTCACAATAATGAAACTGCTTTACATCTATCTGCTTGCAGCTTTGCCATCAGTTATTTTTGCTCAATCAAATTATCAACAAGGCTATATTTTAAAAAACAATGGCGACACTTTAAGGGGATACATTAATTACAACGAGTCGAGTTATTCTCCTGTAGCTATTAAATTTAAGGTAAGTAAAGATGATAAGGCTATGCAGCAATTTACCGCTTTGGACATCAAGGCGTTTCAGATAACCGGATTTGAGGATTATGTTAGCTACGTTGGCTCCATAAGCACGAACAAAAACGTCGTTCCTAATTTGCCTGGTGGCCTGGATACAAGTACTACAAATGGAGCGGTGTTTTTAGAACCATTAATTACCGGTCGGCACATCACTCTTTTTTATAATAATGAACCAAGTAAAAATAGGTTTTTTATCGCCGAAACAAATGGACCGCCGGTTGAGTTAAAATACTACCCCTATTATGAAGATGCAGCAACGAGTATTGTTGAGCATTACATATACCGAGGGCAATTACTATTGTACAATAACAAATTTAATGGCGGAAACCCACAATTAGTAAGCAAAATAAATGATGTGATGTTTAACAAAGCTGACCTTGAAAAAATTGTTAACTTAATAAACAATGATGGGGTTTATAAACCAAATGAGAGTCACAAGGCTAATAAAAAGCCATCAGTTATCAGGTTATTTGCGGGTGTTGGCGCAAACAGTATAACAACAGCATATACTTATGGCAGTTTCAACCCAGCCATACCTGCTAATTCAGTACAATATTCAAATTCAGTGACACCCAAAATTAGTTTGGGAGCCGACTTTTTTATTAATCCAAGTGTGCAGCAAATCATTTTCAGGATAGAATTGTCTTATTCTTATTCAAATAACAGGTTTGATCATTCCGTAACGGCAGAAAATGCTACGATCAACAGCTATAGTTTGGCATTTACTCAACGTACAATTACAGTAACGCCACAAGTTTTATTTAATATTTATAATAAAAATAAATTAAAAATATACATCGACGGCGGCTTGTCAGATAATAATACATTCATCCCCAGCAATACAGAAGTCTCTAATGGTTTCAGTGTTGATTACCTTTATAAGTTTAAACCTTTTTGGGCTAATTATGCTTTTCAAGCCGGAGTGGTATTAGACAAAAAAATAGAATTTGCATTTACCTTTACCAATTCGGTACCCTCTTTGACTACTTTTCCGGATGTTGTTACTATTGCCAACCGTTCAACATGCTTCAGTGTGAAATATTTATTTGGCCGCAATTAATGAAGCCTGAAGTGATATTAGTTAACTGATTCTGGTAATCGTTTATTCTGCAAATCTCAGTACGTACAGCAACGACGAGGTTTGCTTTTAGGGCAGATACTTACCGGCTTGATCTTTTACTTATCCAAGTTTTACTACTGACTGGGGTTATTCCTGGATTTCAGTCTTTAATAAATTATCAACAGACGTTAAAATAACAGACTTACGAAGTTTTAAAATCTCCGTAAGTCTAACTTTGGGGCTTTACCAAACGTTAGTCCTATCTTCCGGTTTCTTATACATTTTATCACCCGGCTTTACATCAAATGCGGTATACCAGGCATCAATGTTAGTTAAAGGAGCGTTGGCGCGATATTGCTCAGGAGAATGCGGATCTACTAATATACGCTGTGCTGCAGCTTCAGGACGTTGTGTGCCTCTCCATACCTGTGCCCACGAAAGGAAAAAACGCTGATCAGGTGTAAATCCATCAATTTTTTTGTGAGATTTCCCTTCTTTGGTTTTCTTAAAAGCAGCATAGGCTACATTTAAACCGCCCAGATCAGCAAGGTTCTCGCCTAAAGTTAATTTGCCATTTACATGGAGTGTATCTAACACAGTAAACGCATTGTATTGAGCAACAACCTGGTCTGCACGTGTTTTAAATTTATCAGCGTCATCTTTTGTCCACCAATCCCGTAAAGTGCCATCTGCATCATATTGCCTACCCTCATCATCAAAACCATGCGTCATTTCATGGCCAATAACAGCGCCAATACCACCGTAGTTAACAGCGTCATCGGCACCAAAATCAAAAAATGGGAACTGTAAAATACCTGCCGGGAATACAATCTCGTTATTTACGGGATTATAATAAGCATTTACAGTTGGCGGTGTCATACCCCAGCGGGTTTTGTCAACCGGTTTATTGATCTGGCTAACCATATAATTATATTTCCAGGTAGACACCCGCCTTAAATTACCTGCATAATCGTCACGGTTAATTGATAACCCTTCATAAATTTGCCACTTATCAGGATATCCTATCTTAACAGTAAAAGCATTTAATTTTTTTAATGCACGGGCTTTTGTGGCATCACTCATCCATATTAAATTTTGAATGCGCTCGCCCAATGTTATTTTTAAATTATTTACAAGGTCAACCATGTACTGTTTGGCGGCCGGAGTAAAGTATTTTGCAACATATAGCTGACCTAATAATTCGCCAACGCTGCCATCAACTAAGCCCGACATACGTTCATTACGTGGGGTTTGTACTTTTTGTCCGCTCAGCGCACTACTAAAAGCAAAATTTGCCTTTACAAACGGCGAGCTTAAAGCAGACGCCGAACCTTTTAAAATATTCCATTTAAGATAAACTTTCCAATCTTCAACGGGTGTTGATGCTAACAAATCATCCTCAGTCTTAAAAAATGCAGGCTCAGCTACAATCAGCGTATCCTGTCCTGGGACTTTTAATTCGGGAAGCAACGCTACCCAGTTTAAATGCGGGGTAGTTTTGCTAAAATCGACAACCGAAAATTTGTTATAAGTAACATTAGGGTCACGTAAAGCAACTCTGCTTAACTGCACTTTGGCAAGTGCCGCTTCAATATTAAAAACAATAGCAGCGTTTTTAGCAGCTGCATCTTCACCGGTACCGGTTAAAGTAAATAAAGTAATGATATATTGCCTGTATGCGTCTTGTATTTTTTTAGTTCGTGCGTCGCTTTTTAAATAGTAATCCCGGTCTGGCAGGCTTGTGCCGCCCTGGCCAATCTCAACAATATGTTTTGTTACATGCTTGGAGTCCTGGCTAACGCCAAAGCTAAATAATGGACTTCCCTCACCATGAGTACGTTCATAAACAACTTCATTAATAACGCTATTAATATTATTTACGTTATCAATGCGCTGTAGGTCAGCTTTAATGGGGTCATAACTTAATTTTTCAATAGTAACACTGTCCATCCCGCTGGCATACAGATCACCAACGCGCTGTTCAAGGCTTCCATTGGTGTGTGATGTTTTACTTACTTCATTCAACAAACCAAGCAGTCTGTCGGTATTTTCCTGGCGAAGGATATTAAAACTCCCCCATCGGGTTTCTTTTGCCGGTATAGTATTTTCCTTCATCCAGGTACCATTGGCATACTCAAAGAAGTTATCTCCTGGCTTTACAGAAAGGTCCATATTAGCCGGATCAATAAATTTCTTTGGAGGAATAGCGATGCTTTTTGCCTTATGTTTCTCCTTTTTTCCACCACCGGCAGCAAAGGCGTTAGCTGATAGGAATAATAGCCCTATCAACATTAAGTTTGTGAACTTTAATTTCATACTATTTAACTGAAAATTTAAAGATAATAAAATATGGAATAAAGCCCAAAACGGTAAAAGGAAATGTTACCGGTTAAACCATTTTATTAAAAATGATAATTTAGCTTTATTTAATATCCCCTTCAAAAAGCGTTGCAGAGGCAATATTTTCATAGCCTGTTGTGTCTTTAAGAGTAACTTTTAAATTGTAAAATTATTGTGATGAGAAGAAGTCCATAGTCGATAGCCCATGGACCATAGATGTCTTATAATCAATTGATAAATACAAACCATGAACTATTGACCATGGCCTATGGACAAAAAAACCATGAACTATTAACTATGAACCATGAACAATCGTATTTTTGTACTTCATGAATATTTCTAAAACATATCAGCCAAAAGAAGCCGAAGAAAAGTGGTACGGCTACTGGTTACAGCATAAATTTTTTAAGTCTGTACCCGATGAGCGTGAGCCATATACTATAGTAATACCACCTCCAAATGTAACCGGGGTGTTGCATATGGGGCATATGCTTAATAATACCATACAGGATGTGTTGATACGCCGTGCCCGTATGAAAGGTAAAAATGCCTGCTGGGTACCCGGAACAGACCACGCAAGTATTGCTACCGAAGCAAAGGTGGTAGCTATGCTTAAAGAACGAGGTATTACCAAAAAAGATTTAACACGCTCAGAGTTCATGACCTATGCCTGGGAGTGGAAAGAAAAATATGGAGGTATTATCCTTGAACAGCTTAAAAAATTGGGTGCATCCTGCGACTGGGACCGTACCCGTTTTACCATGGAGGATGACTTGACTGAGGCCGTGATCGACACCTTTATACACCTATATAAAAAAGGATTGATATACCGTGGTATCCGGATGGTAAACTGGGACCCTATAGGAAAAACCGGGGTATCTGATGAAGAAGTTATCCGTAAAGAAGTTAATCAGAAGCTTTATTATATCAGGTACAAAGTATCAAGTATCAAGTATCAAGTATCAAGTAAAGATTTGACTTCGGACTCCGGGCTTCGGACTTCGGACTTCCTAACAGTAGCTACTACAAGGCCTGAAACTATCATGGCTGACGCGGCTATCTGTATTAACCCCAATGACGAGAGATATTTTCACCTGCATGGTAAAAAGGTTTTGATACCGCTTATAAATAGGGAAATTCCGGTTATCCTGGATGAATATGTTTCTATGGATTTTGGTACAGGTTGTTTGAAGGTCACTCCTGCGCACGACCTGAACGATTATGAACTTGGCCAGAAGCATAACTTGCCTGTTATTGATATTTTGAACGATGATGGAACACTCAATGAAAATGCTAAAATTTTAGTTGGAGAAGACCGTTTTGCAGCCCGTAAAAAGATTGCCGTTCTGCTGGAAACTGCCGGGGCACTTGAAAAAGTAGAAGATTACAAATCACAAATTGGCTTTTCAGAGCGTACCGATGCGGTAATTGAGCCCAAACTCTCTATGCAATGGTTTTGCAAAATGGATGAAATGGCAAAACCAGCTTTGGATTATGTTTTGGAGGGTGAGATAAAACTGATCCCCGAAAAGTTCATCAATACTTACCGCCATTGGATGGAGAATATAAAAGACTGGTGCGTAAGCCGGCAGCTTTGGTGGGGGCAACAGATACCGGCATGGTATTTACCAGACGGGCAGTACGTAGTTGCTAAAACCCGTGAAGAAGCATTTGAACAAGCAAAGCTGCTTACAACTCACAACTCACAACTTACAACTGAAGATTTAGTGCAGGAAGAAGACGTGCTCGATACCTGGTTTTCTTCGTGGCTATGGCCGATATCGGTATTTGATGGTTTTAAAGATCCTAATAATGCAGATATAAATTATTATTATCCAACAAATGACCTGGTAACCGCCCCTGAAATTTTGTTTTTATGGGTGGCAAGGATGATCATGGCCGGACATGAATTCAGAGGGGAAATTCCGTTTAAGAATGTTTACCTAACCGGTATTGTTCGTGATAAACTTGGCCGAAAAATGTCAAAATCACTTGGCAATTCACCAGATCCGTTGGATTTGATTGAAAAATACGGAGCTGATGGTGTAAGAGTAGGAATGCTGCGCAGCTCTCCCGCAGGCAACGATTTGATGTTTGATGAAAGTCATTGCGAATGGGGACGTAACTTTTTTAATAAAGTTTGGAATGCCTCCAGGCTGATTAAGGGTTGGACGGTTGATGACACGCTTAAAAACAATAACCAGGTTGTTATTGAATGGTTCGAAAGCAGGTTTAATGAGGCATTGGTAGAAATTGAGGGGAACTTTGCTCAATACCGGATTTCGGAGGCGTTGATGTCCACTTATAAGCTGGTTTGGGACAACTTTTGCTCAGAATATCTGGAAATGATAAAACCAGGTTATCAGCAGCCCATTGACAGTGAAACCTATAATTGTACGATCATTTTTTTTGAAAACATTTTAAAAATACTGCATCCCTTTATGCCTTTTATCTCGGAAGAGCTGTGGCATGATGATTTGTTTGGACAACGTGCGGAATATGACTGTTGCATTGTTGCCCAATTACCAAATTATGGGCAAATAAATGCACAGCTATTAAATGAGATGGAGACTGTAAAACAGGTTATTACGCAAATACGAAATATTCGTAACAGTAAGCAAATTTCCCAAAAAGAAATTTTGGAACTTTCTGTAAAAGCAAACTCGACAGTTCCATATAAAAATTATGAATTGATTATAAAAAAATTAGGGAATATCAGTGCACTACACATGGTTTCTGATAAAATAAGCGGTGCTGCAAGCTTTATGGTATGGAGTGATGAGTTCTATTTACCTTTAAATGAAAGCCTGGATCCATATTCTGAAAGCATCCGGCTGCAAAAAGAGATTGAATATTTAACTGGCTTTTTAAACTCTGTTAACTCTAAGTTAGGTAATGAACGCTTTATGAACAATGCAAAACCTACTATAATTGAGGTTGAGTTAAAGAAAAAAGCCGATGCAGAGGCTAAAATAAAAATATTGGAAGAGAACCTGTCAGCTTTGGCTAATTAATTGCATATAGATTTCCTGTAAATTATTGAATTCAATTCAGGGTCGCGGAAATTTTGCTTTCCTTGTTATTGTTTTTTATTGTTCAAAATTAACAGGATTGACAATTGGAATTAATGAGTAAAGAAACTGGGTTTTTCAACTTTTCGCTTAACAAAATACTTTCACCTGATCAATCCATATTTGAACAGGCACGGATACGCTTATTATACTACGGCTTTGGGATAGTATTTGTAGCTGTAGCAGGATTATTAACCAGCGTTTATTTCCAACACAAAGTTATCCTTACTATTACTGCTGCAATAGTATTAGTTTGTGCCGTCTCTTTATTTAAGTATTTGACTTACAAGCCACAATGGCGTCAAATATCGCATTCGCTGCTTATCATGGCAACGTTAGTTAACTTAAATAACGTTTTTATCACCATGCAAAATGTTGATATAGTTACCATACAAGTTATACTTTTAACAATTCTTTTTAGCTACTACATGCTGGGCCAAAAGTGGGGATTATTTTATTCACTGGTAAACCTTATACCTGTATTGGTATTTTTATCACTGCAGTACTTTGATAATTACTTTATCATGCTCCGGCCGGAAAAGGTTGATCAGACGACAATTATTATTAGCGTATTTGCCAACTTTATTATTATTATTTATATCCACAGCTATTTTTACAGCGCATTTTTAAATAATATAAAAGAACTTAAAGAAACCAGCGATGAGCAGCTTGAACTTAATAACAAACTGGAAACTGCCATTGAAAAGGCCGAAAAATCATCACAGGTAAAATCCGAATTCCTGTCTATCATGTCCCACGAAATACGGACTCCGTTAAATGCGGTTATAGGTATGTGTAACCTGATGATTATGGCTAACCCACGACCAGATCAAAAGGAAAACCTGAACGTATTAAAATTCTCGGCAAATAACCTTCTTGCTATTGTAAATGATGTACTTGATTTTAATAAAATTGAGGCCGGGAAAGTGGTGTTCGAGAAAAACAAGTTAAACCTGGTTGAATTAATGCAAAATATTTGCGGTGCACAAATGCTAAAAGCAGAAGAAAAAGGTTTGTCCTTTCACCTGGAAATTGACCCTTTGTTAAATAATAAAGTGCTGTTTGGCGATCCCACCAGAATTACTCAAATTCTTTTTAACCTGGTAAATAATGCCATAAAATTCACAAAAGAGGGCAGCATTTGGGTAAGCGCTACTTGTTTCGAAAATCGCCACAATACTATTACTGTAAATTTTACTGTTAAGGACACTGGTATTGGCATTGAAAAAAGTAACCTGGAGAGTATTTTTGAACCATTTACCCAGGAATCTGTTACTTCCACCAGGCAATATGGAGGTACTGGTTTAGGTTTAGCTATTGTTAAGCGTTTATTGGAACTGCAGGGATTACAGATGCAAGTATCAAGTAAAATTGGTGAGGGATCGCAGTTTTCGTTTAATATGGAATTCGCTGTAGCTACTGAAACTGTTGAAGAAGTTGCCCCCTTCCTGCTTCAACAAAATGAAGGTATGAGTAATTTACGTATGCTGATTGCCGAAGATAATCCGGTTAATGTATTACTAATGAAAAAGCTGCTTTTAAAATGGAATATCATCCCAACCATAGCTGAAAACGGTGAACGGGCATTAGAAATATTGCAGTATGGTAATTTTGACATCATTTTAATGGACCTGCAAATGCCTGTATTAAATGGCTTTGATGCTGCAATGGAGATTAGGAAGCTACCTGATCCTAAAAAATCCGGTATTCCTATTATAGCCTTAACAGCGGCAGCTTTGCATGATATAAAGGAACAGATATTTAATGCCGGGATAAACGATTACGTATCAAAACCATTTAAACCTGAATATTTAATGGAAAAAATACAGCATCTAGTTGTTATTCATTGATCACAAGGTTCAAGAGTCAAGATGTTAGAGCCAGGAATCAAGATAAAAAGGTAGAAGCTTGTTAATTTACAATGCTCGCCGATTTAACCTGTTTAACTTTGTTCATTTTAATGGGTTCGCTGCCATTTTCTTGGTTCTTGACTCTCGGTTCTTGATTCTTAATTCGCATTAATCATATATCTCTATAATCGGGTAATTCTTCAATAAACTGGTATCCCTGGTTTTCAAAATCAATACGGCAATAGTAGTGGTCCAGGCCATTGCTAACTGCCATTAAATTTACTTTGTGTACCATGTTATAGCGCGCCACCTGGTCAAAAGTCTTTTGATCTATAGGTACTGACGGTGCTTTACATTCAACAAGTAAAACTTTTTCCCCTGCTGAATTATAGACCACTATATCCGACCGCTTAGCCATTCCATTCAGTTTATGTCCGCCTTCCAGCCTGATGAGTGTTTTCGGATAATGTTTTTGATTGATAAGATATTGCACAAAATGCTGGCGCACCCACTCTTCGGGAGTGATCACAATGTTTTTTTTTCTGATCATATCAAATAAAATCAATTGTCCGTTTTGATCGGTGATCTTAAAAGGATATGGAGGAAGCTGTAATGGCAACAAAATATCCATAATGCGAAAATCATTATTTTATGGATAGTAACCTAAATAATTTAGGTAGTGCCTCAGTTTGAATTTATTTTTATTTTTTAATTAACTATTTCACTAGCACTTGTACATTTATTAAAATCCTTATCTATACCGCATACATAAATATGCCTGCCAACTACTCCCACGTTGTTTTTTCCTTCATAAGTGACATACATAACCCACGACTTTATTTTAGGTTTGAAGGTTCTTTTAATACTGTCTACTTTTTTTAAGTTATTTTTGTTTTTATTATAATCAAGCTCCTCGTCATAAGAACTAAATACCGTATCTAATTGTGCAAAAGATATAATATTATAACTTTTGTTATTATTCACTTGGTCTAAATAAATCGTTACCAAACGCTCTGCACGTTGTTGTTTTGAATCAGGTCTAACACACGATATAGTGCACAAAACAAACAAAATAAATATTAATTTTTTCATTGCGAAGTTCGGTTAAATAAAAAAGCCACTTGTTAGGTGGCTTAAATGTATGAATAAGTATTTTGTAATTCAATCCGTTAATCTTATAATATCTTCAATAGTCATAACATCGTTAGTCAATTAGCTACCGAGTTAAAGCTTAAGTTCTCCCCAGCCTTCCCTATAGGTTCTCTTAATAAATTGATTGGCAGGTTCAAAGTTGGTCACCCTCATGTTTTTGCCATCCCATTTCAAGCTTATATATCTGCCGCTAAATTTATATCCTTCCATATTACCATAAACAGGATCATTACGGCGTATTTTTTCACGTATATTAAAACTGCGCAACAACAGGTTACCAAGCAATACCGTTTCTGTAAGCGGACCGGCGTAGCCAACAAATGGAGAATCCACTTCGGCATTTCCATATCCGGCAATCGAAGCGTCGACCCATTGCCACCAGTGGCCATCCATTCCGCCTGTTATACGCGGGTATTTTTGAGGAATATTGACATCTTTATTCAAAGAAAGCGGTAACAACCTAGGATGACTTCCGCCCCACCCACATGAAACTTTTCCTTTAGTCCCAATGAAAAGTGTGCACCCCTCAAAATCATTTTCTCCCGGCCAATCGCCAAGTGCTTCATTCATATTCACATCTGGGTCAAGCTCTGAAATACGTTCGGGCGTAATACCGCCATCCATCCAGTAAAGGTCAAGGCCTTTTCCATTTTTTTGCTTAAATTTAAATTTGATAGAACTTGATACAGGTCCGCTCTCCGGATAAACGCCTTCTTTAAAAATACCATTATAAACAGTGCTCGCACTGCCCGATATTTCTTCGGGATAACCAAGCTCAAGCAGTTTAAAAGGCGGCCCCATAATATGGCAGCCCATATCACCCAGTGCTCCTGTTCCAAATTGCCACCAGCCACGCCAGTTAAAAGGAACCAGGTTGTCGATATAGTCTGTTTTTTGAGCAGTACCCAACCATAAATCCCACTTTAGTTCTTTTGGTACGGAAGGCTTTGCATCCGGCCATGATATTCCCTGTGGCCAAACAGGGCGGTCAGTCCAGCAATATACTTTTTCGATGTCGCCAATGAGCCCTGCTTCAAACCATTCGCGCATGGTACGCATACCATCACATGATGCGCCCTGGTCTCCCATCTGGGTAACTACTTTGTATTTTTTTGCAGCTTCGGTAAGTACCCGGGCCTCATAAATATCGTGTGTTAAAGGTTTTTGCAAGTATAAATGCTTTTTCAACTGCATAGCACTTAAACCAACCAGCGCATGGTTATGATCGGGAATAGCAACTGTTACCGCATCAAAGTGCTTGCTCTCTTTGTCAAACATTTCACGCCAATCGTGATAGAACGGGGCATTTGGGAATTCTTTGCGGCGTGGTGCGGCTTGCCTTTCATCAACATCACATAAAAAAGCAACTACAGCATTTTTTTTAGGAGCTGATGCATAATGATGAATATCATTTTCCGCTTCTCCACCGCAGCCAACAGCGGCTATATATAGTTTATCGCTTGGGGCGGTGTATCCTTTCCCACCCAATACAAAGCGCGGCACAATGTAAAATCCCGCGGTGGCTATGGCCGTTTTCTTTATAAAATCACCCCGGCTTATTATCTTTTTATCTGTAATATCTTTATTTGTTTCCATCTGTTGTTTCTACTATTTTTTATTAAGCGGTTTAACAGCTACTTCCTTAAAAAAAACAATGTCATTATCCCCATGATTTTGCAAACCTATATAACCCAAGTTTGGGCGAAGACCGCGATAGGGTTCAAAATCAAATTTACGTGCCGGAGTTGGGTCACCTTCTGTATAATCTGTTACTTTTTTTCCGTTCACATAAACTATAGTACGCGGGCCATCAAGTGTAATTTCCATCGTGTTCCATTCCGGGCCGGGTTTGCCTGGCTTGGCCAAAGGCTTGGTTAATGAATATAAGGTTCCGGTTACATGGTACTCATCTTCTTTTGAAGTTTCGGGATGGTTGTCAATCTGCACTTCATAACCATAAAATACCGGCATCCATGGTTCACGCGGCTCAATAGGTATACGGATGAACACACCCGAGTTGCTGTTGAACTTCTGCATTTTGTAGACAATCCGGATAATACAATTACTGAATTTTTCTTTTGTATAATATAACAGGCCCATTCCGCCGTGGCTGCCAGTTAATCCATTTTCAACATACCTGCTGCCCGGGCCAACTTGTTTCCAGCCAGTAAGGTCTTTACCGTTAAAAAGCTGCCTCCAGCCTGTATCGGCAAGGTTGGTTTTGGCAGAAATTAAAGATTTGCCGGGATGTGAATAAGCTGCAGCTGGTGAACCGGTAAACGCAATTAGAATTAGTAAAACAACGCTTAAAAATAAACTTTGCAAAGTCACTTTTTTAATCATAATCATAAATTTTTTAAATATTGGTATAAGTATTACCATGGGCAGCAATTTGAAATTTAATGCCGCGAATGGTTTATATTGGTTAGCTAAAACTATTAATATTTATTAAACTTCACAACAATATCCAAAATTTAACAATGAATTATTTTTTTATTAATCTATTGCTATAGCCGCTAAATAGTAATTTTACAAATCATATGACTGCCCCAGAAATAATAAAAGATCTTAAAAACAGAAAGTATAAACCTATATACCTGCTTCACGGGGAAGAGACTTATAATATAGACCTTGTGAGCAATTTCATTGAAAATAAGCTTTTATCCGATGCTGAAAAAGGCTTTAACCAAACAGTACTTTATGGTAAAGATACCGATATAATGACTGTGCTTAACGCATCCAAGCGTTACCCTATGATGGCCGATTACCAGGTAGTTTTAGTAAAGGAAGCCCAGGATATGAAATGGGGCAATGACGATAATGATAAAAAAGGCATTAATCCCTTATTGAGCTATCTCGAAAACCCATTAACGAGCACTATTCTTGTTTTTTGCTATAAATACGGAAAGTTTGATAAACGTAAGAAAACATATAAGGCTATCGAAAAAAACGGGCTTATTTTTGAATCTGCTCCAATATATGACAGTAAAGTGCCTGCATGGATCGAAAGTTTTATAAGCGAAAAAGGATACAAGATAAATCAGCAGGCATCATTGATGTTAGCCGAATACCTTGGAAATGATCTTTCAAAAATAGCCAATGAACTGGAGAAATTGATGCTTAACGTTACTGCTGGGCAGGAAATTACTCTTAAGCATATTCATGATAATATCGGCATCAGCAAGGAATACAATGTTTTTGAACTGCAAACAGCGCTGAGCAAAAAGGATGCTTTAAAAGCCAACCAGATTATAAATTATTTTGAAGCCAACCCAAAATCTAATCCCATGGTACTGGTATTGGGTAATTTAAATAATTTTTTCAGCAAAGTGCTCATTTATCATTATGTAAAAGATAAAACGCCACAAAATCTTGCCCGTGAGTTGGGTGTGAGCCCCTATTTTATAAAAGATTATGAACAGGCTGCAAGGAGCTATAATTATGGTAAAACTATGCAAATCATCAGCTACCTGCGCGAGTACGACCTGAAAAGCAAAGGTGTAGAATCAAATGCCGACAACGGAGGATTAATGAAGGAATTAGTATTTAAGATATTGCATTGAAGGATTGATGTGATAATATTACATCTTATTTAAAACAACTTTTGTAATTTTGAGGTCTTTTATAAACTAAATTCTAACTTTTAAATTAGTACACCCATGAACGATCAAATCGAAAACGAACAAATCAACATTGTTGATTTAAAAGCTGCTCTTTTAAGCAATGCGGCTTCTACATATGCTTACAATAAAATAAATAATATTTTGCTGATGCAGATATTGGCTAAGGTAGAAAATCGTGATATGGAAGAGATTAGAAATAATGTAGAGCGTTACATTGCTGAATTCGCGGATGAGTATGTCAAAATGAATGCCCCAACTCATTAAGAACTTTGTAGAGACGCCCAATTGTCGGCGTCTCTACACAATTTCTAAAAGAAGCAAAGGTTTGCTATACTCCGGGCATTCCGTCTTATTTTAATCTTGCAGCTTTCAGTATTCTGCCAGTATAAGTACATTATCAGAAACAGGCGTCAGTCGCTCCTTTCCATTTAAAAATCCTAATCCTACCACGAAAGAAAAACCGGCTACAATGCCGCCCATTTCCTGTATAAGTTCGCTGGCAGCAAAGGCAGTACCACCGGTGGCTAAAAGATCATCATGGATCAATATATGCTGCCCGGGTTCAAAGGCATCGGTATGCAGTTCAATTATTGCGGTGCCGTATTCAAGGCTGTAGGCTTTTTGTTTTATGCTAAAGGGTAATTTACCGGCCTTACGTACTGGCACAAATGGCACACCCAACCGGGTTGCCAGCGTTAAGCCAAATAAAAAGCCACGGCTTTCAATACCTGCAACTGCATCAATGCGGGTACTTTTTAATTTCTCGACAAAAGCATCAACAATATATCCGCATAAAAGCGGGTCCTTTAATATGGGGGTTATATCTTTAAAAATAATTCCGGCTTTCGGAAAATCAGGAATATCGCGTATGGCAGATTTTATTTGCTGGCTTATCATTTAAAATTTAAATATGGTTCAATTTTACGCAAAATTAAATTATCCAGTATGGCAATGTTTTTCATGTCGGCTATAGATGCATAGCTGCCATGCTGAACACGGTATTGTATAATAGCGTTCACTTGTTTATAACCGAGGTATGGAAATACCTGCAATTGGTTGAATGAAACTGTGTTTATGTTTATTTTAGTGATAACTCCGGGATTTACAGATACTTCATCTTTAATTTCGGCATACTTTAAAGAATCGATACCAAAAATTTCCTTTAGCTGTTCTTTATTATAAAAGCCGCCCAAGCGTTCACGATACCTGAAAATTCTCATGGCAAATGATGACCCTATACCTCTAATCTCCGTCAGTTTTGCCAAATCTGCGCTGTTGAGTTCAATAATTTCACCAGGTTTTGCTTTTTTTGAAGTGTACTCAGCTAATGGAAAATTGATAAAAGGTTCAAGTCTTTTATAATCGCTGTCTGTTATAAAGTATATTTTTTTTACATCCTCTTTATTATAAAACTTCCCGCCTTTAGCTTCGTAATGTTTAATGATATTGGCCTGGCGTTCACTTAATCCCAATTGTTCCCATTGCGCTGCTGAAAGGTTATTTGGATTGAATGGAAACATAACAGGATGCAATATTTTCACATCTGACGCTGGTTTATTATCAATATAATCTTTTGAATGCTGAACCTTATTTAATTGTGCAATTGCTTTATCAAAATCTTTAAAATTTATTGTATTATCTTTGCGGAACATTTGATAAATATAGGGCGCAGCTAATATCAATGCAATTAAGATAATCATTACCACCATCCCATTCCATTCTTTTTTTGTAATGGACAAGTAACTTTTTATATGAGCTTTCATTTTACAGGTTTATCAAAGTTAAATTAAAAAATTATTAAGCATATTTAATGCCCTTTAAGGGTTTATTTTATAACAAATGAAAGTGATCACCACCGAAGAGTTTGCCAAAGCTACCAAACTTGATAAGCTAAAAATGCCCGGACTGGCAGCCTTATTGATGGAAATCATGAAAATTAACCAGGTGAACGAGCTTTTTGCACAGGCACAACCAAAACAGGGACCGGATTTTGTTGATGCAATTTTAAAGGGTTGTGGCATTGAAATTGAATTTGACGAAAAGGAATTAAAGAATATCCCAACTACAGGAAGCTTTATTGCCATAGCTAACCATCCTTATGGAGGAATTGAGGGCATGGTGCTGTTAAAAATATTATGCATGGTAAGGCCTGATGCTAAATTGATGGCTAATTTTCTGCTCAAAAAGATACCTAATTTAAGTGATTATTTTGTTGCGGTAAATCCGTTTGAAAATGTAGAGCATTCATCAAGCATCAGCGGTTTAAAAAACACGCTTGAACTATTGGGCAATGGCACACCTATAGGTATATTTCCCGCTGGTGAAGTGTCGACCTTTAAGGTAGATAAGCAACAAATTACAGATAGGATGTGGCATCCTGTTGTGGGTAAAATCATAGCTAAAGCAAAGGTGCCCGTAGTACCTATTTATTTTCATGGCAATAATGGCCTGCTTTTTAACTTGTTAAGTTTAATACATCCGGCGCTGCGAACAGCCAAATTACCATCTGAACTCTTTAATAAAAGTGGCCATACCATCAGGCTGCGTATAGGTAAACCTATAAACGTTGAGGATATTCCGGATTTTAATAACAGTACCAAATTGCTCAATTTTTTAAGGGCCCGGACTTATGCCCTGGGTACCGGTTTGGATGAAGAAAAGAAAATATTTAATCCGCGTAATCTTTTTAAGATAAAAAAACAGCCGGAAGCTATTGTACCAGAAATCAGCGCATCGATACTTGAAAAAGAAATTGAGCCTTTAAGAGCGGAATACAGAATATGGACAGAGAAAAATTATGAAGTATTTATTTCGCCCACTTCTTTAATTCCAAATATTATACGTGAAATTGGCCGGCTTAGAGAATTGACATTCAGAGAAATAGGCGAAGGGACTAACAAAGCCACTGACCTGGATGAGTATGATATTTATTATCATCATCTTTTTATTTGGGATGTTGATGCAAAATTGATAGTTGGTGCATATCGGGTTGGGCTTGGTGATGAAATATTTTACAGCATTGGCAAAAAGGGATTTTATATATCTGAACTGTTTAAAATAAAGTCACAATTTACTCCTGTATTAAAAAAGAGCATTGAACTTGGCAGGTCATGGATCCGGAAAGAATACCAGCAAAAGCCGCTTCCGCTATTTTTACTTTGGAAGGGGATATTAATATACCTGATTGAAAATCCACGCTATCGTTATTTGATAGGCCCGGTAAGTATCAGCAATTCTTTTTCAAAGTTCTCTAAATCACTGATTGTTGATTATATCAACCGTAACCATTTTGATCACGAAATGGCCCAATTTGTAAGGCCACGTAAAAAATTCAAGGTTGATCTTGCAAGTATCGATACCGATTTATTAATGAGCGGAGAAGACTCTTTTAAAAGCTTAGATAACCTGATATCTGAAGTTGAAACCCGCAACATGAAGGTACCGGTACTGCTCAGACAGTATATTGCATTGAACGCTAAAATCATCTGTTTTAACATTGATCCAAAGTTTTCTGATTGTCTTGATGGGTTTTTGGTACTCGATCTTGAAAAAGTACCCCAGGATATTTTGGAAAAATTAGGCAAAAATTTGTAGTAATTAGTTGATTAAGCTGATTAGGTGAGTGGTTGATTAAGTGGAAGGGGTTATACCAATACCATTTCCACTCAAATATTCCTCAACTCAATTAACTCAATCCAACTCCATCAACACTTAATAATTTTTCTCATTACGGCAATTTTGTTAAAGTGTAGTATTGATTTACAATTAGTGTATCAACCGGGGCATTATTACTTGTATTTCCAAATATTATAGCGGCATTAATCAGCCAGTGGTTTGCATCAGTTTTTTTACCTTTAATTTCTCCTCCTATTGGTTTTGCATAACCAACTTGTGTAAAATACATGCAACAAGGGCAGTTATCAATGTAAGCTGTTAACTGGCCTTTTGCTATCTGTGATGAACTAATATCAAAATAATTGTTGCTTAAAGAAATTTTAAAGTAAAGCAAGGTATTGGGGCCGCATGAATTTTGATCGAGACTATTATAGGCAAATACTCTATAATTGCCACGCACCAGTTGATTATAGCCGGTAAAATCAGCACCCTCATAGTAATTATAAGTGCAGGTGGCGTTTATAGGGCAATTTGTTAAAGTTCCGTTGAGTATAACATTAGGATTATTGTCTTTGCTGCAGCTAAATAAGATTACACAAAGGAAAAATACTGCTGTTTTAATCTTCATACTAACAGTACGTTAGGTTATGACATTATGCTACAGCCTTTTAAATTAATCATTAAAGAAAATGTAAGAGAATTACCAGGTCTGAAAATTGGAAGTAATAATATTAATACCTGATCGAAAACTTTTTCAAAATAAAATGCAGCAGCCAAATTGGCCCGATAAGTAAGAATTTTAAGTCATCCAAAAACGAGGGCTTTTTACCTTCAATTTTATGGCCGATAAACTGCCCGATCCATGAAATTATAAAAATAACCAGACATACCAGCCACAATGCTGACCCGCCAGCTTTTTGCCAAATATCTAACTGTATTATTATATAGCTAAAGCCAAATAGCAGGATTAACATTAAATACGATAGTACGGGTGAGAGTTTATAATAGAAATAAATGCTGAATGCGATTAAAAATGAAGCCCAATTAAAAAATCCATTATACCGGCCTAAAAATTTGATGTAAGGAAACGGAATTGCCCAAACCAGGCCCAATAAACTAAACACAATAAGCGGTACGCAAATCCAATGGATTAGTTTATTGGTTGGGTTTTGATGGCTTTCGGCGTATTTATTAAAGTAAATATCAACCGGGCGCTCAATTTTAGTTGCAGCTAATGGTGTTTTTTTGTTTGATTTGCTACTCAACTTATATTATTCTTATGATATCAATTTTCTCCTCGCCCCTTATACCATGACATGTTTGTTTTAAGCCACATTTGTCATTGCGAGGTACGAAGCAATCGCGAACTATGCATTGCGGTAATGCACAACTGAGATTTCTTCGTACCTCGCAATGACAAAGTTTTTTAGCATGTCATTTCACCCACAGAATTTTTTTAATTTCAACACTCGAAATAACATTGGGGAATAACCTTTCCCTGTTACTATCTGCCTCGCCCAACGTTTTGTTCCTACTTAGCAAATGACACTGACCTGGTTTCCCTGATCACCGTTACTTTTATCTGTCCCGGATAGGTCATTTCTGTTTGTATACGGTTTGAAATATCAGCAGCTAATATTTCTGATTGCGCATCGCTTATTTTTTCGCTCTCAACCACTACGCGCAATTCACGGCCTGCCTGTATGGCAAATGTTTTTTCGACACCTGGGTATGATAAGGCCAGCTCTTCCAACTCCTTCAAACGCTTTATATAGCTTTCAACAACCTCGCGGCGGGCACCAGGACGGGCACCTGAAATAGCATCGCAAGCCTGTATAATCGGCGACAGCATAGATGTCATTTCTATTTCATCGTGGTGGGCACCTATTGCATTGCAAACCTCCGGATGTTCTTTATATTTTTCGGCTAACTGCATCCCTAAAATAGCATGTGGTAATTCAGGGTTATCATCAGGTACTTTACCTATATCGTGCAATAGGCCCGCCCGTTTAGCAAGTTTTACATTTAAGCCAAGCTCAGCAGCCATGGTAGCACAGAAGTTAGCAACCTCGCGGGAGTGTTGTAACAGATTTTGCCCGTAAGATGAACGGTAACGCATACGGCCTACCATACGGATCAATTCAGGGTGCAAGCCATTAATACCAAGATCAATAACGGTGCGTTCCCCTATTTCAACTATCTCTTCTTCTATCTGTTTTTTTGTTTTTAAAACAACTTCTTCAATACGTGCAGGGTGAATACGTCCGTCGGTTACTAAACGGTGCATAGCCAGGCGGGCAATTTCGCGCCTTACAGGGTCAAAGCCCGAAAGTATAATCGCTTCAGGTGTATCATCTACAATTATCTCAATACCAGTGGCAGCTTCAAGCGCACGGATATTACGGCCTTCTCGGCCAATTATCCGGCCTTTTATTTCGTCATTTTCAATATTGAAAATTGAAACGGTGTTTTCAATAGCGCTTTCAGTAGCCGTACGCTGTATGGTTTGGATAACAATTTTCTTGGCTTCTTTTGTGGCAGTAAGCTTTGCTTCGTCAACAATATCTTTTATTTGGGCCATAGCTTTACTGCGGGCATCCTCGCGTAATGTATCAACCAACTGATTTTTGGCTTCGTCAGCTGATAAGCCTGCAATTGTTTCTAGCTGCTGAACATGCTGATTTTTAAGATGCTCAACTTCTTCTTGTTTTTTAACAACAATTTCTGTTTGCCGTTCCAGGTTTTTACGGGTATTATCCAGTTCGCTTTCTTTGCGATTCATATTCTCCAAGCGTGAATTAAGCGACTGTTCTTTTTGCTTAACCCCGTTTTCACGCTGGTTGATGTTATTGTTTTTTGAATTTATTTCCTGCTCATGTTCAGCTTTCATTTGTAAAAACTTCTCTTTCGCTTCCAGTAATTTATTCTTTTTCAGAATTTCGGAATTTATCTCCGCTTCTTTTAAAATCTTTTTTACTTTGTTTTGGGCTGATACTTCCTGATCTTTAAAAAGTTTCCGCAGCAAAAATCGTCCGATAAGTACACCGGGAAGTCCTCCTAAGAGCACCCCGATAATAAGATATAAATATGAGTTCATGTCAATTTGATATAATTGGTATAAATAAAAAAAACCGCAACTAAATTTTTAAGTGTCATGTATTTAAAACTTCTTTATGGATGTAGGAATCATGGGTTACCGTTAAACAAACGATTAACGCATGCCTCTTTGATCCGCTAATATTGAAGCGTTAAGTTTTTAATAGTGAAACTTAAAATTTAACCGCGGTTAGATCTTAATTTGCTCTTATGTATGCAAAGAACGTTATTGCTTTGAAAAAAAATCGGAAAGTAAATAATCCAGCTTATACACTTTATCTGCTATTTCTGTATCCTCTACAGTAGTTTTTTTATCCGCTTTTAATGAATAGGTTGCATAATGCAACACACACATTGAAAGCAGATCCTGTTTATCCCTTACCGCGTAATTTTCCTGATATTCCTTTATCCGGTCATTAATTAGTTTGGCTGCCCGACGTATTATTTCCTCTTCTTCCATGTTCACCTTTAAGGGGTAAACTCTGTCAGCAATATTTATTTTTATAGAGATTTCTCCCATTTGAGCTTTTCACTATTTGCACTACTTTTTTAGCAATACAATACACTTATCTATTTCCTGCACAAATTCGTTAATTTTTTGCTTTATGTCAAGACTTTTTTCATTTGTTTCTGAAAAAGATTTTGCCACCTTTAATATTCTAAGCTTTTCTTCCAGTTCTTTGTTCATATTTTTACTGGTATTCAGTGCCGAAGTCAAAGTTTCGTTCTCTAATTTCAACAAATCATTTTCCTCTTGCAAGGCAGTACAGAGCTCAATTAAATGCTCCGTTCTTTCTACAATTTTACTTAATTGCTCTGCTGTTGAGGACATTTTTTAATTATTGATTTAGTGAATTATTGAATTATTGAGTGTTTTGGTTGCCAATTTAAATCTTTAATAATTCAATCAATCAATAATTCAGTAATTCAATAATTATTTCCGGATCTCCGCTCCTGCTTCTTTTCCTAAGTTATAAATAATTTTCTGCATAATTGCATCTATTGCCTTATCTGTAAGGGTTTTTTCATCGTCCTGCAAAATAAAGCTTAACGCGTACGATTTTTTTCCTGCCGGAAGTTTGTCACCTTCGTAAACATCAAACACATTTACCTCATGTAAAAGTTTACGTTCGGCTTTTTGTGCGATTTGTTTTAACTGACCGAATGTAACAGATTTATCTATAAGCATTGATAAATCACGACGTACTGCCGGGAATTTTGAAACATCTTCAAAAACGATCTTATTTTTGCGAACCAACTTAAGGATCATATCAAAGTTAAAATCGGCATAAAAAACTTCCTGATCTGTATCAACTTTTTTCAAAGCTTCAGCAGACACACTTCCAAATTTTACCAGTTGTTTATTATTGAGGGTATATTGTAAACCATACTTCAATCTTTTGCAGGAGGTGTCCTCAACAGTAATATTACCGATATTCAGTTTTTCGATAATTCCATCTACAATAGCCTTTAAATTATAAAAGGAAGCTGATCCTGTCTTTTGGTTCCATTGTTCCGGATGGTTTGCACCTGTAATAAAGAGGGCAAACCGCTGATCTTCTATATACTTATCTTCTTCAAGCGAATAAACTTTGCCAAACTCATAAAATTTCAGGTTTGTATTACGGCGGTTTAGGTTATATGCTATAGCCTCCAAGCCCGAATACAGCATAGTTTGGCGCATCACATCCAAGTCAATGCTCAACGGGTTTAAAATTTTAACCGCTTTATCCAAATTTGAAGAATATGCTGATTTGGTTAAAGAATTAGACATGATCTCATTAAAACCATTAGCCGAAAGTAAATCGGATACCTGGTTTTGTACAGAATCTTTGTCCGGCCTTACCGATGTGTTTAATGAAGCCCTTATTTGTGTAGGGATCTCAATATTGTTATAACCGTAAATCCGCAAAATCTCCTCAACAATATCTACCTCACGGGTTATATCAACACGGTATGGAGGGACTTTTAACGAAAGGCCTTCGCCTGTTTCACCAACTACTTCAATATCCAAAGCTTTAATAATGTCCTTTATTTCACCATGAGGAATTGACTTACCAATTAGCCTATCGATGTTTTTATAGGTGATCTCAATCGCAAAAGGTTTAACTGGATTTGGATAATGGTCAGAAATTTCAGAAGATATTAAACCGCCAGCAACTTGTTTGATCAATAAAGCCGCTCGTTTTAAAGCATAAACGGTTATATCCGGATCGGTGCCACGCTCATACCTGAAAGAAGCATCTGTTTTTAAACCATGTCGTTTTGATGTTTTCCGGATCGAAACCGCGTTAAAATAGGCGCTCTCCAGGAAAATATTTTTGGTGCTTGATTTTACGCCTGATTCTGCACCGCCAAAAACTCCTGCAATACACATTGGCGCTTCTGAATTACATATCATCAGATCATCTGAAGATAATTTGCGCTCTATATCATCAAGTGTTTTAAATAAAGTGCCTTCCGGGCAATTTTTTACAATAACAGTATTTCCCTTAATTGCATCCGCATCAAAGGCATGGAGAGGCTGACCCAGATCGTGCAAAACATAATTGGTAGCATCAACTATGTTATTAATAGAGCGAATTCCAATGACACCTAACTGCTCTTTAAGCCATTTTGGCGAATCCTTTACTTCAACACCCGAAATAGTTACCCCCGAATACCTTGGGCATGCCTGCTCATTTTCAACCACAACCTTTATAATACGACTGGTATTATCAACCTTAAATGCTGAAACATCAGGTTTTTTAACGGCTATTTTTAAAAACGCAGCAATATCGCGGGCTGTACCTAAGTGGGAAGCCGCATCTGCCCGGTTTGGTGTTAAGCCTATTTCATAGAGATAATCATCTTGTAGCTTAAAATAATCTTTTGCCAGGGTGCCAATTACAGCATCAGCATCCAGCACCATGATACCGGCATGGTCTGTTCCTAAGCCTATTTCATCTTCTGCACAGATCATTCCCTCAGATGCTTCACCCCTGATTTTTGATTTATTGATTTTAAAAGGTTCGCCGACTGTAGGATAAACCATTGTGCCAGCGGTGGCTACAACAACTTTTTGACCGGCGGCTACGTTATTGGCGCCGCAAACAATTTGCAGCTCTTCACCCGTGCCCACATCCACTTTGGTAACCTTAAGCCTGTCGGCATTGGGATGCTGGGAACATTCTTTTACAAAACCAACAACCAAACCCTCCAATCCGCCAGGAACAGACTGCACTTTTTCAAGGCTTTCTACTTCCAAACCTGTACCGGTAAGTATTTTCGAAATTTCTTCCGGTGTTTTATCTGTATCAACAAATTCTTTAAGCCAATTATAGGATATCTTCATTATAGCGAAATAATAATCGGCAAAGATAGGATTTAGTCCGAAAGTCAGGAAGACTGGAAGTCCGAAAGTCAGAAAAGAAAATGAAGGAATTTAGCTGAGTTTATTCCTTCTTTTTAGATGGCTGTTTAATATCATCTAAATTAAGGGTATAAGCCGGTTCTGCAGCTTTATAGGCTTGATCCAGTTCATCCGTGTCTGCATTATTATCTTTTTCCGGAGATCCGGAAATATCATCAAATCCATTTGAATGGATATCCTGCTGACTTTGCTGATCTTCAGCATCAAATTCGTCTGAATCGTCAGGTTGTAATTCGTTACCGGGAGTAATCATGGTAGTTTTATTTGATTATATAAATATAACGATAATATTAGGATGTTGTTTCTGTAATTCTCCTTTAAATTATTCCCCTATAGCGATGGGTTTAAAACCTTGAGCGTTCGAAAGATCCAATAAAATCAAAAAAACACCCGCGTCATGCCGATGCATATCGGCATCCCTCGTGAAAAGTAGACGATGGAAAGGTCTGCTACTTGCAAATCGTATACTAAGCATGCGCAAATGTCCTGTGGGATGCCGAAATAAATTCGGCATGACAACCTTTTAAATCTTTCGAACACTCTTAGTTTAAAACCCGTCGCTATTTTTTCAAATTAAATATCAAAAAATCTTAATTCGTAATTCTAAAATCGTAAATCAAATAACCCCTTCATCAGCAAAGCTAAAAAAGCCGGTGTCAGTGATAATTATATGA
The DNA here is from genome assembly GCA_028288305.1 of Mucilaginibacter sp. Taxonomy (GTDB): domain Bacteria; phylum Bacteroidota; class Bacteroidia; order Sphingobacteriales; family Sphingobacteriaceae; genus Mucilaginibacter. Next base: position 37,453 of record JAQBOA010000064.1, read on the forward strand.
TCAAGTATCTTAATATCCAATAGTTTGCCTGCATCTGTTATTCTTTTGGTAAGATTAATATCCTGCTGACTGGGTTTTAGGCTACCTGACGGATGATTATGGATCAGGAATATATTGCTGGCCTGGTGCTGAAGCGCCATACTAAAAATGATTTTAATATCAACTAAAACTTCGGATAGACCACCCTTACTTATTAATTCTTTTCCAAGTACCTTTTGGGACCTCCCTGTTAAAAGAACCCAGAACTCTTCATGAATAAGATCAACCATGTGACGGCGCATAATGTTATAAGCATCTTTGCTGCTGCCAACCGTATCAGGTAATTTACTTTCTGAATCGTTTCGGCGCCGACCTATTTCTAATGCTGCAATTATAGAAATAGCCTTAGCTTCGCCGATACCTTTAAAGTTGGAAAGATCATTTATTGATGCCTTGCCCAATTTGTTCAGGTCATTATCATAATGATGCAGAATGCGCTTGCTTAATTCAACCGCCGTTTCATTACGGCTACCGGAACCTATCAATATAGCCATCAGTTCGGCATCGGTTAATACACGCCTGCCCTGGCTGCTCAGCTTTTCGCGTGGCCGGTCTTCTTCAGCCCATGATTTTATGCTGATATTGTTTTCGTAATTATTCACGGCATTAAATTAAAAAAGATTTGCCAACTTTTGAATGCTAATAAATTAAAGGTGTTTCTAAACCATTTAGCCAATACCACGGTGGGTAATAATTTCCCCATGCCAATTTATTAATCTGCAACTATAAATCTGCTAATTCTATCCAAACCGGGGCATGATCGCTTGTTTTTTCCCATCCGCGTACGTTACGGTCAACACCTGCAGCGAGGAGACGGCTACTAATATGCGGACTAAGCAGGAAATGATCAATACGTAAACCTGCATCGCGACCATAAGCATTACGGAAAAAATCCCAAAATGTATAAATCTTTTGGTCAGGATAAAGCTTTCGAATGGCGTCAGTCCATCCCTGGTCAACGAGTGTTTTGAAAGCAGAGCGAGTCTCCGGCCGGAACAAAGCGTCGTCCACCCAACGTTCAGGTTTGTAAACATCTAATTCTGTTGGCATTACATTATAGTCTCCAGTTAGTACTACCGGCTTGCCAGAGGCAAAAAGTTCAGCCGCGTGAAGGGTCAACCGTTCAAACCAGCGTAGCTTATAGTCGAATTTCGGCCCTGGAGCAGGGTTACCATTGGGCAGGTAAAGACATCCAATGGTTATGCCATTGACCAATGCTTCGATATAACGGCTGTGACTATCATCGGGATCACCTGGGAGCACACGCCTTACTTCGCGAATATCTCCTGCACGTGCAAGTATAGCGACACCATTCCAACTCTTTTGTCCATGCCATATAGCATTATAACCTGCTTCTTGTAAGGCTTTCTCTGGAAATTTTTCCTGTGGTGCTTTCAACTCTTGCAAGCAAACAACATCAGGTGTTGTTTCCTGAAGCCAGCGGAGCAGTACCGGCAGGTGTCCATTTACTCCATTTATATTATAGGTGGCTATTCTCATAAAAACCGAAAGCTGTTTAGTTTCAAATATTGTCTAAATATAAATATATCAAACTGTCTTTGAGCTTAATGATGTTTTTCTTGTATAATTTGTAAAGTTTTGATGTCTTTAGTTCCATTAAAAAACTTTTCAAGAACAGACTGAAAGACCGGATTGGCGTCAGGTAATGCTGCAAACAAGGTCATAGATGATTTTAACTTCAAATCGTCAGGACTGCCGAATATATCGTTAGCATTATTTTGTTTCAGTTGAAGCAATTCATTACAGATATGAATCAGCCGGCTACCTAATACCGGATGCTTTAAGTATTCTTCTGCCTCATGAATATCCTTTATGGCATAATACTTTGAAGTTTCACTAAGCCCGAGGCCTTGTATTTGGGGAAAAATATACCATATCCAATGGCTTTTTTTCCTACCGCTTTTAACTTCGGTCAAAGCAACCTGGTAATCTGTTTGCTGAGCATCCAAAAATCTTTTTAAGTCGTTCTCCTTAGTCATAATGGTTTTAATACTATCTTTCTATCTGTGGAATTCAGAAGCTTTGTCGTATTAAACCGCAATCCACCGTTGAGTCATACTTTTAAAACAGGCAGTAAACCGGTCATTTTTTTCACAATCCGTGGAACGATTTATACAGTAATTCAAGAACTCCATACCAAACAAAAAGTTTTATTTACTATTGTTTATAAACTGAAAGTTTAATACATTTATGTTGAGTTAAGTTACATTAACTTAAAAAGGAAAGTTATACCTAACATAAAATTGTAAAATTATAAGCTATGTAAACATAAACTTTCCGTCCTGTAGTTTAAACTCTTTAGTTTGGTAAAATATGGCACGATTGTTTATGTTATAATATACGTTTAATTTGAAAAACAATATTATGGGACCGCTTTTTATATTGCCTAAATCCTTATTGTACCGTTCGATTATGCCTGTTCGTTGTATCACTTTTAATTTTTAATACTTATAAGCCAATGTTAAAACGTAATTTGACAGGTATATATTTACTGGTTTGCGTAATTGCAACACCATTTATGATACATTTATTTATTAGTAATTGGACCGTTTCATTGCTTTTAACAATGACAGTAGTTCCATCATTTTTAATTGCATATACATTTATTACCGTTTTACTTGTTGTATTACGTATAGGTCAGTGCATTAGAAGATATTTTACAACTCACCGAACATTAAAAGAGCCTGTTATTGATTCTAAAGAGCCACCAATTGATTCTAAACTTATTGAACCACATTCGGTTTTCGGTTTTGAAAGAATAAAATTCCGGGCAAAAGAATCGCTCCAGTATAACAAATGACCATTTTCAGGTTCATTGGCTATGCAAAACTTTAATATTCAATCGGATATTTAATAGTCGATCAGCAGGAATAATTAGAATGAATGACATATAAGTGATAAAGAACTATGACTGATCTTTAATCATGACATAAAAATAGACTTGGCTTCTTGTTGAAAATCCCAGGCTCTCATAAACTTTAATTGCCCGCTCATTGTCATGGCTCACATGTAGAAATGGAGTATCTGATGCAGCTTTGATACGGTTTATTTGATATTGTAAAAGTTGTCTGGCATAGCCTTTTCCGGTGTGGTCCGGGTGTGTGCAAACTGCACTTATTTCTGCATAATTAAAAACATGCATACGCTGTCCTGCCATAGCCACAAGTTTATCACCTTCAAAAATGCCATAATAATGCCCAAATGTTATTGTTCTTGATTCAAATGGTCCGGGGTTAGTCAATTTGGCAAGAGCCAACATTTGAGGTACATGTTCATCCGTTAAAGGGGTCATTTTCAAATGTAATTCGTCCTGTGGTTTACCTGCATCACAGATCATTTGCAGGCCCTTCCTAACCCGTAACACTTTCCATGGCCCGGAAATATCCATTTCAACTGGTGTTAAAAACAATACAGGACCATTATGCGGAAGCATCTCATAGAGTAACCGGAAATTATCTGATGTGTTTTTTTCAAGGGCTATGAAAGGCGAAACTTCTTTATCAAAATATCTGATCTGTCCGTTACCATAAGAAAGGTGTTTATTACCAGAAATCAAAGCATTCCAGGCGGGGTTGTCCAATACGTGTTCCATCGCGACAAACCTATAAAAAAGCTTTGTATTGATGAAGTACATATCTACGGAAAGTAATCAAAACAAAGTAAAAATAATGAGTGAAATATAGTACTACTCCTGTTCAAAAAATATCCATTTTAAACAGTTTATTGCAATTTGCCTGTATGTAAAAAAAAATCTTTTTACATAAGTCAATTAAAACCAATTGCCGGGGCAATTGGTTATTTAATCATCACCGAAAGGAGCATAACTATGAATGAAGAAAATAAAGTTTCCCGGCGCAAAGTAATTTCCAGATTAAGTGCCACTATGGCCGCAGCAACAGTTTCACCGGTTTTATCGGTACAAGGAACCTCTTACCAGGAATATAAACCAGAAAAATTACAAGATCCTACCACTAAATACCCAAAGCCACCGTTTGAAGCACAATCTCAGCCATGGCCAGGTTTAGCCGGTAAAATGATCCCCCGCCCCGACCATGGTGAGACCAGCTATAAGGGATCCGGCCGTTTGGCGGGTAGAAAAGCGCTAATTACCGGAGGAGATTCAGGAATGGGTCGGGCTGCCGCAATTGCTTATGCCCGTGAGGGAGCGGATGTAGCAATAAACTATTTCCCGTCTGAAGAGCCGGATGCACGGGAGGTAATTGCACTTATTAAGGCAGAGGGCCGGAAGGCATTGGCTATTCCCGGAGATTTACGCGAGGAAGCATTTTGCCAGCACCTGGTAGATGAAGCAGTGCGTGGCTTGGGTGGTCTTGATATTGTAGTCAATAATGCAGGCAGGCAGCAAAGCTATCAATCGATTCTCGATATATCTACCGAGCAATTTGACTGGACAATGAAAACAAATATCTATGCGCCCTTCTGGATTATTAAAGCTGCCCTGCCACACTTACAGCCAGGTTCGGTAATAATAGGAACCACATCTGAGCAAGCTTATGATCCATCACCCGATCTGTACGACTATGCGCAGACCAAGGCTGCTACAATGAATTACGTTAAGTCACTTGCAAAACAGCTTGGGCCAAAAGGCATCAGGGTTAATGGAGTAGCACCGGGACCAATCTGGACGCCTTTGCAAGTTAGTGGAGGAGCCACCCAGGAAAAGCTAAAAAGTTTCGGCGGCCAAACGCCTCTCGGCAGACCGGGCCAACCTGCAGAACTTGGTTCAATTTATGTCCAGCTTGCTGCGAATGACGGAAGCTTTGCTACAGGGCAAGTATATGGTTCAGCGGGGGGAAGCGGACAACCATAAAGTGTGTAAAGGTTTGTTAAAAAAAAGGGGTAATCAATCTACCCCTTTTTTTAAAGATTTAAGGCATTTGGGGTTGATAGTTTGAAGAATAATTGATAAGTTTCTCAAGATTCAATTATATCCACTGAACTCTATTAGAAATATCAACAGACATCAGGTATTCAAAACTGTTTTCTTGGCCGCTTTTTTTTGATCTCCCCGCCCCTTTCTACTTTTGAATAAGATGATTGTGATGAAAAAGTTCTCTTAAATTGGGGTGAAGCCTTTTTAACCGGAGTTTGCTTTTCTTCCGTTATTTTCACACTTAATAACCGTTCACCAATAAATGAGCCATCAAGGGCTTCAACGGCACGAGCTGCCCCTTCCTCATCTTTCATCTCCAAAAAGGCGTAACCCTTACAATTACCGGTCTTCTTATCCCTGACGATTTTGATTGTGCTTACATCACCATGTGAACCAAAGAGCATAACAAGCTCCAATTCCGTAATATCCATGGGAAAGCCCCCAACAAATAATTTGATCATAAACTAATTAAAAAATAATACCTGCAAATATACTTACCAAAAAACAAAATAGGTGAATCGGCAAACTTCTTTGCATATTTGACCAAAAAAATGTTCTTAAAATAAAATATTCAAAAACTGTTCTGTTATTTTTGTTTCTTCTTGTTACCAGCATTGGGGTTATTTGCCTTATATCTCATATCCGGCTTACCGCTTTTAGTTAAAGGACCAGTTGATGCAGGTGTTGTTGTCGATTTATTTGATTTATACCGCTTATCAGGTGTACCATTCTTTTTAAGATGTTGGGATGTAGCGGGTGTTTGCCTGTAATTTACGACCATTTTTGCCTGAGTTGCAAAACTAAAAATTACCGCTGTTAGCAGAATGATGATTCTTTTCATTGTTATTATATTTAATTCATTATTTATTAGCTGAAACTTTTAATAAGACTTAGGTTCATCCAAAACAGGTTCATGAACAGGATTGTCATTTATCTCGTGATTATTAGGGGTTTCGGAACTTTTTAAATTATCCTTCAGTTCTTGTTTATTACCTGTTAATTGAGATTTTATACTGGCTGCGATTTTGTCTTTTAATCCTAATAATTGATCTACCTGGCTTACAGCAGTCTCTTTGATTGAAATTTCAAGGTTCTTTAGGGCTTGGTTAAGATTCTCGCGCGTCTCACTTCCTTTATCGGGTGCAAATAAAATACCGAGTGCTGCGCCTGCTGTTAAGCCTCCAAGTAGGGCAACAATTATTTTTGAATTGTCTTTCATATAATTTTTATAAATTTTTAAATATGTTTCCTAAATTCCCGCTACCGCCATTTTCGGATAAGTCAGCGCTGACGCTTTCAGGTGTTAAACTGCGGTCATTGGGATTACTGGTTTTATGTGCAAATTTTTGTAATAAGCCGGGCAAAGCTGCAGAAATAGCTCCGGTGGCTGCCGGTGGCAAACCAAACTTACTGGCTAAGCTCGATATCAGACCGCCTTCAATCAGATTAACAACCGGATGGCCTGATGTTACTTCGCTTTTAAGCGAGGAAATAAGACTGTCTGTTCCGCCCAATGTTTCAGCTTGATTTTTTAACCCATTGGTAATATGAGCGGCAATTTCCTGGTGCACTGCGTCTGCACTTTCCACTGGAATAGAATTTGTCAGCTGCGGATTATTGCCTAAATGGTCTTTGACAATTTGTAAAATTTGATCGAACATTATAACTGATTTTATAAAATAACCAACAAGCTATTTTAAATTTAGTTTTTAAAATATTATTTATTAAATAATAAATTTAATTATTATAACATTTATTGCTGAAAACAAGTAATAAAAGTGATATACTAATACATAAACAATTGATACGCACTTTTTTGCGGTCTGCAGAAAGTACTTGTTTTTAAGGGCTAAAACGTTGAGAAATAAAAAACGCCGCAACTAAGAAAAATAATATTCGTATAAAACACACATTGAGCGCCCTGCTCATCAATAATTTATCAAATCAAAGAATTCCCCGGCGCGAGGCAGGGGATTTTTTTATGACTTTTTTATATTTTTTATAAAAAAAACAACTTTATATCTTTTAATACCGTATAAATAATAAGTTTAGTTTTTAGTTTAATGTTAATAAAAATTGGTTAGGCAGCCGGGAAGATATTTTCCGGCTGTTTTGTTTTAAATCCGGATTTTGGGGCCTTTTAAACTAAAACCTCAGCAATCTCTGCAAAGCCCTTTTCCCTTGCCAGATCAGCAGGGAGCTTACCACCTTCCATACGGATGTTTACATCAGCGCCATGTGATAATAGCAGGATCAGCAAATCGATATTTCCGTTTTGAGCTGCTGAATGCAAGGCAGTTGCGCCTGCTTGTTGTTTTACATTAACATCAGCGTTATTTTCCATCAGCATACTGGCAATATCGGTATAATTACCTGCAGCGGCAGAGTGCAAAGGGTATACTTGAAAGCCATTGTTTGACGGCATATTAACATCTGCCCCTTTTGATACCAGGTAACGGGCAATTTCATAATGGCCAAAGTAGCACGCTAATCCTAAAGGTGTAAAGCCATCTTCAGAATAGAAATTTATCGCCTCAGGGTGGGCATAAACAAGATTGGCAACTGTATCAAATTCCCCCGCCGCTGATGCTTCAAAAAGATTGATCTCGTCCAGGTATTTTAATAATAGCGCTGTAACTTCAGGTTTTTTATAATAACAAGAAAGCATAAGTGGTGAAACTTGCTGACTGGTACGACTTTTTGTAAGTGTAGGATCTTGCTTTAGCAAAGAATCCAAATTGCTAAGATCGCCCGTTGTAATGTACAGCTCCAGTTTTTCAACACTCATTTCTTATTTTATAATAAATTATATTAAGACAACAAATTTGCCATATAAGTTTTAATTTTTTAGGTTTAATTCACTGATGATACTCAACATTGTTTAAATTTAAATATCAGGCTGAATAATTTGTTTAATCTATTAACTTTATATTTGTACCATATCATGGTTATATCAGGATGCCGGTAAAGGGAAATCAGTTTAAATCAAATAGTTTCAAGCAAGAAGATCAGCCCCGTCAGTCTTCTTCAAAACTTGAAAGAGAACGAACAGCAAAACAAAAGCAAGCAGATCTGCGCCCTTTTGAGTTTAAATATAGTCGATTAATTAAAATATCAGGCTTATTTTTTCTGTTGTTATCAGTATATTTTCTCATAGCATTTACTTCCTACCTGTTTACCTGGCAGGAAGATCAAAGCTATGTTTCAGCAGCAAACGGTGGATGGGGCAACTTATTTAAAACCACCCGGGAGCTGATGGATAATGGGGTTAAAAACCCTGTTGTTGAAAATTGGGCAGGTAAATTAGGTGCTTTACTTTCAAATCAATTTATTTTTGAATGGTTTGGGCTGGCATCATTTACTTTTGTTTTTGTTTTTTTTATCGTTGGATACCGGTTGCTATTTCGTATCAGGCTGTTCCCGGTTAACAAAGCACTGGCTTATTCCTTTTTCTTTTTGATATTTTTTTCTGTTGCCATAGGTTTTTTCCATGCTTTTATAGTAGATACGCCTAATTACCTTGAGGGTGAGTTTGGATATTGGAGCAATCGTTTGCTTGATGCACAAATAGGCCAGTCTGGTACTGGCGGTATTTTAATTTTTGCCGCGCTTACTATATTGATCATTGCTTATAATATTGATTTTAAACTGCCGCAACGAAAGGTTAGTACCGTAGCTTCGGGCGCTGTGGGTGATATTGTTCCGGTTCCTGTTGACCATGAAAATGAAGAGGATTCGTTGCCACTTGAATGGTCTGGTCGTACAAATAAAGATAATCTAGTAAATACAATTAAACCCGGCTTATCTAAAGAACGGCCGTTGGAACAAAATCCAATATTTCATGAACCTGTAATATTAACACCTGACCCTGAGAGTAATGATTATGAACCAGGAAATGAAAACGGAATTCCTTTAACAATTGGTGTTACCAGGCCTACCTCTGTTTTAAATATCGAAAAAAGTGATGATGATAAGGCTAAAAGTTTGCTCGAACAGTTTGGAACTTATGACCATACGCTTGAACTCGCATCCTATAAATACCCAACCCTCGACTTGCTTGAAAATTATGGTTCGAACAAGATAAACGTTAATTCGGATGAGCTGGGGGCTAATAAAAACAAAATAGTTGAAACACTCAACCATTATAATATTGAGATCGATAAAATTAAGGCAACTATTGGCCCCACGGTTACCCTCTATGAAATTATTCCTGCGCCGGGTGTGCGTATATCCAAGATCAAAAACCTGGAGGATGATATAGCATTGAGTTTAGCGGCCTTAGGTATCCGTATTATTGCCCCTATGCCGGGAAAGGGTACTATAGGTATTGAAGTGCCTAATCAAAACCCCGAGATGGTTTCTATGCGTTCAGTGCTTTCTACCGAAAAATACCAAAATACTACTATGGATCTGCCCATCGCACTTGGCAAAACCATTAGTAACGAAGTATTTATTGCCGACCTGGCTAAAATGCCGCATTTGCTGGTTGCAGGGGCTACAGGTCAGGGTAAATCGGTTGGTATAAATGCCATACTTGTTTCTTTGCTTTATAAGAAACACCCTTCTGAACTCAAATTTGTTCTGGTGGATCCTAAAAAAGTAGAGTTAACCCTTTTCCGTAAGATAGAAAGACACTTCCTCGCCAAATTGCCCGATGAGGCTGATGCTATTATAACCGACACCAAAAAAGTAGTAAACACGCTTAATTCTTTATGTATTGAGATGGACCAGCGGTACGACCTGCTTAAAGACGCGCAAGTACGGAACCTTAAAGAGTACAATCAAAAATTTGTAAACCGTAAAATAAGCAATCCTGAAAAACATAGGTACCTGCCTTTTATTGTACTGGTAATTGATGAGTTTGCCGACCTGATGATGACCGCAGGTAAGGAAGTAGAGATGCCTATAGCACGTATTGCGCAGTTGGCTCGTGCGGTGGGTATACACCTTGTAATTGCTACGCAAAGGCCTTCAGTTAATATTATTACCGGTACTATAAAAGCTAACTTCCCTTCAAGGCTGGCTTTTAGGGTATTGTCGAAAATAGATTCGCGTACGATACTTGATACGGGGGGCGCCGATCAGCTGATAGGCCGGGGGGATATGCTGCTTTCAACAGGCAGCGACCTGATACGGCTTCAATGCGCGTTTGTGGATACACATGAGGTGGAAAGAATTTCAGATTTTATTGGCAACCAACGGGGTTATCCTTCAGCTATGCTGCTGCCTGAATATGTGGGCGAAGGTGAAACCAGCAGCTCAAAAGAATATGATCCTGATAACCGCGATCCGATGTTTGAAGAAGCTGCACGCCTGATTGTAATGCATCAGCAAGGTTCCACTTCATTGATACAACGTAAAATGAAATTAGGCTACAACCGCGCAGGCAGAATTATTGACCAGTTGGAAGCAGCAGGCATAGTTGGCCCGTTTGAAGGCAGTAAAGCTCGCGAAGTTTTATACCCTGATGAATATAGCCTTGAAAGGCACCTTGAAGCGCTTCAAAAACAAAGCAGCAATTAAATTGTCTGAACCATGATTTTTAGGATTTTAAGATTGCCATGATTTGGAAAATAAATTAATGCAGACGTTAAATACTTTTGAATTAAACCTATAATAAAATTTAATATCCTATAATCTTAAAATCCTGCGAATCTTAGTTCAGACAAATAACCTATGAAAAAACTACTTATATCTTCAGTATTAATATTACTAACCGTCACCTGCTCATTCGCTCAAAAAGATGCGGCGGCAAAAGCTATTTTAAGCAAAGTAAGCGAGAAATACAGAATGTATAACGTAGTGAAAACTGATTTCGATTTTACGCTTGATAACCAACAGGCCGGTGAAAAGATAGCTCAAAGCGGTACACTCGTAGCAAAACCCAAAGCCAATAAATTCAGGGTAACCATTTATGGACCGGAAGCCACCGCCAAACCTATTATTGAGCAGGAGATTATAAGTGATGGTAAAACCCAATGGACATACCTTAAAAAAGATAATGAAGTACAGGTAAACAATGTTGATAATAGCGATGAAGGCCTTAATCCTGCTAAAATATTTACTATTTATGAGCATGGTTACAAATACATCTACAATGGCGATGTAAAAGAAGGAGCAAAAGTTTACCAGGAGATTGATCTTACGCCTGAAGATATTAAAAAGCCTTTCTTTAAGGTTCGTCTGCTGATTGATAAAGTAAAAAAACAAATTTACAGTGCATTAATCTTCGATAAAAACGGCAGCCACTATACCTATACCTTACATAACTTTAATGGTAATGCACAAGTACCTGATAATGCTTTCAGCTTCGATGTTAAGGAGCATAAGGGTGTTGAGGTGGTGGATTTGCGTTAAATCCAGGAAAGGGTATCGCGTCTTAAACGCGAAATATCTAAGACATCGAATAGCTGTTAAGCCTGACTGGTTTTACTTACTATCATTTTGATTATTTCGTCAAACTCTTTTGCAGATTGATCAAGGTAACTTAAAACTTTTGGATCGGGTATTTGATTTACATTTTGTACAACTATATCAACCAAGCCCATGATGCGTGCAAGTGGCGCTCTTACAATGTGTGATTGTATATAAGCTATTTCCTGTAACCTGTTATTTTGACTTTCAATAGCTTTAGTAAAATTCATTTGCTCTGTCATATCCCTTGCCATTACCAATACTGCTTCTTTTTCTTTGAATGGAATAGGATTAATTCTGACCTCTGCATAAAAGATCTCATGGTTTTTACGCCGGTGCTGTACAATCCGGTTTAAAGTGCTGCCTGATTTAAGGTCGTTAAGTAAATTCTCACTATAATTCTCCATGTCTTCTTCTAATTTGATATCAGAGATGTTCATGGAAAGAAATTCTTCATTGGTATAACCATAATTTTGTATTGCCGATTCGTTAACTTGTAAAAATTGAAAGTTTTCTACATCCATTACCCACATGGGACTTGGGTTCATTATAAACAGGCTTTTATAATGTCCTTCGGATTCCTTTAACTGCTTATTTGTTTCTGCCCGTTGGATTGTTTCGGCTTGCAACTCTTTCTTTAGCCTTACTTCTCTCTTAAATGTATTTTCTAAACTGTTAATGGTTTTACTGATAAGTACCACACAAAGCCAGCTTAAAAACACCAGGTTTGATGATATAGCTATCCATGGCCCTACCCCATACTCCGTTATTAAAGGAGAGTTAAATAGCTTTAAGCCAATAATGACCGCACAAAAAATGCTTACCAAAATATTTAAAACAATAGACCCAAAAGCATAATTACGGGGGAAAATTATTGCTGTTAGCACACTTAAAGCTAAAAGATAAATAATCCCTGGACCGGCTAAGCCAAATGCTATCATTAAAACAATAGCGAGACAATACAATATGAAGATTACATAGAGTTTTCTAAAAGTTAAATTTATTTTTTTGTTAAGTACTATTACCGCAATTGATAAAGCTGCAAACAAATCGAATACAGCGATAAATAAATAGCCATCCCTAATCCCTATGTATACCCCTGGTACTAATGCTATTAAACAAACAGGCAATAAATAAGTTATAAGGCTGGTAAAAATGTTATCCCGCCATATACTCTCCTGGCTTTCGTTATGAGTAAGTCCTTTAGTAGCGTTTTCAACAAAAAATTTATAGTTATACCACAAGTTAAAAAAAAAACTGAAAATAATTTCTTTTAAGAAAATGTGGTTTATACTGTTTCTCATTAATATATAAAGTAAAGGAGAATTAACTGAATAATAATGAATAGAATTCCTTTGAAACGGGAATATAGTTTTTAGAACTCATTTATCATTATAATTATAAAAAATACAACATCGCAACAATCTAATTAATTAATACGAAAATCATATAAAAAAGGTTATGATTTATAACCTATTTACAAGCCTGGTAAATAAACTATTACTTAAATGAAACTAATTAAAAAAGGCACCGTATAAATGTTCTGGTTTATGTGTGTAAACTTTAATCTGCTTAAAATGAAAAAGATTATTTACCTCATCTCTGCTGCTATGCTGTTAACGTTAAGCGTTTCGGCACAACATGCTATAAGGGCTAATCATGCAATTAATCATATTGGCCAAAAAGTTGTTGTTGTGGATAGTATTTATGATATTAAAATTTACAATGATACCACGGCGGTAATTGATTTAGGCGGTTTAGGCGATAAAGCAGCTTTGAGTGTGGTATTCAATTTTACGTCCAAACAAAAATTCAATCCTGAGGTTTTTAAAACCCTTAAGGATTCAATGATAGAAGTAACCGGTAGCGTGGTCTTAATTGCTGATCAGCCTGCTATTGTTGTTAAAAACAGAGACAATTTATACTTCTTTTCAGACGGTATTAACCAAAATTTGCCATCTTTGTCTCAGCTTCCCTATAAAAAGGACTAAACTAACTTTAAATAATTTTCTACTGTATGCTAATAATTTTTATAAATTCTATTGTTAATAGCATTCATAAAAATATTATTTATCTTAAGCCGTAAATCATGCGGTCAAACTCCCTTTATATTATTTTATTTGATTTTAAGTTACTGATTGTTACTTCGATACTGTTACCGGTATTGGTTTTTTCTCAATCGAAAAAAACCGGTTCAATTGAATATTTAAAATATAGTAACGGTTTTAACAATATTGTTTTAGGGGATGATATAAAGCAAATCCCGGATTATAAACTAACCTATCTTGACAATGATAAAAAATTTGATTCGGATAGCTGTTTAAAATTTGCTTATAGGGATACCAGCTTGTTAAAATTGAATAACGATTTATATTTGGAGTTAGTTGGATTACGCACGTACAAAAATAAAGTAGTTAACATTTATCTTTTTTTCAAAAAAAAGGATGGATATAAAGTTTTACGTTCCTTCTTATCTTCTTATGGTTTGTTTACAAGTAAGCCTAATGATTACGTTGATATCTATAGCTGGAACTCCAGTACAATAAATTTAACCCTAAAATATGAATTGGACGCCGAATTAGGCGTAGCGGTTTTCAGTTGCAATAGCTTGGAAAAAGAAATTGAAGCAATGAAAATAAAACGGATGATAAACCTTTTTTACCTCAATAAGTTTTAGTTTAAATTTATTTAATCGAATATTCTTTCTTCATATTTTCAATTACTTTTGACATAACTTTATCAGTTTCTTCTAAAAGTTCTTTTAAATCCTCATTCTCTTCTTTATGATAACCTGCACTTTCGATGCTCCTGATCACATGTTTTAATGTGATAATATTTAAGTTATCTAAGCTGGGCTTTATTTTGTGAGCAATGGCACCCATTTTTTCCAGGTCTCCGGCATTATAAGCGCTCTTCATTTCATTTATCATTGGAGGTGTTTGATCGCAAAACATACTCACCATTTTTTCTATAAATTCGTCATTTCCCCTGCCAATTTCTTTTAAAGTGGAGAGATCGTACAATAATTCTTCACCTACTTCTTCCGTAACTTCTTCAGCCTTTGAAAGATTTACTTCTTTACCCAGGCACTTTGCTATTGTTTTCAATAATTCTTCTTCTTTAAATGGTTTTGAAACATAATCATTCATGCCTCCAGCAATACACTTTTCACTTTCTCCTTTTATAGCGTTTGCTGTAAGGGCTATTATTGGAATATTACTCCTGCTGTTCCTGATGATCCGGGTGGCTTCAAACCCATTCATATTTGGCATTTGTATGTCCATTAAAATTACATCGGGCTTGCAAAGATTAAACTTTTCAACTGCCTGCTGGCCATTAATCGCATGGATAATTTCAGCACCATAGTTTTCCAGAAAAATTGAAGCAACCAACCTGTTCATTTCATTATCGTCGGCTATTAAAATTTTCTTTCCCAATAAGAAATGCGAGTCAATTTTAACGACAACTTTTTCAGGCAAATCCGCATAAACGCCTTTTTTTAGATTTAATATAAATGATATGATTGTTCCTTCGCCTTTTTTACTTTCAACAGTCATCGTTCCACCCATTAAATCTATTAAGTGTTTACAGATACTCATGCCTAATCCAGTACCGCCATAATTCCGGCTTGTAGATTCATATTCCTGAGTGAATTTTTCGAATAGATGTTCCATAAATGATTCATCCATTCCTATACCCGTATCTTTTACGACAACCTTTATTATTTGTGTTGAATGATTATCTTCAATAAGGCTAAATGAAAGATCAACCGTACCCTTTTCTGTAAACTTAATTGCATTGCTCATTAAGTTTAACAGTACCTGGTTAAGCCGGTAGGGATCACCGATTAGTATTGGTGAAATATTTTTATCAAAAAATGCACTTGTTAATTTAAGCCCTCTTTCTTCGGCCTTATATGCCAAAACACGCATTGCTTTTATCCCCAATAACTTGGGTTCGAAACCTATATTTTCAAGACTTAACTTACCTGCTTCAATTTTCGACAGATCAAGTATGTCATTAATTATTACTAATAAATTTTCTGAAGCAGATTGAATTACCTCGAGGTAAAACTGTTGCGGAGCTGTAAGCGTACTTTTAGCCAATTGATTACTCATGCCCATGATAGCATTCATAGGAGTGCGGATTTCATGGCTCATATTGGCAAGAAAAATTTCTTTTATCCTAGTCGATTGCTCGGCCTGGATACGGGCTTCAATTAATTGTAATTCAAGTGTTTTTTGTTCCGTTATATCAAGGTAAATACCTATTGAACCTACCAATTCACCTCTGTCATTATAACTTGGCGCCCCACTTCCCAACCACCATTTTACATTCCTGTTTTTGTCCCGGGCTTCTATTTCGTACGCATCTGCAATGCCATTTTTCCTACTTTTTATTTTTTCTTTAAGAAAATCGGCTCCTTTCTCATCGCTAGCTATTAGGTTTCGTGCAGTTTGCCCCAATAATTCGTCAAGGGAATATCCACTCATGTTACAAAAACTTTTGTTTGCAAAAATTATTTCTTCGTTCGTATCAACTTCAAGTAAACCCAAATTCATATTTGTAATTATGCTATGGTATTTTTCTTCACTTGCCCTTAGTGTCTCCTCTATGGTTTTTCGCTCTGTAATATCACTTATAAAGCCAGTAAATACCTTTGACCCGGTTTGAGAAATATAGGAAAATGAGGAATATATAGCGAGCCACCTCATGCCAACACCGGGGATCACAAGGCGCGATTCATCGTAGAATGGTTCAAGTGTATTTTTACTGTGCTCATTTTTTGCAATAATCTTATCAAGATCATCTGGATGAATGTAATTGGTGTAATTACGAAAATCGTCAGCGCTTATACCAAATACGCGTTCAACTGCCGGACTTATGTAATTAAAGCCCTCAGTTCCGTCTGTCCTGAATTCATACTCATAAATAACGCCCGGAATATTTGCAGAAAGCGCTTTAAATTGTTTTACACGATGTTCAAGCTCAGTTTCGGTATGTTTTATTTTGGTAATATTTTCTCCCAATGCAAAAAATCCTGTTAACTCATCATAGGCATTTAATATAGGCTGCCCTTGTATTCGCAGCCAGTACGGCTTACCGGATTTTGAATAATTTAAAATTTCAGTGTTATAAGGAAGACCCTGATCAATCTGTTTTTTAAGATAGGCTATAGTTTCCTTATCGGTATCAGGTCCCCATAATAAATGACCCGGTTTTTTATTGACAGCTTCCTCTAAGCTATACCCTGTAATTTCCGTGAAACTTTTATTAACCCAGGTAGTATTTCCATTTTTATCAGCAATAATAACAGCGTTTATATTGTCTTCAGCAATTTGTGAAAGAATCTTAAGTTGTTCTTCTTTTTCTTTTTCAAAGGTGATGTCTTCTATTATGGCAAAGTATTGCAGCTCATCATTTTCTCCGGTTCTATAAGCCTGGCCTTTAACCCTTCCCCAAAACCAGGTTCCATCTTTACGATAATGTAATATCTCTGAATCAAAGGATTCGGTTTTTCCAACCAAACCTGAAATTTTGTTTAACAGTATCGTATCAGATAATGGCCCTTTACAAAAATCAAGTGTTTTTTTACCTATTATTTCTTCAGATTTGTAACCGGTCATCTTACAAAAAGCATCATTTACCCAAAATATTTTAGCTTTATTGTCAGTAAATAATACACCGCTTTCATTTGCGCTTGCCACTAATGATATACGGAGCAGCTCCTCTTCATTTTTCTTTTGCTCAGTGATATCTCTGCCGTAAACATTAAAATAGCTATTTTCCGGTAAATACCGGGTAACAAATAAGTATAATTTATTATTGGAGATGACTTCAAACGTCCACTGGTCATTTATATAGTCACCCTTACCTGAAATATATTTCCAAAACTCATCTTTTTTATAGGTCGTACCTTTGTAACAAAAATCCGATAGTGCGTCTGCTGCAGGATTTCGGAAAATAACATTCCCTTCAATCCCTATACGAAATATTGGCTCGGTATTTTGCATAGGGAATAAAGCTAAATCCCTCAAGTTGCTGGCAATTTTTTTTAAATCATTTTTTTTGCTATCAGCTATTTCCAGTAATTGTTTTAAATCATCGTTAACCAATTGCTGTGATTTAACAACATTTAGTAAATCAAACAAAGGATTATGATGGGCAAAGTCATTTAAAGTAAGATTATTCTCTTTAACGATCTCCAACGTATTAAGCAATGGCGATCCGATAAACAATAAACTATTTGTATCTTCTAAAAATTCAAACTGCCCTTTAAGAACAGTTTTGTTTTGATTGTTAACCAAAAGCGTTATCAATTGATCGCAAACTGACTTAAACGAAGAAAAATCAATCAATTCGATTTCTTTTTGTTGAATCTGAAATCTTTCTGAAAAGGGTTTATCACTACAATCTTTACACAGTTTTTCAAGACTGGTACCGTAACTATCAATTATTAAATTTTCGTTAATTAGGATATAAAACGGGAAGAGACGGTTAATGCTCTCTTTATTAAATAACATTTGAGTTGAACTCATTCTTTTAAGTTAATAAGCATTATACGGTTATGAAATACAGAAAGATATATTAAAAAGAATCAGAATTGCTAAATAAATCAAATATTAGGCATACCCTATCATTATCTTCAGCAATAAAAATTTAATTTACATTTAATATCATCGTTTAACTAATTAACCTTTATTTAAAAATAGTTAAACATCGATAAGTTGTGGGTAACAAAAATCAACGATTATCAGTATAAATAGAAATACCTGTTAAAGAGTTCTGAATAAAATATATTATATGTATTTAATATATGTGAATTTTTTAATAATAGTCAAAGTTGGCATAACATGAAACCCGTTTTTATCCCATCGTATATAAGCAATTACCTGCTTACAAACCGTAACAATATATTAGAACTGAACGCCGTTAAAAATGCTTACCACAAAAACCTTTTAAAGGGCGATCCGGAGATATCTATTGTTATGCCTGCTTACAATGAGGAGGAGAACATTGTGCCCACTTTGGCGTCGCTTTGTAATAATATTACCAGCAGATCTGTAGAGATAATTGTAGTTAATAATAACTCATCCGACAATACTGAGGTACTTGTAAAAGCCTGTGGTGTAACTTGTATCCTTGAAACAACGCAGGGTATTACTCCGGCCCGCAATGCAGGCTTAAAGCAGGCCAAAGGCAAATATATTCTGAACGCGGATGCTGATACTATTTATCCAAAAAATTGGATTGAAGAAATGGTTAAGCCATTGATAAACAATCAAAAAGTAGCTATCACTTATGGGCGGTTTTCATTTATCCCAATAGGCAATACAGGTCGTATACCTTATTACTTTTATGAAATGATTGCGGACTTAACCAGGCTTTATAATAAATATAAGAAAACAGAGGCAGTTAATGTGTACGGATTTAATTCAGGGTTTAGGTTGGCCGACGGCTTAAAGGTGGATGGGTTTAATCACCCGCCCGGAACCAACGAAGATGGCTATCTGGCCCTAAAATTATATAACGAGGGTTTTGGAAAGATGTTCAGGGTAAAAAATACAAAAGCTATTGTATGGACAACTGACAGAAGAATACAAATAGACGGTGGAATATGGAAAGCCATTAGTAAACGGCTTAAACGATTATTAAATATTAAGTAGAAAGTTCTTATTTTAAAAGGCTGAAATAAAAGGAATTATTTTATTTATACCTAACTTAATTTATAAGCATTTCGTTTAAACTAAATATAGCTTTAAGCAAAATAAGTTAGGCAGATCGCTGCACTTAATGACTACGCTATTTATTAATGTAAACAAGTAAAAAATTAGTTTTTATGAATTTTGCCGATACAAATAATATTAAAATTTTGGTAGTAGAGGATGATCTATTTATGCAGGCAATTCTTAAAGAATATTTAAGTGCATTATATGAAATTGCAATTCAACCCACGGGCATGGATGCTTTAGCATTTATGCAAAATGGGAATATACCTGACTTAATTATATCTGATTTAAATACACCTAAACTCAGCGGCCTTGAACTGATTGAACAAGTTAAATTAAGTGATTTCTTTAATTCTGTTCCTATTATCATATTATCTGGCGAGGAAAGTTCTGAAAAAAGGGTTAAATGCCTTAATAGCGGAGCTGATGATTTTATTGTAAAACCTTTTAATCCTGCCGAACTTGATGCCAGGATAAGGGTCGTTTTAAGAAGAAGCGGCAAATTGACCCTGGCTTTATGAGCGATGAACACAGTAGAGGGGTAATTGCCTTAGTTGGTTTTAATGATGCACTTTCTGAAACATTTGAAAGCTGCAATTTTGAAGGCCGGGAGAAAATACATTTTACAAATGGAATGAAAATGGTTTCTGCATGGCTCGATAATGAGGTTAATATTGCTGCAATTATCTCTTATGGTGAAATCATGGCCCCATCCGGGCTTGCATTGGTTGAGACTATTAAAAAAAAGAATCTTCCGGTGGTGCCTTTCTTTTTAATTATCAATCAACTTAATCCAAATTTGCGAAAGCTGGCGCTAACAACTGGTGTAGCGGATGTTTTTACAATTCCTGTAAAAACTGATTTCATTGATAAAAGAATTAACTTTTTAATTAATAACTGGGACCAATTAAAGACCAACCAAAAAACAGTTGCACCCCAGATCAAGAGCATAGAATTTAGTAAACGAGCATTTGATATATTTTTTGCAGGTCTTGCCCTGATCATGCTTTCTCCGCTTTTTTTAACCATATATATGCTTATTAGGTTAGGATCAAAAGGACCGGCTTTTTATTACTCCTTAAGAGTTGGTACAGGTTACCGGGTTTTCAAATTTTACAAATTCAGGTCAATGTATGTTAATGCTGATCAACGCTTAAAGGATTTGAAACATTTAAACCAATACAGTACCGAATCTGTAAATCAAAAAGAAGAATCTATCTCAACAAGTTTACTATGCGATCAATGCCTGGCTTACAATAAATGTCAATATGCATTATATGCAGATAATGTTGAGTGGTGTGAAAAAGACTTTCGGTTCTCAAAAAAGGCGAGTGCAGGATCAGCTTTTATTAAAATAAAAAACGATCCCCGGATAACTAAGATTGGAAATTTTATCAGGAATACGAGTATTGACGAATTACCCCAGTTGTGGAATGTGATTATTGGCGATATGAGTATTGTAGGGAACAGGCCGCTGCCATTGTACGAAGCCGAAAAGCTAACTACGGATAAATATGTACTTCGATTTTCGGCACCTGCCGGAATAACAGGATTATGGCAGGTAGAAAAAAGAGGGAAAGGAGAAATGAGCGAAGAGGAAAGGCTGATGCTTGACAATAAGTACGCTCAAACCTATAGTTTTAAAAATGATCTTAAATTGATAATGAAAACAATTCCTGCGTTATTACAAAAGGAAAGTGTATAGTTTAAAACCGGTAATCATTTAAACTATAAGCTTAACCTGAACTTTTTATCAACCTTCAATGAAACTTGTTTCTATCATAACAGTAAATTTCAATCAGGGCGCCGTGACTGAAGCGCTTTTAAAATCTATTTATTTAACAAATAATTATGAGAAGATAGAAATAATTGTTGTTGATAATGGCAGTAAAACTAACCTTATTCCTGATTGGAAAAAAAGATATCCGGATGTAAGGTTTATCAGGTCGGATATTAATCTTGGATTTGCCGGTGGGAATAATTTAGCGATTAAAGCTGCCAAAGGTGATCACCTCTTTTTGGCAAACAATGATACAGAATTTACCCCTCATCTTATTGAAAAGCTGGTTAATGTACTCGACAAAAACGAGCATGTTGGCATGGTTTCGCCAAAGATCAGGTATTTTGATGAGCCAACAATGCTGCAGTATATGGGCTATACAAAAATGAATTACTTTACTGCCAGTAATAATTGTGTAGGCCAGTATGAAACTGATAAAGGGCAATACGATCATTTAACCGGAGAAACGGGGTATGTGCATGGGGCAGCGATGATGATAAAGAGGGAATGCATTGAAAAGGCAGGTCCCATGGCAGAAAACTTCTTTTTGTACTATGAAGAATTGGATTGGTGCGATCATATTAAAAGAGCAGGTTACCAGGCATGGCTGGTAACGGATGCGTTAATTTACCATAAAGATTCTATTTCGGTTGGAAAGGCCAGCGCCTTAAAAGAGTTTTTTATGAACCGGAACAGGATCTTGTTTATCCGGCGCAATGCAACCTTATTCCAAAGGTTTATATTTTATCCTTACTTCATAGGTTTAGTGGCACCCAGAAATATTATAAGATATATAAAAATTGGGAATAAGGATTTCATCGGATGGCTGCTTAAGGCCATATGGTGGAATATCTGTGAAAAAAAGAACAGCGACAAATTAGGTTACCCCATAATCAGATGATATGAACGCAATATTTTTTATAAGCTTATTCCTGATATTTTATGCATTTATAGGCTATGGTTTTTTATTGTTTATTTTAATTAAAATAAAACGTTTAATATTCGGGAAGCCTTCAATACCTGAAGCCGAAAACCTGCCAACCTGCACATTAATAGTAGCTGCTTATAACGAGGAAGCTTTTATTGAAAAGAAAATAAAAAACAGCCTGGATCTTATTTATCCGGAAAATAAGCTGAATTTTATTTTTGTAACTGATGGCTCAACTGATGATACCGCCCGGATTGTTTCAAAATTCCCACAAGTAAATCACATGCACGCTGCCGCCAGGTTGGGTAAAATGGCCGCTGTTCACCGGGCTATTGCTAAAGTAAAAACTGACGTAATTGTTTTTACAGATGCAAACACTTTTTTAAATAAAGAAGCTATCATAAATATTTGCCGGCATTATGCTGATAGCAAAACAGGCGCTGTGGCAGGTGAAAAAAGAGTAAACATAACTGAGACTGCTGATGCCACTGCCGGAGAAGGTTTCTATTGGAAATATGAATCAAAGTTAAAGGCATGGGATTCAGAGCTATATTCTGTTGTTGGGGCTGCAGGTGAGTTATTTTCTATTCGTACCAATTTATACCAGCCTGTACCAGCCGGTGCTATTATTGATGATTTTATGATATCGATGCTCATTGCGGAGAAGGGTTACAAAATAGTTTACGAACCTGAAGCTTACGCAATGGAAACAGGTTCGGAAAATGTTAAAGAAGAACTAAAACGAAAAATCAGAATTGCAGCTGGTGGTATTCAATCTATAATTTGGTTAAAAAGTCTGCTTATTCCCATTAAGACCCCCCTACTCTCTTTTCAATATATTAGCCATAGGGTGCTCAGGTGGACAATAGTTCCCTTTTTGATGTTACTTGTTTTATTATTAAATATTTTAATTGTAGTGAGAGGGAACAGCGCCCCATTGTACCAATTGTTGTTAGTGGCACAATTGGTATTTTATGGTATGTCGGCCCTGGGTTGGTTAATGGTAGCTAAGGAAATAAAAGTTAAAATATTTTTTATACCCTATTATTTCAGCATGATGAATTATGCAGTGATTATGGGGATAGTGCGTTTTACCAAAGGTAAACAGAGTGCCGTTTGGGAAAAAGCAAAAAGGAAATAGTTATTAATGATCAATGGCAATTAAAGATAAAATAAAAAGTAATCCCGCATTAAAAAGGATCGTTCACTGGATGCTGATCCCATCCGGCGAAGCACGGCCGCGCGTTTGGGTAAAATTATTTGTTAATCCATTTATTCATAAATATGGTAAAGCTTGCAAAGTAAGATGGCATACACGAATGGACGTATTGCCTTTTAATAAATTTATCCTCGGCAGTAAATCAACCATAGAAGATTTTTGCACAATTAACAACGGTGTAGGAGATGTGGAAATAGGCGACAATACTTTAATTGGCATGAGCAATGTAATTATAGGCCCTGTAAAAATTGGGAATAATGTAATTTTTGCCCAAAATATAGTTGTCAGCGGCTTAAATCATGAATACCGTGATGTTACCAAACCAATACATGAACAAAAAGTATTGATTGCTCCAATCATTGTTGAAGATGAATGCTGGATTGCTGCAAACGTTGTTATTACTTCGGGAATAACAATAGGCAAACACAGTGTTGTAGCTGCAGGAGCGGTAGTTACTAAAAGTATCCCACCATATTCAGTTGCAGCGGGTAACCCGGCAAAGGTTATCAAAAGATATGATTTTGGTATCAATAAATGGGTATCCGTAAAAAATGAGGTTTTAACATAAAACTTCATAATAATTTTATGCCGTCGTAAAGACGTGATGCATTGCGTCTTTACATTGAATTATCAATATAGTCAAGAACCGTTTCATCCGTATTGATATCAAATTTTCTGGCAAACAGTTTGCCTGAGTTTACGATGGTATTGGCATCACCTAAAGAAAATATTTTAGGGCTAACCCCACCGGCAGACCAGTCAATATATCGCAGATCTTCATTTACCATTTTTCCTTTATGAATAGAATTATAGAGAATGGTTTGAAAGACAAATTCATCAGGCCCCCAGGTTAATTTAATAAAGCGCCTTAGCTTTCCATGACTTTCCCAATAGTCAATTATATAATTAACACATTCCATTGAGATTGTAAACCATTGCGAGCGGCCTACCGGAATCAAATTATCGGGTAATGTGCGTTGTGGAAGTACCATATTTACAATCCTTTGTAAAATATAACGGCCGGGTATCTGAAAATTATTAAAATGATATTTATGTATCCGGGGTAAAGCTTCAAGCCATTCTGATTCAAATGGCAGGAAATTCATAAAAGCCTTACCGGGATTTTCACTTAAATGGTTATAAATAAATTCCTGCGACTTTAAGGGATAATCCTGTTCGCTTAAAAGATTAAGATATTGATAATTTTTGCCTGATGCCGCAATTTCTTTTAACCCATTTAAAGTTGCCTGCACAATACTATAGGTACCCCAGTAAACTTTTACCCTGTTTTTTATAAAATAAATATTCTTATTGTTTTTTAAATGCTCAAAAGAGCGGATAGGCGTTTTTTTATCCAGGTGAATATAAATATCAGCATTTGGATGAGATAAACGATTTATAAGACGCTCCAGTTGTCCGGTTTCGGTATGTACAAGGATCAAATGGGCGAGTTTCATACAATCTTATCCTTTTATACCTGTAAGGTCGCGTACTTGTTTCTTAAATACCCGGCCAAAATATTTTAAGTCGTATAAGGGTATAAATTTCCAGCTGCCTTTATAGTTAAACATCCACATTAGCGCTCTTTTAAAATCTTTACTCTTCATGCAATATCTCAGATCACGATCGAATATTGCCACCTCTACTCTTTTTTCATAGTTATCCGGCAATTTAGGATCAGGGGTTAAGTCTCCGTTCATAATCCGTTTAATCCCATCCGAAAAATCATGACCAGTAAACCTGGAATAAGGTATCCATGAATTGGTACGGGCATCGACTTCAATCAGGTAATATATTTTTCTTTCGGGATGGTAAACGTATTGTATGCTGGCAAAACTATTCATGCCAACACATTCTGCCAGTTTTTCAAGATAAGTTTCTATTTCCCTGGATTGGTAATACATCCTTCGGGTAGTAAACGAAAACTTGTTGTACATATAAGTTAAAATCGCTGCACAGTTATAAGTAATTAGTTTCCCATCCCTAAACAGTGCTTCAACTCCAATGTCGTCCCCTTTTATAAATTCTTGTAATACCAGGTTAGTTTTTATTTTAACATTGTCCAGGCATGATTGTAACTCGGATTGATCTTCGCAAAATTGGATGCCAAGGCCAGAGAAGCTGAAATCCTCTTTTAATAATATCGGAAATTGAAGTTCTTTTTTGATATAATCAACATCCATACCCTCAATATAATTTATAAAGCGGGGTGTTGGTATACCATATTTAAGGCAAATATTTGACAACCCTGTTTTGGATGATAATATTTCACGGTTTTCTATCTTATTGATTGGAAGTATTTTCTTAAATAGTTCTTCGTCTGTTGTAATAGCGGTGTTCATTAATTTAACCGTAACATCCTCTAAAAGAACTATCCATTTATAATAGTCCGGTTTTTCCTTAACGAGCTTTAGTAAATTATCCTTAAAGGTCTCATGTTCAGAACTGGTTTCTATCCAGTTATCATAAAATTTATTTGAAAGCAGCCATGAAGTACTGTCACAGAACACATCGACTTTACAGCCTGCCCTTTTAAATACGAATGGAATCTCACCGGTAGAATCAAAAAAGCTGGCTATTGAAACCAAAAGGACATTGTTCATAAATTAATTTTAACTAAGAAGAAAAGTACCTGTACCAAAAAATACTATTATTTATAATAAAGTATAATTTTCAGTGGAATAATATTTCTTTTTACGTACAAAGGCTATATGCGGTTACTGAAACTCTCACAATTAAAAAATAAGAATTTTCTGGCGCTTGCCGGTAATGGAACTATATCTGCAATCAGTGTTTTAACTATCTCTGTTCTTTACCGTGCAATGCCTCAAAGCTCAGTGGGAGTATGGTTCTTTTTTTTATCTGTCTACGGGTTGGCCGATGCACTTCGGAATGGCTTACTATCAACGGCGACCATTAAGTTCTACGCGGGTACGGAAGGAACCAGGGCAGCCAGCACGTTAGGTTCAGTGTGGTTCCTGGCAATAGCTTTAAGCGGGGCTATGATGCTTATTAACCTGTGTATAATGCCTTTCATGGGATATATTAAAGATCAGCAAATAATTTTAGTGGTAAAATGGTTTGGTGTAACTGTTTTAAGTTCCTTAACCTATAATGTTGTATGCTGGAAATTAGTTGCGGATGAAGACTATATAACCATTCTGCAAATACGGCTGATTAACAATATATCTATGATTTTATTGATCCTGGCAATGGCTTATTTTAAAAAGGCAACGCTCGAAAATTTGTTGTGGATTAATTTTTTAACTAACTGCCTTACCAGTCTTTTTTGTTTTGTTTTTGGTTACACTCAAATCAGATCAATTTTTCAACGCACTGCCAGCCAGGTAAAGGAAATAATTTCTTTTGGCAAATACAGCCTGGCAACTACTATAAGCAGTAATCTTTTGGGGAGTATTAATACCTTCATTATAACTTTCTTTTTGGGGCCGGGCGCTTTAGCTGTGTATAACCTGCCTTTTAAGCTTATGGAGTTTGTTGAGATACCTTTGCGCAGTTTTGTAGGTACCGGTATGTCATCGATGGCTATTGCCCATAACACCAACAATATGTCGTACCTGGCGTATGTATCAAAAAAATACGCTGGGATGCTAACATTGGTATTTATACCACTTGCTGTAGTTGCATTTTTTGGAGCTGACATCGCAGTATTATTGCTCGGCGGTAAAAAATATGTGGGGACTGAAGCCGCTAATATATTCCGGTTGTTTATGTTCTTTGCTATCCTTTACCCCATCGATCGTTTTAATGGGGCGACACTTGATATTATTCATCTTCCTAAGATAAATTTTTATAAAGTACTGATTATGTTAGCAGTTACCTCTATTGCCACTACAATAGGAGTAAGCATTTTTAAAAATATTTATGGTGTAGCCTTAGCCGTTCCCTTCCCTTTAATTGCTGGTTTAGCATTTGGGTACTATCAACTACGAAAACATATAGATTATTCTATTAAAGGGATTTTAACAACCGGCTACAGTGAACTAACCTTGCTTATTCAAAAATTTGTTGTTAAAAAAACGCAGCCTGTTAGTTAGAAGAAGGATTTTACGATCAACTTATTTTTCTACTTAAAAAACTTGTTCAGTATATTTTTTACTTTTTTGATATATCGTTTTGATTCACCTATCGGCTTAAGGTTTTTCCATTTTGTCTGATCTAAATAGCTAAAGAAGATTCTTTTAAACTCCGGACTATTATCATATGACTTATAAATGGGTTTGCGTTGCACAAAATGGATCAAAAACGGGTTTGGATGGTCTATAGTACAGAAATGATTCCACAAAGGATCCAGTTCTAACCATTGATTAGCCAACACTACATTTAAACCATACTGATCAGGATAATTTAAATGCTTTTTATTATGATCAATACACTCAATAATTTTTTCTGTTACATTTTGGTCCCGCCATTTACGGGTATTCATTAATATTAATCCTGTGTTAAAATACCTTGTATCTCCCGGTAAACCCAATTCCTTATAATTTAAAATACCGCCCCAGGAGTTATCGAAGGTAATGATACGCGGATCCAAAACCGCCCCCACAACATAATTGCTAAGATCATTTTCAAACAAAAGGGTGATATCCTTTTGAACAATCATGTCTACATCCAGGTACAATACCTTTTCAACCTCTTCGGGAATAAAATATGGAATAAATAACCGCATATAGATATTTAATGGATAAGAGCTCCTGTCCGTCGGCATTTTCATTCCATCGGGGATTACCCCATTCATGCTCTTCCATATTAAAGATGTAATATCCTGGTTAATGGATTGCTGTAATTTTTTCTTACTCCCAGCGCTTACATTATCTTCAATAATAAAAATATTTATTTTTTGACCTGGACGAATATTTGCTTCAATCGATTTGATTAATGCAGCCAGCAAAATAATGTAATGGTTATCGCTGGCAACAACAATATTCAGAGGTTTTAAATTAATCATATAAATATTTTAATTTGAGAGATCTGTAATACGCCTATAAATCTCTTTCACACTGTTTTCCCATGTATGCGACATTGCAAAATCTGCCCTTGCCTGCGGTAAATGTTGATCATTTTCTTCAAGAGATTTGGTAATCATCGTAATATAATCCTCTTTTGAAGTTGCAAGGTATACATGGTCGCTAAAAATACTCATGCCTTCTGTTTTTGTTGCTACCACAGGTTTGCCCGTAGCTAAATACTCGTCAATTTTCCGGGGATAGTTTCCAATCGTTACCTCATTTACAATCTGCGGGTTAATACAAACATTAAACGAATGAATGTAAGCAGGAAGCTCAGAAGGATTTTTTGAACCTAAAAAATGAATATTTGAAATCTGATGTAAATCGCTTCTTTTAAACTCTTCGTCTTCCGGACCAACTAAAACAATGCTCCATTCGGGTTTTTGTTTTGCAATATATTCAAGTAACTTAATATCCAGGCGTATACTTTGTAATGCACCCACATATCCAATTATGGGCCCGGGTAGTTTAATAATATCATCGGGGGTCTGTTGATCCAGCTTTATATTAAACGTTTCCAATTCGCAGCCCTGCCCAACATAAAATGAATTTTTATTGTACTTTTTACAATGGTTTGCCAGGTAAGTGGAATTTGCCACACAGAGGTCGCTCTTTTTAATCAGCAGCGGTTCCAGTTTCTGCCCATGAAGTTTCCAATAATCAACCCCTAATAAATAATCCCTTGAGTAGTATATGCTTATTGCCGGATTTAATAATTCCTTTAAATAAAAACACCTGAAAATATCATTATCATTAAACAGGATAATGTTCTTAAACCCAAGCTTGTTTATACCCTTGGTTATTGAATTTGCAAATCTTTTATTATTAACTTTATTTAGCCAGTTATATAAAACATCGTTCTTAATCCAGTTGATTGATTCAATGAGCTCATCAGGATAGTAATTCCATAAGTTTTCTTTGATGGTTAAAATACTATCTGTTGATTTATTGATCACCTCAATCCTTTTTTTAACTTTCGGATCGTTTTTGTGCTTAAGCTTTGAAATCCTGTCAAGCGGGGAATTAACATACAAAACCCGGTTATGCCTGCTAAATTCCTCAGCTATATTTTTGCAATTGCTTCCTATTTCAGTGTCCCAGGGTTGTTGGCCAACAATTACTATATCCCGGTTTTTGATGATATAACTATCGATCATTGAGTATCAAATAATTGGGGTTAATTAGTAATGAGCATTATCTTTTGTTCCTGCTTTTCTTTATCAAGCCGTAAAAGGACAGTTAGTAATGCCATCTCAAAAGAGAAATACACATTTGAAGGGAATTGAACCAAAGCTTCCTGCGGGAAGTTAGCTATGTTGTAAGCAAAAATTATCAAAACCATTCCTAAACAATAAGTTTTAAGCTCGGGGTCTTTAATCAGGTAATAATTATTAATGCCGGTTTTTAATGCAGTAAACATTAATAAACAGAAAATAAACAGCCCGATCCACCCTAACTCAACTGCTACCCTGATATAACCACTATCCGGCGGAAAGTTTGCCAGGTAAGAGTTTGGTGCAAAGCGTTGCCCCCATATTCCGGTAGCACCCAAACCGCCACCAACCGGGTGCGACAATATATAAGGTTGAATGCGCTTTTGATTATCTTTTCTTAAATTGTATGAATTATCATTATTTGGATGAAAAGCTGTTTGGAAACGCGCCAGGTTAGGGTCGCTGGTAGGCACATTAATAAGAAAGATAAGGAATGCTGCTGCAAAGCAAGTAAATATCAAAACTTTACGATTGTAATTTAAAACAGCAAACAATAATAAAGCCGCCGGGATCAGCACATTAGCACCCCTTGTTCCTGAATATAGGCTGGAGATTTGAAAAGAAGCAACTAAAAATATAAGAATAACTTTTTTCCATACGGGTAATTTTCCAGCTATTAATGCAATACAAAATATGCTGGCCATTGACATATTATAAGCGAAAGATACCGGATCGGAAAAGATGGAAAATTTTCGCCAGTGGCCTCCAATAAATAATAAATTAACAATGTTAGGGTCGGAATGTAAATAAACTTTCTCCGCGTTCGAAAAGCCTATGAATTCCTGTTTAAATGCATAAATAGCTGCAAAAAAGCTCAAAGCAAGCCAAACCTTAAATATAAGCTTTATAAATTTTATCGACCTGATATTATATAGGAACACAAAATAGCTAAGCAATACAATGGCAACAGTGCGTATAGTATAAAGCCATGCTGCCCGCGCCTCTGTTACAGGGTTTAATACCTCAAGCACATTGTATCCTATCCAAATTAGTATCATGGTGCTTACCGGCCCCTTTAGCATTTCCCAGTTTTTCTCTTTTTTTTGCCTTATCAATAAACCAATCATCAAAAGAGCCTGTATAACATCCATTATTATACCTACCGGACCTGTTACTCCTATCCGCCAAAGGAAAAAAAGCAGGTAGGCCATGATCAATAAAACCATTATACCAAACTCAGGGTACACAACGATAGCATAAACAGAAGGCAGGCCAATTACTGTAATTAAAAAAAGCGCTCCGAAAACAATCCCAAACTTGCTGATGCCTACTGCAATAAGTATTGATAGAAGGATGAGGGAAGTAATACCAACAGGATTAAAAAGCTTTTCTAACAGAACAGTTTTTTTAAAGTTCTGAGAAAAACCTTTGCTTTTTTTCGATAAAAGCAATATCCGTGATCCTTGTTCTGGTAAGTTATTCACTAAAGAAACATTATTTTAATTAAAAAAAAGAACACACTTATAAATGCTACTATAAGTGCGACAATCCTGGTTATTCTTTCTGTTTTAAGCTTTAAAACTTCATTTACTTCACCCCTATTAACTATCTTTTTTTCAGGCTCTACTCTCATCGCTTTTTACAATTAATTCAATGGTAGTGTTATGATAATGTTTAGTTGCAACTGAACGCTTGTTAGCACTGCGGACTTTTAACAAGGATACTACCTGGAAGAAAATAAATTTGGGAATATTGACCAATGACTGATATATACGTTTATCAGTATCTGATTTCTGTAAAGCAATATAAAAACCTGTTATAAATATTAAAAAGCCTGATATCCAGACGGCAACTAAAAGAGGAGAAATAAAAATATTTACAGTTAAACAAAACAGTGATAAAAGAAGAAATATAAACAGAGGGGGTCTTAACAAAATCAAACCAAATAAAAACTGGTTCCAGCTGGGTTTAGTAATCGCTTTACCTATCAATGTAAAGCCTAAAGAAAAATATTTAAACCAGGTATTTATCCACCTGGAGCGCTGGTTTACCAGCTGATCAGATTGGCTGGTTTTCTCATCATAAACAATTGCTTTCCCGGTAAAGGCTATCTTTAAATCCCTGCCAACAATTGCGGCCTGGAGCACTTTGTCAAAACCGGCTCCTGTAACATCTCTTTGTTCAAGGCACTCACGATAAAGGTTAGTAGTAAAAGCCATGCCCGAACCGGCAAGTGTTGCTGATGATCCCGCTTTAGACAATATTTTTCCATCATAAAAATGGTAATAAATATCCCGCGCTGCATCAAGGCAGGCATAAGTTGTATTCAAGTTTTTTGCTTCACGAATACCCTGAACAGCCAGGAACCCTTTATTGAAATATTGATTTAATTCGTCAAGGTATTCAGGATGAACCAGATTATCGCTATCAATAATTGTTAAAAGGTTATGATTGCGCCGAAAATTCCCGATAGCATAAAAGTGCGATCTTGTATTACTTGCCAGGGTTGTTTCCGGCCGTAAAACTATTACGCGCTCATCATTAAACCGTAACCCGCTTATATCACATTTATCAGCTACAATATAAATAAGATAGTTCTGGTAGTTAAGTTTTAATAAGGATTTTACTACTTCGGGTATATGGGTTACCTGTTCATAAGCTGTCACAATAATTGCATAATCAGCATCAATTACCTGTAATTTTTGTTCTTTATCTTTTTTGAAAAAGGTAAACAAATACAGTAGCAAAGGAAGAACCAGGTTATATCCAATCAATATTTGAAACAATATCCATATCAACCAAATCATTGTTATTTATTAAGAGGTTT
This sequence comes from Mucilaginibacter sp., assembly GCA_028288305.1. Taxonomy (GTDB): domain Bacteria; phylum Bacteroidota; class Bacteroidia; order Sphingobacteriales; family Sphingobacteriaceae; genus Mucilaginibacter. Next base: position 69,549 of record JAQBOA010000064.1, read on the forward strand.
TAGTGATTATTAATTCTAATTAAGCTACCTGTTCAAGGTTTAAAACCCAGCCCATGAACTTTCCATTAAGGCCTTTAAGATATTCTATTGGTTGTTTCGAGGTTTCATCTATATTTTCTCCTGCTTCAAATACTGATAATATTTTATCGGAAAAATTAACCCACTCTTTAGATTTGTTTAAAGTATCTAACGCCGACGCTTCAATAATTATAATATCAAATTTGGCTTTTAGTATTGCAAATTTTTCTGCTATCTGGTGTTCATTTCCTAATTCAAAAATGGAAATATCGTTTCCTTTATTACCCAGGATTTTGATTTCAGACTTATCAGCTAAAAACGAAGCCTCATTACTTCCGTTTAAAAAGTCTTCCAGGTAATATTTTGGTTTCGCGAATTCAGTGATTCCAGGGTTACTAAAATTACCGTCGATTAATAATACTTTTTTATTTACAGCCGACCATGCATAAGCAAGATTTATAGCAGTGAATGTTTTACCTTCAGCTTTAGTGATGCTGTTAATAAGCAGTACCTTATGGTTTAAAAGCTCACTGTCGGCCTCAAACCTTAGCGATTGCATTAAATTTTTAAATTGCTTTATTTCACCGTCCGGAGAGGTATTGCTCCAAATAGATTGCGGATCAATTGATTTCCCTTTCAATTGATTTATATTACCTAAAACCGGCACATTTGTTCTGTTTGCAAGCTCTGCAGGGTTTTTAATTGTATCATCAAAAAAGTAAATTAAAAAGAATACGGCTATACATAATAAAAAGCTTACCACTCCACCTATAAGTACAATCAGCATTTTTTTTGATGATTGCGCAAGTCCGGGTTCAGCGGCTTCAATTACTCTTAGCTTTATATTATATTTTGAAACCATATTGGTTTGGTTATACTTTTGAAGAATTTCAAGATATTCCTGGCTGGCTACTGATACGGCACCTTCTAATGCCTGTATAGTACCCTCGTGTGGAACAAGGTTATCAAATTGTTTATGAAGCCTGTCAAGCTCCTTATCAATTGTTTTAACACTATTTTTCGCCAACTCATATTGTATCTCTAATGCTGACTTTTGGTCAACCAGGTTTTGTTTGGATGTTAAGGGGTTTAATATGTATTTATCCGACAGTTTCTCACTTTGCGATGAAATAACCCTGGTTAAAGAGTCGATCTGTTTTTTATATTTTGGATCAAAATTACTTTGCACGTATTCATCATCAACCTTCTCCAATTGAGTCCTGTTTAATGAAATCTGCTGGCTAACAATTACTTTCGCACTTTCTATATATTGGCGTTTATTAGGATCAAACTTTTTGTCAATGCTGTTAATAGCAGCACGGGTTGATTGAATGTTTTTCTCAACCTCTTCCTTCCGGGTTTCAAAGTCAGCCATTTGTGCATATATGCTCTTCGCTTTCTCATTCAGATTAAGAACATGGTTTTCGATTTTATAAGCCTTCAATGCAGCCATTCTTTTATTTAGGGAATCTTCCTTTGCTTTTAAAAGAGCACCTAAAAAGCCAACCGCTTTTTTCTGATTATCTCTAACCAAAACGGTGTAATAATTAATAAATTCATTACAAAGTGTGTTGACTACATCCGCAGACAAATCAGGATTTCCTGATTCAAACTGAACCTGTATATAATCACTGCTTTGTATTCTGTAAATGCTAAGATTGTTAAGCAGCGATTGCTCATCATAATGCATAGATACGAGCACTTCATTCAATCCTTTTTGATCAGGGACATTTAAAGAGAGGTCCTCTCGCTTTTTAAACTTTTCAGAAAATACTTGTAAAGCATGCTGCCTGGCATCCGAATTTAACTGACTAAATAATTTACTTGGATTTGAATAGGGCTCTTTACTTGTAAGGTCATGTATAATAAGACTGTAAGAAACCTGGCTTAATATTCTTTTTGAATGAAGCATTTCCAGCAGATTGCTGAATTCCTGGTTTACTTTTGATTCCTGAACATCAGCTTCATCGTTAAATATTTTTTGATTCTGATCTGCCAGACCCGTGGCTAATTTGGCTTGTGAATAATATTTACTGGTTTGGTTACGAACCAGTAAATAAGTAATAAGCATACCAATTATAGGAATTAACACTATAGTATACTTGTGCCTTTTTAAAAGTTTGAAAAAATTGCTAAATTCCATCTATTTTATATTTTCAAGTTTAGTACCGAGTAACTCTTCAATATCTGCCTTTGATAAATAAAGATTTGTTTCAGCATCTATTTTTATTGTTTTGTGGTTTATTAAATCGTTCTGAGATTTATTTAAATTTTCAAATGTTTCTTCACCCTTCTCAAATCTGTATTTCATATCCTTAAATGAGCTTTCAGCTTCCTGCAATGAGGTTATTTGAAGTTTTAATTGCGCCTGGCGCTGTAAATAGATATAATACCTTTTTTTCACTTCCGTTTCCAGATTGATTGTGTATTCATCCTGGTCATGCTTTGCAATTTGAAATTCCTCCTTCGCCTGGCGTACCATGTAGGGTTGTTGAATTAATGTACCCACGTTTAGAAATATACCCGCCTGAAAACCCTGGTAATAGCTTGTGCCCGGATTTACAGGGTTAATTTTGGCTTGTCCCGGTTGATAAACATAGGAAAGAGTTATGGCGTTAAATAATGACGCTTTGGTTTTTGATATAACATCAGAAGCAATATTTACGCGGTTCTGATAGCTTTTTACCTTTGGGTAATTGGCTTTAGCGGTATCAATAAGTTTTTTAATATAATTACCTGAAATGCCGGGAAGTATTGTTTCCTGGGCTAAACTGGATTTATTTAGAAAAAGAATAAAAAGAATGAAAATCAGAAATACCTTTTTATGTGACATCGGTTTTGAAATAACAATTTTTTGTTTTGTAAGGAAATTAAGTTGATTTTTCCTTATAGCTATCTTAACTTAACTAATAATATTTAACTTAATTAATAATAAATTTTAAATGAAAGTTATATTTAACTTCCTATTATTCTTTTTGTTAAAAGCAGGTATACGCTGGGATAATTATTTAGTTGCTTATAATTGAGATACTTTCACGATTGTTGGAGTAGTTGATAGCTTGCCGGGCTTACATCTGCCAAAAGGCGGATGTAGTTCGGGTTGTTGATCTGATATATCAAAAATCACATGCCACTATCAGAATGCTATATCCGGAATTAAATTTTGAAATCTGAAAAATAGTCCTTTCCTTTATTGCGTAAAATTTACGGAATAAGATTTTTGTTTAAGATTTAATATGTCTGAATTTTCCTTAAGCCGATGAGATTTTAAAAAATATATCTTTTAAATACCTCTATAAAAACCGTATCTATCCGCTTTTTTACATAAGAAACATCATTATTCTAACTATAAACAATTATATTTCCCGCATCAAATAAACCAAATATGAAATTTAAATTTACACCCTTGCTGCTTATTCCATTTTTCTTTTTATCCTTCGGCCCCCCAATGCCAAGGGTTTTAATATTCACTAAGACAGCAGGTTACCATCATGCTTCTATCCCTGTGGGCGTCGAGGCGATTTTGAAACTTGGTAAAGAAAACAATTTTGCTGTCGATACAACTTCTGATGCTTCGATGATCCAGGAAAAGAATCTGCAGAAATACGCTGCTGTTATATTTTTAAGTACTACCGGCCCTTTGTTAACCAGTAATGAAAGAAATGATTTTGAGCGCTATATCCAGGCTGGTGGTGGCTATGTGGGAATACATGCTGCTGCTGATGCTGAATATGACTGGCATTGGTACGGCCGCCTGGTAGGCGGTTACTTTTCCAGTCACCCTGCACAGCAGGAAGCTGTATTGCATGTAGTTGATAAAACCCATATTTCAACAAAGCATTTACCTGATGAATGGAAAAGGAAAGATGAATGGTATAACTACAAAGAGCTGAATAAAGATATACATGTACTAATCACTATTGACGAAAACAGCTATAAAGGCGGCACAAACGGCGCTGTACATCCTATGGCATGGTACCACAATTTTGATGGCGGCAGGGCATGGTATACTGAACTTGGACATACCGATGAATCGTACAGTGACCCACTTTATTTAAAGCACATTCTTGGTGGTATTCAGTGGGCTATAGGCGAACATCAAAAATTAAATTATGCCAAAGCAACCACCGAACGCATACCCGAAGAAAACCGTTTTGTAAAAACACAGCTCCTGACAGGTACTTTTTTTGAACCAACGGAGATGACCATTCTACCCAACCTGGATGTTTTGATAACCCAGCGGCGCGGCGAAATATTGCTTTATAAAAATGCTACCAAAACCGTTAAACAGGCAGGCTTTTTAAACGCATACTGGAAAACAGTTCATACCAAAGGTGTAAACGCCGAAGAAGGAGTTTTAGGCATACAAGCCGATCCCGATTTTAAGAACAATCACTATGTTTATATTTATTATAGCCCGATTGATACCAGTGTGAACCGCTTATCGCGCTTTACATTTGTTAATGATACCATTGATAACAAATCGGAAAAAGTAGTATTACAGCTTTATTCACAACGCGAAATTTGCTGCCACACAGGCGGTTCAATTGCCTTTGGGAAGGATAACTTGCTGTTCCTGTCAACAGGCGATAACTCAACTCCGTTTGATGAGGGCGGAAAACCTCCTTATAATACGCACGCTTTTGCTCCGTTGGATGACCGTCCCGGTAATGAGCATTACGACTCAAGGCGTTCAGCCGGCAATAGCAACGACTTGCGTGGAAAGATATTGAGAATAAAAATGAAGCCGGACGGCACTTACGATATACCGGAAGGAAACCTGTTTAAACCCGGAGAACCAAATACCAGGCCCGAAATTTTTGTAATGGGCGACAGAAACCCTTATCGTATTGCGGTAGATAAAAAGAACAACAATTTATATTGGGGTGAAGTAGGACCGGATGCAAATAAAGACAGCTTAGATACAAGAGGCCCACGTGGTTACGATGAGTTTAACCAGGCCAGGTCTGCAGGTTTTTTCGGTTGGCCACTGTTTATAGGGCCAAATATTCCCTACCATGCTTATGATTATGCCACCGGTGTTTCAGGACCAGCTTTTGACCCTGCAAGGCCGGTAAACGAATCAAAGAATAATACAGGTTTAAAAGAGTTGCCACCTGCGCAGCCGGCTTTTATATGGTATCCTTATGGTCCTTCGGCAGATTTTCCGGAGTTAGGCTCGGGCGGAAGATGTGCAATGGCTGGCCCTGTTTATTATACGGACCTGTATCCTAAAAGCACTCGTTTTCCCGATTATTACGATAAAAAAGTATTTATTTATGATTGGATAAGGGCCTGGATAAAAGTTGTGACCCTACAGCCAAATGGCGATTTTGACAAAATGGAATCGTTTATGCCATTAACCAAGTTTAATGCTCCTATTGATATGGAAACCGGCCCGGACGGCAGAATTTATGTGCTGGAATATGGCAATGGCTGGTTTGCTAAAAATGCCGATGCCGGTTTAGCAAGAATTGACTATAACCGCGGAAACCGTGCGCCGGAAATAGCTAAAGTAAATGCCAGCAAGACTTATGGCGCATTGCCTTTAACAGTGGCGTTTACTGTTGCAGCAAAAGATCCTGAAAATGATAAAATGTCGTACACCTGGAACCTGGGTAATGGCGTAACGCGTAAAACACTGGTTCCAAGGCTTAGTTATACCTACACTAAAAAAGGTAATTATACAGCTACTGTTGATGTAAAGGACGACCTGGATGCTACTACAAAAAGTAAGCCTCTTAGTATACTTGCTGGTAGTTCAGCACCTGCGTTGTCAAGTCTCACTGCAAACAGTCCGGGCAAAGTGTTGATGTTATCTCTCGATTGCAAGACCTGTCATAAAATAAGTGAAAAATCAATTGGGCCTGCATTTACCGATGTGGCTAAAAAGTATCCCAATGATAAAGCTTCAATGGCTCACTTAACACAAAAAGTTACACAAGGCGGAAGCGGTGTTTGGGGCGATGTTGCTATGCCTGCACATCCGGCACTGAAACCTACAGAAGCTAAACAAATTATAAGCTGGATATTATCGCTTAAACAATAATATTTAACAACCGCCAGCAGGATAATTGATAACAGTTATCCTGCTTTTTTTATTTATCTAACTTTGTATCGAACTAATTCTCAATGAAAAAACTATTTACCCTTTTATTTATATTATTCGTTTATTGTTCAGCTAACGCGCAAAATCTAACTACTGTTTCAGGTGTTGTCACCAGTACAAAGTCGCAACCGGTTGCTGGTGCAACGGTAACTTTGCTAAATACCAATTACAGCGCTGTAACTAACTCAGCCGGAAAATACACCATTAAAGGTGTCTCTGCAGGTAAGTATACTTTGCATATCAGTTGCATAGCATATGCAGCAACAAACCAGTCAATTACATTAAATGGGCAGCAGCAAACGGTAAACATACAGCTTAGCGATGCAAATAACCGGCTGGATGAAGTGGTTGTTACCGCTCAAAAAAGAGAAGAAGAAGTTCAGCAGGTACCTATCAGTATTTCAACGCTTTCGGCAAAGGATGTTCAGGCATACAGATTACAAAATCTTAAAGATATTACAGCAGTAGTGCCAAATTTGTATTCGGCAGGTCCGGGTGATAACCGCAATGTAACCGGTATAAGGGGTATTGCAACAACATCCTATGATCCTGCCGTGGTAACTTATATTGATGGCGTTAACCAGTTTAGCCTGGATACTTATATTCCCCAGCTTTTTGATGTGGAGCGTATTGAGGTTTTGCGCGGGCCGCAGGGAACTTTATATGGAAGAAATGCTCTTGGTGGTGTAATTAATGTGATCACCAAACAGCCAACAAATGAAACAAGCGGATTTGCCGGACTGGAATTTGGCAATTACGGCGAGCAAAGATACAGTTTGGGTTTGCGTACTCCGCTGATAAAGGACAAGTTGTTTTTAGGCGTAGCGGGTACTTATTCGGGTTTTGATGGCTTTTATACCAATGTTTTTAACAATACAAAATTTGATAAGCAGCATTTCTTTTTAGGCAACTATTATCTTAAATTCTTAGCCAGCCAAAAGTTAACATTTACACTGAACGTTAAAAATTATGAGAACCGCAATAACGGACCGTTCCAACTGGCCGCCAGCCCGGCAGATGCATTAAGTATGCCCTTTAAGGTTGATCAGAATGCGACTACCAAAATGATTGATAATATATTTAACGCATCTTTATCTGCAAATTATACCGGCAGCAGCTTCAATTTCACTTCGGTAAGCTCATACCAGGAAAACTACAGGTATTATACCAACCCAATAGACGGCGACTTCTCCCCTCTTGATGCCGTTTCAATTATTAATAACTACGGCAATGACTGGAACAAGGTAAAAGTTGGTACGCAGGAATTTAGGTTTAGCTCGCCTGCCTCATCCCAATCGCCTTTAAAATGGACAGCAGGGTTGTACGGATTTTATCGCTACAGTCCTACCAAAACTGGAACACACTTTGGTGCTGATGCAGCTGCTGTTGGCTCACCTATTAATAATTTCACCAGCATCAATACAAATATTGAGCGTAATTACGGAGCAGCAGCATTTGGACAGGTGGTTTATACAATTGATCCAAAGTGGGATGTTACTGCAGGTCTTCGGTATGACGTTGAACACAAAAAAGAAGAAGTGAAAGGTGAATTTCAACCCGACGGGCAAAGCGCTATAGTGACCCGACCGGATACTTCTTCGACAGCGAACTTTAACGCATTTACACCAAAGGTTACTGTTGCTTACCATTTAACCGATAACGATAACCTGTTTGGCTCCTACAGCAGGGGTTTTAGGGCAGGCGGAATCAGCCAGTTAGGCTCCGATCCTTCGCAACCGCCGCTTTATGCCTATAAACCGGAGTACAGTGATAATTATGAGGTTGGATCGAAAAACACATTCCTAAATAAAAGGCTGCGCGTAAATATTTCAGCATTTTACACGCTGGTAAATAATGCGCAAGTGCCAACCCTGATATTGCCTGACGCTATTACTGTTACTAAAAATGCCGGAAAGCTGAACAGTAAAGGTATCGAGGCTGAGATTGCTGCTACCTTATTAAAAGGCTTTGATATAGATTATAACTTTGGCTATACCCATGCCCGCTATACCGATCTTAATGTTGCCAATAATGGCCAGGTATTAAATTTAAAAGGCAATCACCAGGTTTACACGCCTGACGTAACTTCAATGCTGGCCCTGCAATATACTTATGAACTTAATGGAACACCTAACGTTCAATTAATAGCACGCGGCGAATGGCGTTACCTTGGCAACGAATATTTCGATCTGGCTAACCAAATTGAGCAAAAAGCCTACAGCTTATTTAATGCCCATATTGGTGTAAGCACTAAAAGATTTGATGTGTTTTTATGGGGCAGCAATTTAGCCGATAAGCACTATTTAGATTATGCTTATGATTTTGGCGCTTCACACCTGGGTAATCCTAGAACTTATGGTGTTAGTTTAAGAACTAATTTTTAATATCATCATTGTTAATCAAGCCTTATTGCGTCAAATTGACGCAATAAGGCTTATGATCTTTCTCTTCCAAACTTCAATTATCTGATTGAAAGTAATTTATCTCGATAAATAATATTTTGAAATCTGGAAAATTGTCCTTTCCTTTATTGCGTAAAAATTACGTAATAAAGTTTCAAACTTATTACCCTTAAACGAAACCAAATTATAAATCATGAAGAAAATTTTATTCATTGCAGCATTAATGCTGCTTTTTTTAGCATCAACTATGGTTAATGCCCAGTCGAACCAATCAAAAGAATGGAAGCTTGGTGTTGCCCTATGGACATTTCACAACTTTTCACTTGCCGAATCTATCAGGAAGGTAGATAGTGCAGGATTGCATTATATTGAGGGATCGGTATTTCAAAAGGCGGGTAACGAGCTGGAGCAATCAAGCGTAATGGGCTTATCGCCTGAGGGAATAGAGAAGTTGAAAAGCTATATGGCGGAGCATAAAATAAAAATGCCATCCATTTATATTTTTGGCGGGAAGACATTAAACAGCTGGGTAAGCGGGTTTGAGCTTGCCAAAAAGCTTAATGTTGAGTTTGTTACAGCCGAACCACCAAAAGCGCTGTGGGACAGTATTGATAACCTTGCGGGAACTTATCATTTAAAGGTTGCCCTGCACAACCATTGGAAAGGCATGAGCATTTACTGGCACCCGGATTCTGTTTTAGCTGCACTAAAGGGCCATCCAAATTTTGGTGCATGTCCTGATCTGGGCCACTGGCCAAAAAGCGGTATTGATGCTGTTGAAGGGTTAAGAAAATTACAAGGGCATATTCTGGCTATTCACCTTAAAGATTGTGATCAACTAAATAATACCAAAGCGAATGATGTTAATATAGGAACCGGCGTGGTGAACTTTCCGGCTGCATTTGCTGAATTAAAAAGACAGAAATATAATGGCTATATCTATATTGAAAGGGATGCCAATTATAAACCAAGTAATCTGCCTTCAGTAATTGAAGAAGTTAAATATTATAACGAGCAGGTGGCTAAATTGAAATAGCAGCTAAAAGAATTCATCAAGCAACTATAAACCATTAAAAATTAAAAATCATGTTAAAAAAAACACTCATCCTTGTAGCAATGGTACTGCTACTAACAGCCTTTCGTTTAGCCGACAGTCCACTAACAGGCCATTGGACAGGCAAAATTATGGATCAATATGATATTGCCTATGATTTTAAAGCTGACAGCACTACGTTTACCGGTACCGTAACCGGGCCGGATGGAAACTCCTCTCCTATCTCTAACGGAGTTATAAAGGTCGATTCTATATTTTTCAAAATGCCATCACAAACCGGCGGCGACGCCATACCTGTTAAAGGCAAGCTAAAAGCAGATATGTTGTCCATAGCATTTACTGCCCAGGGTTTTGATATTACCTGCGATTTGAAGAAAACTGTTAAATAATAAGGCCAGTTAAGTACTAGAATAAATATCGAACACTGAATTTCGAATATCGAACGTCGAAGTTAAGAAGAAAAGATTTACTTCATCCCGGTATCTATTGGGATTCAACATTCGTTATTCGAAATTCATTATTCGTTATTATATCTTAACTTAATGACATGGGCAGGGCCGTGGGCATAGCACTTAAGTTGCATACCTACGGCATGCTATTATTCGTATATTTTTAATTCTACCGAGCTTTTGCTCCTCTGGAGCATTATATCTCACCTTATTCTATCAAGTAATAAGCCTTAAAATACAATTACTACATCCTTTTTAAGAGCTTCCTCGTATTTTTCCTTATTGAACTCATATAAAAAAGGCGCCCGGTGCTGCCCTATCTTTCTTTTCTCTTCCAGCTTAACCAATATCCCTAAAGCCATCAGCTTATTGGGGAAATTGCGCCTGTCCAGCTTTTTATTAAGGATGGTTTCATAAAGCATATGAATTTCCGGCAGGGTAAATTTGTCGGCCAATAATTTATAACCTATTGGTTGGTGATAAATCTGGACCCGCATAGTAGCCAAAGCCTTTTCTATTATTTCATTATGGTCAAATAATAATTCGGGCAAATCAGTAACATTATGCCATTCAAATTCATCATGGAAAAAGTCTGGGGTTAACTCAACTTTTGAAAATTCGACCAATGCATAGTAGCCAATTGAGATAGTTCGTTTAAGCAGCCAGTTATCTGCTCCAAACATCTCTTTGTAGTCGTGAGGGAAATATTTTAGATGCCAATGAGCCAACCTATCCTCATCATCACCAAATGTATGAAATTGCTGCAAAAAGATATCATCAAGACTTGTCCGCTCTTTTAATATCCTGACAGACGCCTGGCTTAGCGTTTCTTCAATTTTTATAAATCCCCCCGGCAAACCCCATCCATTTATCCATGGATACCTGGCAAGCAGAACTTTTAATTGCTGGTCGTGGTAACCAAAAATTACACAATCAATAGTAACCTGGGGAAAATAAGTTTTATAGCCGTTCTTTATAAAATCAATTAACTCTGCTTCTGATTGCATATACAAACTTAAACGCTAAAGTGGTATTTAAGGTAAAAATGTGAATTTTATTGGGGGAATTGTTTGATTTTTAATTATCTATCAACTTAGTTCAAGTCTTCGTTTAAATTTAATCTTATTTTAGCGTCCACGCTAAAGCGTATTAGCGTGAGCGTGGATGCTCACAACTTTTTCTGTTCAATCGAAAGACGTTTGAACGAACAAGAATTGTCTTTATATTTAAATTATTTGATCCTCTTTATGCAAAAAACTGAATGGTTCAAAAGAAAATTCCCAATAATTGAAGACAATGGGATTTTGCCTTCAATTATTGAACGTTTAAGCGGAACACCAGCACGGATCGAAGAAATAGTTGGTGAGTTAAAACCTGATATATTAACATTGAAACATGAGGGAAAGTGGTCAGTCAAAGAAGAAATTGGCCATCTATCAGACCTTGAACCCCTATGGCTTGGCAGACTTGACGACCTCATAAACGGATTGGCTGAATTAAGAACTGCGGATTTAACTAATCAAAAAACACATACTGCAAATCATAATGCAACAGAAATGAAAAAATTATTGCAAGGTTTCAGGGAACAAAGGCAAATATTTGTAAACAAGCTTATAGGTTTGAATGATAAACAATTGCTAAACTCATCCTTACATCCGCGTTTAAAAACCTCGATGAGGATTATTGACCTGGGCTATTTTGTTGCTGAACATGACGACCACCACCTTGCAAACATTCGGGGAATTTTAAGATAAGTTGGTTGAAAACAAAAGTCTTTAGCGGGCGAGATAAATATGGTTTAAATGTTAATATATTAGAACTTTAAATCTGTGAACCAAAAAATGCGAAATCATTTATAAAATCAATAAAATGAATAAACTTATACTACTTTTTTTATTTTTAATAGCTTTTAATGTTTCAAAGGGGCAAGTTAATGCGCTCACTGAAGATGGTCGGCAAGTCATTTTATTCAATAATGGCACATGGAAATATCATAATGACAGTACTTTGAATAAAAAAAATCATGCTGACTCGATAAAAATAAATCCTGTTAAATTCTCAAAGTCAACCAGTTCCACTTTTCTTGCAAAAAGTAATACCGTTAATATAGGGGTCTTTATAGATCCCGATAAATGGACGCTTAAAACACACAATGAAAATGAGTCAAACCCGGAATATAGGTTCAGTTTAAAATCAGGAGATGGCTATGCCATGCTTGAAACTGAAAAAACACCAATTGGTCTGGACGTTATGCGAAATATTGCCTTAATCAATGCACAAAAAGCAGCTATTGACGCAAAAATCACAACCCAGGAATATAGAATTGTAAATAATAAAAAGATACTTTTCTTAGAAATGTCAGGAACTATTCAAGGGATTAAATTTAAATATATGGGTTATTATTTTTCCAACGAAAAAGGAACAACTCAATTATTATCATATACCACAGAGGCAATGTACAATGAGGCAAATAAAGAGTTGGAAACCTTCTTGAATGGGTTGGTAGTGATTGATTAACTTGTTGAAAATTCATGTTTGGCAGAATCAGGTTCTCTTCTCCCTTTTTACTCCGCCAGTTCAAGCGTCTTTCACTTGAACTCAATTTTATTTTAGCGTCTGCGCTAACGAGTATTATTATGAGCGTAGACGCCCATAACTTTTTATGTTCAAGCGAAAGACGCTTGAACAGCCGGGGTTTATTTACCGAGGCCCATTTGGTTCATATAGGTTTGGTTATCCCAAAACAAGGACTCTTCGACCATCAATCCGTTTTTCCAGTGACCTACCGTACACATCGGTATTTTAAATGCCTTACCGGTTGGCTGAATGAATTTACCCTTTCCTAAAGGCATAGGTTTAGTAAAAGTCCCTTCCATTACGCCGGTAACACAGGTCCATTCACCGGTGCCATTTCCAAAGCGGATTGGGTGTATTTTTATCCTGGTATCGGGTGCGTATACAAACATGGCTTTCATATCTTCAAGGTGCCTTGCCAAACCATTGGTATGATGCCCGTCAGGCCAGTTCACAACAATGTCCTTTGCATGAGTTTCATGAAAGCGTACCCACTGCTGTCCGCTGAAGATTACAAAATCCAGCGTGTCAAATTTGGTTAAATGACTTTTCAGCGTATCACCAGACATCGTTTTCAAAATATTTTGCATAGAATCAATTTTCGCCTGCATTTCTTTTGAGTTACCGTTGTTGTTTGAACAACCTGTAAATGTTGTCAATATTATTACTGAAAATAATGCTGCAACTGATAAGGAGTTAATAATCTTTTTCATTTTTTATAGTTTATGTTATGTCAAAAATTCAATTAATTTGTAGTTGATGAGCTTTGATATACTATTTAGATTGCTGCTTTAATCCCCAGTTCAAGTGTCTTTCATTTGAACAGGTGGGTTGCTGATAATTAGTATATTATCCTAAATACCATGTTCCACACTGTTCCAATTAATTTCACAACTTATTTATTTACAAATAATTAACAAATTTAGCGTTCCACCTGTTCCAATTATTTTTTTTGGAACACCTATCAATATCGTTTATCCCTTTTTATACCACTATTCTTTATAAACACAAATGCCATAAACGCACCTAAAAACCCAAGTGCTGCTGATATGCGCATTATTTGACTATACGTATCGATGAAAGCCATCTTATAAAATTTCTCAACAACTACTTTATTAACCGAACTGACAGAGGCAGGAACTTTAGCATTTCCCAAATCAGCTGCCTGCGCCATAATAACCTGCTTCTCCTTTACGCTAAAAGGCTTCGTACTTACCTGTTGTTGCAGTGAACCCGAAAAAAATAAAACCGCCAAAGCCCCAAAAACGGCATTAGCAAAAACATTAGCAATACGTGTGATGGCGTTATTGATACCCGATGCTGTTCCTGAGAAATTACCGCTTACCGAACCCATAACACTGGCCGTAAGCGGCGCAACAGTAAGAGACATTCCTAATCCGAAAACTAAAATTCCGGGAAAGAAGGTGGTCCAATAATCTGACGGTCCATTTGTTTGCTTCACAAATGATAGAATCAGCAACCCCACCCCTGCTATTGCCGGACCTGCAATGAGCAGCCACCTGGGTCCATATTTATCCGCAAGACTGCCTGCAAAACGCGCGATAGTAATCATAAGTAGCGTAAAAGGTAAAAAAGTAAGTCCGGATTGCAATTGGGAATATCCCTGTGCCTGTACCAGGTTTAAAGAAAGAAATAACATACCTGCACCAAGGCCCGCATATAAGAAAAACGTTAGCAGGTTTGCCCCGCTGAACGTCATATTGACAAATAAGTGTAGGGGCATCATGGGATGTTTCCCGTTTTTTTCAATAATGATAAACGCTATGAGCAATAATAATCCGGCGGCCAATGCCAAATAGACTTCCCAATTGTTAAAGCCAATCGCAGGTATGCGCAAAAAACCAAAGGTTAAGCAAGCCAGCCCAAATGCTATACAAATTGCACCGGGAAAATCAATAGACTTATCGCTTCCTTCATCCTTGCTTTCTTTAACTCTCAGCCACAGCATTATAATTGCTGCCAAACCAATTGGCACATTTATAAAAAATATATAGCGCCATAAGCCTGCATCCGCCAAAGCGCCACCCAATATGGGTCCGCCAATAGTTACCACGGTTGTAAACGCCGACCATGTCCCGATTGCTTTACCCCTTTCTTTTTCATCGATAGAAGATGAGATGAGTGATAAACTACCCGGAATCATCAACGCACCGCCGACTCCCTGTGTCACCCGGAATATGATTAAAAAGGTTACATCCGGCGCAAATCCGCATGCTGCTGAGCCAATTATAAAAATAAAGATGCCGGTCATAAATATTTTTTTTCGGCCAAGCTTATCGCCTAAAGAACCACCGATTAGTATAAGTGATGCAAGCATCAACAGGTAGGCATTCAATAGCCAGAATAAATCGGCCCCGGTTGCATGAAGGCTTCGCTGCAACGCCGGTAAAACAACATTGAGTGCTGTACTGTCAATAAAAGCCATTGCCGAAGCCAGTATGGCCGAAACCATAATCCATTTACCTTCGGAACTGCTAAGGGTTACTGTGGCCATAAAATGTTGTTGGAATGAATTATAATGGGATCAAATTATTGTAAAAGGTATGGAAAAAATTAAATGCAGATAAGAAAAACTTTCAAAATAACTCCGACCGCCTCAAGCAAATCGTAAGTCAAAAAGAGGGGTGTCATGGTGAGGCACTCGAACCACGTGCGCAAAGGCCGGTCGTCAATGCATTAACGGCGTGCAAAGCGTTCAGGCCACCACACATGGTTCGAGGACCTCACCATGACACCCTTTATGACATCCCATAAAATAAGCCTTAAAACAATTCGCCCTTGACACTTAATTTATTATCATTAGTTTAGTAATCTATAATCCTATTTTAATTTTCCGATATGCTTCCCAGATTTCAATTAATTGTTCTGCTTTTACTAACCTTATTATTTTCATGCAAGCCGAAAGTTGATGATAATACAACCTGGCGGGTATATGGCGGCTCAAAACAATCAACCAGGTATTCGGCGCTGACACAGATAGATACCAGCAACGTGACACAATTAAAAATGGTTTGGATTCATCATACTAATGATGCTGATACTGCTGCACATTCGCAAATGCAATGTAATCCTATCATTGTCAATAGTACGCTTTACGCTACAACGCCCCGTTTGCGTTTAATTGCCCTTGACGCAAAAACCGGAGCACAAAAATGGATTTTTGATCCCACGGGAAACAGTCTTAATAAAAGTAAGCTAAGCTTCATACTCAATAATAATCGTGGGGTTACTTACTGGGAAGACAAAGATGATAAACGTATCCTTTATTGTGCTGGATCATACTTATACGCTGTAAATGCTGAGACAGGTAAACTAATACTGGATTTTGGCACGAATGGAAAAGTTGACCTTCACAACGGGCTGGGAGTAGATGCAAAAAAAATGTACATAACAGCAACATCGCCAGGAATTATCTACAAAGACTTATACATATTGGGTAGTCGTGTTAATGAAACAGCTGATGCCGCTCCGGGGCATATAAGGGCCTACGATGTACATACAGGCACAATACGCTGGGTTTTTCATACTATTCCGCGTCCTGGTGAATATGGGTACGATACCTGGGAGGATAAAAATGCCTGGAAACATATTGGTTCAGCAAATTCCTGGACAGGCTTTAGCCTGGATGATCCGCGCGGACTATTGTATGTACCCACAGGTTCAGCGGCCTATGATTTTTATGGTGGGAAACGCAAAGGCGCGGGTCTGTTTGCCAACTGCTTGCTGGCGCTCGACGCTGCTACCGGAAAATTGAAATGGCATTACCAGGTTATTCATCATGATATGTGGGATAAAGACTTGCCTGCAGCGCCTTCTTTAGTAACCATTCATAAAGATGGAAAAGCAATTGACGCGGTGGCTCAGCCTACTAAACACGGTTTTATTTTTGTGTTGGATAGAGTCACCGGCAAGCCGCTTTTCCCGGTTGATGAAAAGCCTGTAAGCACAGTATCCGAATTAAAAGGAGAAAAACCATGGCCAACTCAGCCCATCCCCCGCTTACCCGAGCCTTTTGCGAGGCAAACATTAACTGAGAAAGATATTAACCCTTATCTTTCAGATTCGTCTAAAAAAGAGGTTTTAAACCGATTAAAAACTTACCGTTATGGGAACATGTTTTTGCCTCCAGGACATACGCCATCAGTTATTTTTCCGGGTTTTGATGGAGGGGCAGAGTGGGGCGGGCCTGCTTATGACCCGGCTACAGGTATATTTTACATCAATGCAAATGAAATGCCATGGATACTAACCATGATCGATGCGAACTTTGAAACAGGTAAAAATGAAAACTATGGCCAGGCAGGGGAAAGATTATTTGCCAACAATTGTATGGGATGCCATGGCAAGGATAGAAAAGGGACAGGAAATTATCCTTCACTTATAAACATTGGCAGCAAATACAATGGTGATCAAATTGCAGCGCTGATAAATACCGGCAGAAGAATGATGCCTTCATTTAAACAATTGTCGGGCAGTGAAAAAGATGCGATCATCTCTTTTATAACCGACAATAAAAGTGCAGAAAAAAAAGCATTTAAACACGAAAATGTAAAGCAGGATACTTTTTTAAACCTGCCATATCAAATGACTGGTTATAACAGGTTTTTATCTAAAGAAGGTTATCCGGCTATTTCGCCACCATGGGGAACATTAACCGCTATAAACTTGAATACCGGTAAAATAGTTTGGAAAGTGCCCTTAGGTGAAGATACGGCGCTTATGAAAAAAGGATATCCGATAACAGGAACAGAAAATTATGGCGGCCCCGTAGTTACGGCAGGCGGACTTGTGTTTATTGCTGCAACAAAAGATGGTAAAATACGTGCGTTTAATAAACTCACAGGCAAGTTATTATGGGAGGCCCAATTGCCTGCGGCCGGTTTTGCCACACCAAGTGTGTATGAAGAAGGCGGTAAACAATACCTTGTAATTGCTTGTGGTGGTGGCAAATTAGGCACAAAAACCGGAGATGCTTATGTGGCGTTTGCACTGCCTTAAATTTGCCTCACCTAAATCCTCTCCAAAGGAGAGGACTTTGAATGCAAGGCCGCTATTTTAAACTCCCTCTCCCTTGGAGAGGGCCGGGGTGAGGCGAACTACATTTATGCCGAACCCACATTAAATATCTCACTTCACCAAAGCTTTAAAATCATATTCGCCGGAGCCTATGCTTATAACTTCATAGCCATCCTGGTATTTTAGCGATTTAAAGCCGGCAATTTTTTCTATGGGTTGTCTTTGTTCGGTAATAGCACTTTTTTCTTTGGCAGGAATCCATACCTCAGCAGTTGTATTTGCAGGAATAAGGATATGCAGGTTGAAAAAACCATTTTCTATTTTCCAATCACTAATGATATTTCCTGATACTGAATTATAATTTCCTTTTGCCCAGGTTAAATCGCCGGCGGGTTGTGGTTTTATGATTATTTTTTTAAAACCCGGCGCTGCCTCGTTAATGCCCAACAGCGATTTATAAAACCATTCATCTATCGACCCAAACATGGGGTGATTTTGAGAGTAAACATTATCAGAAAAGGCCCAACTTTCCCATAAAGTGGTCGCGTTTTTTGATAACATATAACCCCACCCAGGAAAGTCTCTTTGGTTTGCCATTTTATAAGCAATTTCATTTTGGTCGCTTTCGCGCAATACATCAAAAAGCATTTTTGTAGAGAAAATGCCTGTTGATACATGAAAATTATGCCGTTCAAATTCTTTCATCAATGCCCGATACGCTAAAGATTTGTCAGCAGATAGATTATACCATAAGGCAAAAATTTCAGCGCCCTCGGTTGCATTGTCATAGCGTCCGGTGCCAGGTATGTAAAACTTAGTTATGATTGCATTCTTTATTTTATTAGCGAGGCTGGTATATTTAATTGAGTCCTGAGTTTTGCCTAATATTCCGGCAAAATCAGCGGCAAGCAAAACATGATGGTAATAAAACAGGGAAGCATCAAAAGCTATGGGTTTAGGGTCAAGAGCCTCATGATCTCCTATTTCATGATCAAAAAGATTTTCATAAGCTTTGGATTGCAGAAAATCTATTTGCCTGGTGAAAGCTGAATAATTGTTAGCGATAATCCGTTTATCTCCATAGTAATCATAAAGTTGTTTTTGCAGATAAGGAAAGGCAAGCTGCCACCCTGGGGGGCCCGATTCTCCGCTGACGGATTCCGAATGAATACCTGTATAGGGAGATAATTCTGTGATCCCACCATCCGGTAACTGATCGTTAGCAAAGTCGGTAACTGACTTCCTGTAAAAGTTTGCCATATTATAGTTATAGCAATACGCTTGCGAAGTAACTATCATATCAGCTCCATAACCCATTTTCTCCCTTGCGGGACAATCAGACTGTACACTAAAAACATTGCTCAAAAATGTCCATTGCACAACCTCGTGTAGCCGGTTAAGCATTTCATTTGAACAGGAAAAAGAACCATCCTGAACCAAATCTGAATTCATTCTTAAACCTTCAATATCATTCAAAGTTGGCTTTCCGGGCCAGCCTGTAACCTGCACATACCGGAAACCATGAAAAGTAAACCGCGGATACCATTCTTCAACTCCTTTCCCTTTTAATATATAACTATCTTCCTGCCATGCAGTTTTTGGTGCTCCAGGTCCGCCGTTAAGATGCCATTTCTCTTTAATTTGTCCTGTAACAGAGGTGAAATAATTCAATCTCCCATCGGAAAACAGCTCTTCACCGTACCGCAGTTTAATATTGGTTCCCAATGGTCCAGTAACCTTTATTCGCGCAACTCCTGCAAAGTTTTGCCCCATATCCACAATGAAAGTATCTTTTCCGGCTTCTGTAATTCCAATCGGTCTTATTGTCCTCGTAATTTTTATTGGTGGCTGCATTTGCGCCGATAAATGGCCATCAGGCCCGTCTGTGACCACCGCATTTTTCCATCCTGAAAAATCATCTTTAAAGAAATCATTACGTGCTAACCGACCGTCGTCATGTTCACCCAGGTAAACATTGTTAAAAACTATTTGACCCGTTGCAGTATACCAGGATGGATCGGTTAATACCCATTGCGTACTGCCGTTGTTGTATTTAATATATAACTGTGCAGATAAGCAAGGTCTGCCGGTTTGCTGCACATTGCGCAGGTTAAACTCGCCAAACAAGCGAATGGGCAATGGGTTATACCAGCCGTTACCCAGCATTATGCTTAAAATATTATTGCCTTTTTTAACCTGATCAGTGATATCATAAGTAGTATAGAGCACTTGTTTCCGGTAACTTGTAAAACCCGGGTCAAGTACGTTATTGCCAATTTTTGTTCCATTTAAATATGCTTCATAATATCCTAATCCGCTGATATACAATCTTGCAGCAACAATTCTTTTGGTAACTTTTATTACCTTTTTAAATAAGGGCATCGAATCATCTTTATAAAAATCTGAATCATTTTTAAACTGCGTACGTCCGTCACCAATCCATTTTGCCTTCCAATCTGTGGTTTCAAGAGCAGCGGTTTCAAACCAGGCATTTTTACTCCAGCCTGAAGGATTTCCATCGCCATCATATACTCTAACCCGCCAGTAATATTTTGTATAGGATGATAAAGGAAGTCCATTATATTCTATTTGTACAGTTTCGGAGCTTATAACCTTCCCGCTGTTCCACATATTACCCTTTAATTGATTGATAGCTGTTTCATTATCACTCACTATGATCTCATAGGCAGATTGTATTTGATTGCGTTTTTTGGAAGATAAAGTCCAGGTTAATCCCGGCTTTTTGATATCGATGCCTAAAGGGTTTTCCTTATACTCACAAGTAAGTAAAACTGGTTTTAAATCTGCAGCAAAGGCCGTTGATATTAATAATAATGAAAATAAAATGAGGCTTTTAATCATCTAGATTAAATATTTAGGATTGGTTTCTTATAAATGTAATCTAAAAATACATTCTCAGAACTAAAGAAAAAACCTTTTGTAACTATATTGTAAAATTAAATGACCTATATTTATCACCTTGAGAGTGGACCCCTTGTCAATGCTATTTATTCTATTAATTAAAAATATAAAACTAATGAAATCCTTTAATAATGAGGTTACCGATCCTTTATTTTCAAAGCCGGATAAATATAGTTGGATTGACAGGCGCATTTTAAAATACCTCCGCGATGAACGCGACTTGCCATTTGTCTACTTCATTTTTAAAATTATATTCCTTTTAATCCCATTTGCTGTAGTATTATATACAAATGTTTTATCTGGCTGGCAATGGGTTATTGCAGCGATTGTATATATAGGCATTGTTATTATTTTTTTCCTCGGAAAATTTGCTTTAATGTTCCATTGTACTGCTCATAGAACATTATTCAAGAAAGAATTTGATTCTTTGAATTATTTCCTGCCCTGGCTTATGGCACCTTTTTTTGGGCACATGGCCGATACTTACTACTCACATCATGTTGGTATGCACCATGCTGAAAACAATTTGGAAGATGATGAAAGTTCAACTATGCCCTACCAACGAGATTCTTTTAGAGATTTTTTATCCTATTGGGGTAAATTCATGTTCTCGGGTATTTATACGCTGGTTGCCTATTTCAAGAAACGGAGCAGGAAAAAATTAATGAACAGTGCCTGGCAGGGTGAAGCCATATTTATAGTTTTTAGTGTTTTAATGTGTTTGATAAATTGGCAAGCAACAGCATGCGTCTTTATTTTTCCATACTTTTTTTACAGGTTTGTTGCCATGATGGGGAACTGGGTACAACATGCTTTTATCGACCAGGAAGACCCATCAAATTCGTACAAAAACAGTATTACTTGTATAAATTCAAAGTATAACTGGCAATGCTGGAATGATGGCTATCATGTAGTGCACCATTTAAAACAAACTATGCATTGGACAGAACATCCATTGCATTTTCTTAAAACGGTTGACAATTATGCCTTGAACAATGCGGTAGTTTTTAGCAAATTGGATTACGTAGCTGTTTGGCTGTTTTTGATGTTTAAACGATATGATCTTTTAGCCAAAAATTTTGTAAACATCGGCAACCGTTTCAGTTCTGATGAAGAAGTAATATTGTTTTTAAAAGAGCGGTTACAACCATTTGTATTTCACAGTCGGGACGCAGAAGCTGTAATGGCATAGCCATTACAGCTCAAATTTTGAAGCATTGTTAATATAAATAAAAGTCTTATTTACTAATTGCTATTGTTTAACAAATTCTGCAGGTAACTTGTCAATAGGTTCTATTTTTATATGCTTGTAATATAATTCCGCTCCTTCGGATTGTATTTGAATTTTCCCTTTGGTGAGTGGTAATTCCTGTCCGTTTTCCAATTGTCTGTTATGGTACAACACCATCATAACCTTCCCATTCACAACATGTATGCTAGTATCGCCATGACAATAAAGATCAACTGTATTCCATAGGCCTGTAGGGTTCTCGGCATCTCCGTTCTTTATGCAATGCCTTCCCTGTTTGCTGCCCTGGCTAAATGTAAGCAGCGCTCCTTGCGGATTATAAACATATTCGGTTTCAGATTTTTTATTTACCGGAATATCAGCCATGCCTCCCGCTACACCCCAATAATCGCCACAGTTGCCTTCTTCAATCTGAAATTCTTGCGAACGCATCCAAGCGCCATAATCTGCACCATATTTGCCAACGGAATGATATAGTAATCCGCTATCTTTCTTTTTACCTTTCTTTTGACCCCATAAAAGTGCACCCCACTTAAATTGCACTTGCAGGTGATAATTTTCATATTCCTTTTTGGTGGATATAGCCCCCCAATTTTCACCGGAAATGCGAATAATATTTTCTCCGTTATCCTTTACTATTGTAAAAACATGACGGGGGTCGTTGTTCAGACCTATAGGATTGCCGTTTATGGGTTTGCCATTATCATCCAGGTCGGGCCCGATATAGGTATCCCATCCTGTAAGGTCTTTTCCGTTAAACAGTTGTTTCCAATGGTCTTTTTTTTCGGTTGTTGTAAAACCAAAAGTCCCGATAGCTATCGGGATTGCACAAAGCAACAGCGGCAGAATAAATTTAGTGAGTCTCATAATTAGGATGGTTTAATTGCCTAATATAAGAATTATACTAAGCATCAAAAATTACTTTATTTAAATAATATGGGAAAGGTCAGAGAATCACTGACTAAAAGCATTCTCACTAAAAAAATATAAAAAATAGTCAAAATTTAGTTTTATTTACTACAGTTTTTTTAGAGTTTCATTACTCCAAATTATTATTAATTTAGTAACTTATCAGTTTCCGAAATATAGATATAAACGTTCTAATGCTTTTTAATTCCATCAGTTTTCTCATTTTTTTCACTATAGTAACAAGCCTTTACTTTGTTTTACCTCATAAATTCAGATGGTCGCTGCTTTTAGTGAGCAGCTGTTATTTCTACATGTCATTTGTGCCGGTTTATATACTGATACTTGGCTTTACTATAATTATTGACTATTTAGCCGGGTTAATGATTGAAGGGGCTAAAGGAAAAAAAAGACTGTTTTTCTTGATTTGTAGTTTAGTAGCCAATATTGGCATTCTGGCTATATTTAAGTATTATAACTTTATAGTTTATAACCTCTCTTTTTTATTTAAATATACAGGTAGTAATAACCCCTTTTCATACCTAAGCATTTTATTGCCTATCGGTTTATCATTTCATACATTTCAGGCAATGAGCTATACTTTGGAGGTGTACAGAGGAAAACAGAAAGCCGAAAAACACTTTGGTATATATGCACTTTACGTGATGTTTTACCCACAATTGGTTGCCGGTCCTATTGAGAGGCCCCAAAACTTATTACATCAGTTTTATGAAAAGCATAGTTTTGATTACGTCAGAATAACAGATGGACTAAAACTAATGGCCTGGGGATTATTTAAGAAGGTGGTTATTGCCGACCGCTTGTCTATTTTAGTCGACAATGTTTACAATAACCCTTATCATCACCATGGTTTAAGTTTTATTATCGCAACAGTCTGCTTTTCATTTCAGATATTTTGTGATTTTTCAGGGTATTCCGACATGGCAATTGGAATTGCAAAAGTTATGGGATTTAGGCTGATGAAAAATTTTAACAGCCCCTATCATGCGAAAAGCGTAAGTGAATTCTGGACGAGGTGGCATATCTCTTTGTCCACTTGGTTTAAGGATTATTTATATATCCCACTGGGAGGCAGCAGAGTTTCTGTACCACGTTTATACCTGAATCTTTTTATAGTCTTTTTAATTAGCGGTTTATGGCATGGAGCTAGCTGGACCTTTATGGCATGGGGAGCGCTGCATGGTTTTTATTTAATATTTTCCCTGGCTACAAAAAAATATAAAAATAAAATCAGCAGGAATATTGGCCTTCAAAATCATCCGAAATTTAATAGGTTACTGCAAATGTTTGTTACATTTTTATTGGTATCATTTGCATGGATTTTTTTTAGGGCAAAATCAATAAGTGTTGCTTTTTATATTATTAAAAGCATGGTAACCTATACTTCTGCTGATATTTATGGCCTTTTGCAGCACCAACAATCTCACCTTGATTTGGGACTGATAGGAAAAGAAATATGGATCGCTTTGTTTTCAGTTATTTTTCTTGAAGCTATTCACATTATTCAAATGAAGCATAGTATTACAGCTTGGATAAGAACTAAGCCCGTATATATGCGATGGGCAGTTTATTATACTTTTTTGTTCCTAATCCTCCTTTTTAATGTATCAGACAGTAAACAATTTATTTACTTCCAGTTTTAGATAATGAATAAATTGATAAAAAAAGTCGCTTTGTTTTTGTTGCCTTTATTGATATTGAGCACCCTTTATATAATAACCGACCCCTTCCAGAATATTTTACCACGCGACGAGTATGCCTTTGACTATATGATGTTATCAAGAGGGAATGTTTCCACAAAGGTCTACCTGAAAAATAAAGACAAATACATATATGACTCGTTCATATTTGGCAGTTCCAGAAGTTGTTCGCACACCAGTAAAGAATGGGCTAAGTATTTATCAAAAGATAATGTGCCTTTTTCTTTTGGGGCATGGAATGAGAGCATTGAGGGAATATACAGAAGAATAAAGCTGATCGATTCGCTTAAAGGTCCGTTAAAGAATGCATTTATTATAATAGATGTCGACCGTACATTTGCGAAATCGGATACAGATAAGGTTAGTGATTTCTCTTCCGATCATTATTTAATTTCGGGCATTTCTAAATATGATTATTATATGAACGACTATTTTTCCTATTTGAAAAATCCGTTACTTATTTTAACCAGTATAGATTATAAGTTATTTCATAGGCGCAGATGGTATATGGAGAGTTTTGTTCACATGGACAAAGGTGATTTAGATCCGGTAAACAATGATTGGGACCTTAATTCTGAGAAAACAATACTTACAGATTCAATATCTTATTATAAAGGCAGTGCAGATAAATTTTATAAAAGATCACCTGTACAAAAGATTGCGAAAGTACAAATCAGTAAAAAAAAGGAGCAATATTTACTTAAAATATTTGCAGTGTTTAAGAGGCACCACACCAATTATAAAATAGTGATCGCACCATTGTACGATCAGATAAAACTTAATCCGCAGGATATTTTAGTTTTCGATAATATTTTTGGAAAATCTAATGTATATGATTATTCCGGAATTAATGAAATCACCGATAATCTGTTCAATTATGGTAAAGATGTTGTTCATTATAGAAAGAAAGTAGGTAATTTGATATATGAAGAAATTTATCACTGATAAAAATTAAAAAAACATTAGCTTACTATTTATATTGCCCCACCCCGAAAAAAAGTTACATTATGGGTAATCATCCTGTATTGAATTACATCATTATAGCCAACATCGTTTCTGTGCTCTCTTCATTTAAAATTCCGTTGTAAAAACGGAATAAAATTTTTACTAATTTATTTCCTGACATTAGTTTAGGTTTGCCAAGCTTTCTTATTCCAAGTTCCCAACTTTTATCCTTCTTTCCATCACTTCGCGCCAGGTTGTTAAAATAAATCCGTTCTTTTTTAAAAATTCTTTCAGGCGAGGGTCAGTCATCGCCAACAAATCGCCTTTTCGTTTTTTACCTTCTTTACAAATGTATTTAAAGGAGTCCGACGGGTTGGTACAATGCATAATCACCATTGTTAAACCAGGGCTTAACCTGCCAATGCTTTCAATATAATGATCAGTGTACCATTTCTGAATTTCTTTATCAGTCTTATTATCTACGTCCGGCATATTCCAGTCGTAGCTGGAGTTATGCAGATCATCTAAAACAGGCAGGCCATTTTTCCATAGCATTTCACCAACTGCTTTTGCTTTACCTAACGCAGGAGCTTCAGTTATTTCCATTCCTTCCTTGTATTTACCTTGCTTTTTAAGTTCAGCAATTGCCGCTGCTTTTGCTTCTGAGCGATAAAACAGGTCATCACCACCGGGAAACATTACCGGGATCTGCTTTTCAATTCCCAATTTTAAATATTTCTCCATAAAGGCATCTTTGGCAAACAGGGTACCCATATGCGAATCGAGGTGTGTAGGTTTAAACCCCATATTTAAAGCGCGGTCGAGCTGTGCCCGCATTTCTTTATCTACTTCGTCAGCAGTAGCGTTAAAATAAACACCTGCTACAGATGAATACAAACAACCTTGTTTATCAACCAGGCCGGGCACAACCGATTTACCAGCCAGCGGCCCCCATCGATAATTATCCCATTCGGAGGTGAGCGTTAAATGCAATCCTGCATCAGTATTAGGATGTTCTTTTATATATTTAACTATTTCCGGCACCCAGGAGCATGGCATCATTACACTGGTAGAAGTTGATACCCCTTCACCTATTGCCTCTTCAACACCTTCATTCGAGTCGTGCGACATACCGGCATCATCAACATGCAGGATCAATACCCGTGCACCTTTCGGCCAACCCAATTTTTCGGCATAAGTTTTAGTTTGCTGTGCTGAAACAGCGATAGCAAAGCTAATTAGCAACGATAAAAGGCTTAATTTTTTCATCCTAAATTTAGTTAGTGGTTAATTAAGTTGAATGTAGAAATACTGTTCAACTTAATCAACCATTCTCCTAATCAACTATACCCTTAAATATATCTTATTCTTATCCAATATTTTCCCAAACAACCAGCAAACTAGCATATAGCAAATGGCAAATAATAAAGAGCCGATAGCACCCGGAGCTATAACCTGGAAGAACGCTTTATTTGTCCAATCGGGGAAATTGGTTTTACCTATATAAAACCAGCCAAGTATACCAATAAAAAGTTCGGAAAATATATATATCGGTAACGGGTTTTTACCAACTGTTGTAAAAAATGCTGTCCAGTTACCTTTGTTCCATTTTAGTACTTCGATAATATAAATCAATGCTGATATGATTACCAGGTCGATACCAACAGTCAGTAACACAAACGGACTTGTCCATATTTTTTTGGCTATCGGGAAAGTCATGTTCCAGCAAAGCGCTATGAAAATAAATAAACATCCGTACAGCATTAATTTTGAAATGGTTTCGTAGCCTTTCCCTTTTTCCTGTATAAATTTTCCGGCATAGTAGCCGCAAATTACATTTACAATCGCGGGTAAAGTACCCAATATACCTTCGGGCTCAAATGCTACACCTTCGCCGTGATAAAAGTGGCCGTCACTCAATACAAATTTATCCAGATAAGTACCGGCATTGGTTAACATGCCATACGGGGCGGCATGATCACCGAATACTAATAATAAAAGCCAATAGCCAACCAAAAGTAAAATACTGATAACGATTACCGCTGTTTTGGAGGATATAAAATAAATGATTAATGAAGCAAAAAGATAACAAAGGGCAATCCGCTGCAAAACGCCAAAAATACGGGTATGACTTATTGGTGATATTGACCATCCACTGGCGTTATGCTTAACAAACGGGAACCAATACATCAGGTAACCTAATAAAAAAATAATTGCCGCCCGTTTAAAAATCCTGAATAAAACAGAGCCAGTACTCATATCGGCAAGCTTTTTCATCGAAAAGCTCATCGCATTTCCAACTGCGAATAAAAAAGAAGGAAAAACAAGATCGGTTGGTGTAAAACCGAACCAGGCTGCATGTTCAAGGGGCGGAAACGCTGTAGCGCCGCTTCCTGGAGTATTTACAATGATCATAAAACAAATAGTCATTCCGCGAAACACATCCAGCGAAAGAAAACGATTGGCGCTTTTGTCCATATTAATAATTAAAGTTTAAATATTAGGAATTTAGGGTACAATATAATTGTTATTGAAATCAAAAAACATGTCTCAATTCGTAAATATTCAAAAGTTAAATGGTTTTTTAAAATAATTGGCAAAGTTTGGGGGAAATATGTAGGAATGTTGAAAAGTTATTTTGTAAAGGTTAAATTTTCTATACTATCGTCTCTCTGACTTTTCTAAATTCGTAATTACCGGACATAAAAAAATTGCTATTTTTGAGGTCAATGCTAACCGTTACCAACCATACACTTGAGAAGCTGGAAATGCTGTTAAAAACCACCGGCTATAAAGTACGTTATGAAAAAGGAAACTTTAAAACCGGCGCCTGCCTATTGCAAAGTAGCCGTATAATTGTTATTAACAAATTTTCGGACCTTGAAAGCAGGATATTAGCGATTAGTGAACTGACACGTGACCTGGACATTGATATTAACTTGCTGGATGAAAAGCAACTGGCTTTTTTGCAGCAGATAAAACAAACTAAACTGGAACTGTGACCATAACTTTTTTAGGTACCGGAACTTCGCAGGGTGTACCTGTAATTGCCTGCAACTGTGAAGTTTGTACTTCGACCGATTTCAGGGATACACGCTTGCGGTCTTCTATATTAATTGAAGCTGAAGGTAAGGTGATTGTCATCGATTCGGGCCCGGATTTCAGGTACCAGATGCTCAGGGCTAATGTACAACGCCTTGATGCCATAGTGTTTACGCACGAACATAAAGACCATATTGCCGGACTCGACGATATAAGGGCATTTAATTACAGGCAAAAAGGCCCAATTGATATATATGCCAATATACAAGTACAAAATGCACTTCAAAAGGAATTTCATTACATTTTCCAGGAATTTATATATCCCGGCATTCCGGAAATAAAGATGCATACTATTGATAAGGAAATTTTTGAAATTGGAAAAGTACGTTTTTTGCCCATAGAAGTATTACATTATAAATTGCCGGTATTGGGCTTTAGGATAAATAATTTCACCTACATTACTGATGCTAAAACTATTTCGGAAACGGAAAAAGAAAAAATAAAAGGGTCAAAAATATTGGTAGTAAATGCCCTGCAAAAACAGATGCATATATCACATCTTACACTAGACGAAGCAGTAGCCTTTGCTGAAGAGATAGGTGCAGAAAAAACCTATTTTACACATATAAGCCATCGCCTGGGCAGGTATCAGGATATAGCCCGTGAACTGCCAAATGGTATTGAACTTGCTTATGATGGGTTGAAGTTAAATGTCTGAATTGAGATTAGCTCATCTAAATAAGTTGCCTTTACTTATTGCGCAGTCGATATGCTGATGATAATTTAATCAAAAAAGACCGCTCAAAAGAGCAGTCTTTTTTGATTAAAAATAATGGCCAGCCTATGGCAGTGTGGACGAAATAGCTATGCTACTTGTATTTCCATTACTTTGAGCGGTTTGATTATTATCAATGTATATCTTACCGCCTACGTTACTGCCATCAACACTGATTACAG
The DNA here is from genome assembly GCA_028288305.1 of Mucilaginibacter sp. Lineage (GTDB taxonomy): Bacteria > Bacteroidota > Bacteroidia > Sphingobacteriales > Sphingobacteriaceae > Mucilaginibacter. Next base: position 98,934 of record JAQBOA010000064.1, read on the forward strand.
TTAGTTTAAGCGTTAATCCGTGATCATTTGATGAAAAACTTGTAGTCCAGCTTGCATCAGCATTAGTTACAGTTTGAATATTCCCGTGTTGATCAATATAGGTAATATTTGATTTCGCTGTACCCTGTATTGTATATTTTACAACATGAGAGTCGTTCTTTTTACAGGAAAAAGTAAAAATAGTGATTAGTATAAAAAGAGAAAGAAAGATAAATTTTTTCATTTGTAAATTATTAATGTGAAATTATATATGTGAAATAAATTGTGTTATTGGTTGATTCTCAATATCGCATTAACTGAAAACAACGGTCGTTACTTGAGGTATAAATGACTGAAAACATTAAGAGGTAATTTTTTAAAGCGTTGGTCAAATAAAAATATTTATTAGTAAATAACTGTAAGTTAATTTTAAAGTCTAACGCAAAAACTATCTGTATTGTTTTGATAATTTGTTAGTCAATAAGTAATCAGTCTCTCTAAGGGCAAGCAAACTGGTCTTATAAATCGTAGGTTAAAAATAAGTAAGAGCTATCTAAAATCACCGAAATCAAAAAAATCAGCTTAATCCCTGTTCAGGCAATTACAACTTCACAAAACTCACTCTGTCTATTGTGCCTTTATAACTTCCTAAATGCCCTTTGTGCCGCACATCAACCTTTCCCCTGATAATAATTTTTTTATTATTCAATTGTGTGAATTGCCCGTCATTGTATTCAAATAGTCCTGTATGGGTACCTGTTAAGTATAATGGGCAGTCCTGGCTGAAATTTACCCACAGTGCATGATCATTTGAATGGCTAACAAACAAGCTATCATTAATTAAAGCTGATTCATCTCTGCCCTCTTCATAGGTTCCACTTACCTCTATATATTGCTGGTCATAGTTTTTTATGCTGTCAATTAGTTGCGAAAATTTAACCCGTTTAAAACTAATATTGTCATTACAATTACTTTTATAGATCTTTTTTTCGCTTTTACAGGATTGAAAAATAAAAATGACAATTAAAAATAGAAAAAAAAATACCGTTTTACAAAATACTGGGGCCGTGCGCTTTGCATAAATCCATGCCATAACGTGGGTTGTTATTAGATGTTTTCAAATTTCTTTGGCTAAAACCAAATTATTTTGCCTGTCAGAAAAATAACGAGATTGACCAATAGTTTAGCAAAAGGTTTAATGTACCAATTAAAGATGGTTTTTTCATTACAATTTTAGATAAAACAAAGCAAAGGGAAGATTTGCTTTTATTACAGATATAATTTTACATTTAAATAAAATTACCAATTATGATCAGAAAAATAACAATAATGTTTTTAATGCTTTTTACTATTGGCGTTAAAGCGCAGCAAAAAGTAATTCAATTATATAATGGTGCCGCACCAGGCTCAGAAAATTGGAAATATGATGAAAAGGAATATATTAGTAAAGAATGGCATGCCAATATTGCCTATGATGTTTCGCATCCAACCTTAACTGTTTTTCCGTCAGATCCCGCCATTGCCACAGGTACGGCCGTAATTGTATGCCCCGGAGGAGGGTTTTATGTTTTGGGTATGACTGGCGAGGGAACCGATGTTGCCCATTGGCTTAACCAAAAAGGAATAACAGTATTTATATTAAAATACCGCTTAGCCCAAAGTTTAACCGATAACCCTATACAGGAGTTGGATGCCAACATGAAAAAAAGTGATTTCCAGGAAAAAATTAAACCAATTATTCCCTTTTCGGTTGCCGATGGCCACGAAGCCATTAAATATGTACGCTCACATGCAGCTGAATATGGCATTTCCCCTACCCGTATTGGTATAATTGGATTTTCAGCCGGCGGTACCGTAGCCGCTTCATCAGCATTTAATTATAACGCAGATGACCGTCCGGATTTTGTCGCGCCTATTTATGCATACATGCCGCCGGCATTACAAGGGACTATCGCAGCAGACGAACCGCCAATATTTCTGGCGGCGGCAACGGATGATCAATTGGGGCTGGCGGTACACAGTGTCGACCTTTACTCCAAATGGATTGCTTCAAAACACCAGGCCGAATTGCATATTTATCAAAAAGGCGGACATGGCTTTGGTATGCAAAAACAAAACATCCCAACTGATACCTGGATTGACCGCTTTGGCGACTGGCTTGGCTTACAGGGATTGCTGAAACCAATAGACCCAAAAGTTACCGCGCACCTGGAACAGATGGAAAAAAACAGGAAGTATAATGCTGATCTGTTAAGTAAGGACTGGCCCTTTATAAAACGCTATGAAAAAGCAGACAGCCTGGTACCACCACCTGCACCGGGTGTAAAGCGTGTTGTATTTATGGGTAACTCTATTACAGACGGATGGATAAACGCTGACCCTTCATTTTTTTTAGGAAAACAATATTTTGACAGGGGTATAAGCGGACAAACAACCGGCCAGATGCTGGTGCGTTTCCGCGAGGATGTGATCAATTTAAAACCTGAGGTAGTGGTAATATTAGCCGGGATAAATGACATTGCCGAAAATAATGGCCCATCAAAATTGGAAGATGTGTTCGGCAATATCGTTTCAATGGCCGAACTGGCAAGGGTAAACCATATAAAAGTTGTGCTTTCTTCTGTACTGCCGGCTTATGATTTCCCATGGAGGCCGGGCATGAACCCTGTTCCTAAAGTAGCACGTCTAAATGGTATGATAAAAGATTACGCTGATAAAAATAACATTGTTTATCTTGATTATTATAACGCTATGGCTGATGAAAGAAAGGGATTGCCTGCTAATTTATCAAAAGATGGTGTGCATCCAAATCTCGATGGATATAAAATAATGGAACCCCTCGCAGAAAAAGCTATTGATGAAGCACTGAAAAGAAAAAAATAAATAAATATTAAACTTACGAAGTTTTAAAAACTTCGTAAGTTTTTCACATATAATTATTTCTCCACCTGCAGCAGTCTCCAAATTGCACTTTGTCAGCGTTCATGTTCATTTCACATTAACACACTTATGAACATTCATAAATAATTCATAATCAAATATTTGCAATTTATTAAATTTTATTCGATGCTATCTAACTCTAAATCAGGTAATTGAAAATTTGCATAAAAAAACACTATCAGAGTGAATTAACATCAATTCATGACATAATCAGTATTTGCACTTTTTTTACAAAAATGCAGGAAATTGCAATTATTGCAGGAGCTAATCTGCCGGTTTAAGGCACCGGATTAGCGGATTTTCAGGATTTTACCGTTCAATATGTTCACGTTTGAACATTAGCAGTTGAAAGAAACTTTTCGTTTACCAGGTATGCGGGCTACCTGCATGCGGGCCACAAGGCAAGAGCCTTGCGGCAGCTTCAAAAGCTCTTGCGGTAGCGATAGGGGGCGCATTGGCCAGGCCCTGTTATTCAACATCTTACTGCTTTCTCACGCGCGGCACGCGCGCCAGCTTAGGTTAAATAACCGCATACAAATTTGATACACTACGTTCAATTACAAACCATTTATTGCTAAAATAGCCCATAAAAAAAGTATAATTGTTATTACAACTAGTTGTAATTTAATGGGTAAGTCCTTTTTATAAAATAACCACCCTATCCATGTTAATAAATGAAACAGTGCAAATATTATGAATAGCACCCATGTTTCCGTTAAATGATTTTGATTGGATGCGTAACCTAACAAAAAACCTGAACACATAAAAATCACATATAAGAATAGTCCATAAACTATATTTATAAGTACATATATAATTGTTTTTTTCATCTATTGCTTAATGGTTACTTTTATTCCATAACTCCACCGCTGCCGCAAGCGTCCCGCTTGTGGCCCGTATGCCAAGTAGACCGCTTTCAGGTAAACGCCCTGCCTCGCACATTAGCTTATGCTTAAGTTAACCTCATTTTAAG
>JAQBOA010000065.1 GCA_028288305.1 Mucilaginibacter sp.
AATTCTGCAACTACCTTCTTTTTGAAGGCCTGGCTGAACCGCGTACGTGGGGTTCGTTTTTCTGATTTAATTGTCTCTGTTTCCATTTGTTGACTTGATTTTAGTCAACTTTTCTTAGGACGAGACACTCAAAATAAAAGCCCCCTTGCACTCGCTGCTTGGGGGCTTTCAACCTAAACCTTATCACAATTTATAAATGCTAAGAATGCATTTACAAAATAAATAAACGCAAAATATTGCCTTTAAGTTTTATCATCGTAAAAAAAATTAAACTAATTAATAAATTTTGAATGTGCACACCCAATAATTGTCATAGGATTGTTGCATAAGAAACTATAAAGCAATATTTTTGTTTATTATTTAAAATAGAATTAATTTTTATACAGCTGTTACAATTTTCAAATTGTCACGTATACATTATAAATACTAAAAAAGGAAGAGATGGGCCGAAAAATTAAACAAAACTATTTAGAGGAATATAAAACAACTTTAATCCTACTTTCAATTTTAATAGCAATTATGAGCCTGGTAATTTTTATGCCACTAAAAAACGATGCAAAAGCTGATAATGATATAATCCTTACTCATAATAAATAATTGAGGCGTAATACAAGAGCTGAATATTGGGTATATTAAAGTGTTACTCGGTTTTTTTATGCTTAATTAAAAAGATATAATTATAAATAACGGGAATAGATGTGAGGTGATAATAATTTAGATTGGGATCTAACTTAAAACAACACCTTCCTTTATAGCCATATTATATTTTTCCTTATCGAACATGTATAAGTGAGGGGATCGGTGTGGTCCGATGCTGCGTTTTTCATCTAATTTTTTCAAAAGACCCAGGGCTATCAGTTTCTTTGGAAAATTACTGATGTCGAGCTTTTTCCCAAGCAGCGTTTCGTAGAGGGCATGTATCTCGGTAAGTGTAAACTTTTCGGGCAGCATGTTATACCCAATGGGATAATGGTAAAGTTGTACGCGCATGGTATGTAATGCTTCTTTAACCATTTCTTCATGGTCAAATTCCAGTTTTGGCAAGTTATCAATGTCAAACCATTTACACTTTTCAGACATCATATCTGGCTGCGGTTCTGCCTTTGAAAAGTCGGTTATCGCATAAAAGCCAATGGAAATAGTCTGGTCTATCAGCCAGTTATCCTTGCTTACCTTAACGCCGGTTGCTTTAAACCATAATTCCTCGTCAAACTCATTAATTCTCGCACGATTCGGATCGCCAAAAGTTTTAAACTGCTGCAAAAACAAATTGCCGATGCCGGTACGTTCCATTACAATACGATTAGCAGCTTCAACTAAAGTCTCTGTTCTTTTAATATAACCGCCAGGCAAACACCAGCCATCAATGAATTTTAGCTTGATCAGTAATAGTTTTAGTTGTTGTTCATGATAACCGAAAATAGCACAATCTATGGATACATGCGGTACATATTCCCTGTATCCATTCAATATAAAATCCTTAACCTCATCGTCGGTTTTCATGCCATAAAATTAACATTCCTGTGTTGGTTTTAAAGCAGTAAAAATTTATTTAGTGAAATTAACTAAATATCAAATATTTATTTATACCTTCATTTTGTAAATTTCACTAAATAGGAATTATCCATTAATCCAATTATAATGACATCAAACAGAAGAGACTTTATTAAAAAGGCTGCAATGGGAGCGGCCGGTTTAGGGTTGGCGGTCACAATGCCACAATATTTATATGCTGATGCAGATAAAGAACTGTTTTTTAAGCTTGCCATTTCGCAATTTTCCTTTGCCAGTCAGTTTTGGACAAAGCAGCTGGACCCGCTTGATTTTGCTGCAAAATCAAAAGAACTTGGCATAACAGGCCTGGATTATTGTTCAATGTTTTTTGCAGACAAAGCGAAAGACCAGCAATTTTTAAATGAATTGAAAAAAAGAGCTTCAGATTCCGGCAGCTATAACCTGCGGATTATGATTGACGGAGAAGGTGTGCTGGGCGATTTAAATGAGGCTACACGCCTTAAAGCGGTTGATAATCATTTTAAATGGATAGACGCGGCTTCAACACTTGGTTGCCAAATGATCAGAGTAAATGTAGAGGGTGATGGCGATAAGAGTGATGTGGCAAAGGCGGCCGTTGACAGCCTTGGGCGTTTAATAGAATATGGCAGCAAGCAGCACATTGATGTAATTGTTGAAAACCATGTGGGCATATCGTGTAATGGTGACTGGCTTGCAGGTGTAATGAAACAGGTAAACAATAAGCACTGCGGCACGCTTGCGGACTTTGGTAATTTTTGTATAAACCGTACAAAACCCGAAACCCAGGATATTGCAGGTTATATGAAAACAAAATGCCTTGAAGAATATGACCGCTATAAAGGAATTACCGAACTAATGCCTTATGCAAAGGGTGTGCATGCTAAATCACATATTTTCGATGGAACCGGTAATGATGTGGAGACTGATTTTTATCGCATGTTTAAAATAATCAAAAATTCCGGCTTTAACGGATGGGTAAGTATTGAATATGAAGGCGGCCTTTTAAAAATGTATACAAAGGATAGCAAATACCTTGACGATTACGCCGGTGTTACCGCTACAAAAAATTTAGTTGAAAAAGCAGGACGTATGGCCTGATAATATTTAAATCCAAAACTTAAGATATGCAGATAAAAAAATCGTCATCCGTTTACGATGTGGTTATCATCGGCTCGGGTGCAGGGGGCGGTATGTCTGGCTATGTGCTGGCAAACGCTGGTATTAAGGTGCTGATGCTGGAGGCAGGTCCATTTTTTGATCCTGCCAAAGATTCTCTCCAATTAAAATGGCCATATGAATCCCTGCGCAGAGGAGGTAATGCCACAAGGCCAATGGGCGATTTTGATGCCGCTTATGGCGGATGGGAGATAGAAGGCGAGCCTTACACTCAAAAGGATGGTTCGGAATTTCAATGGTTCCGTGCAAAAATGCTTGGTGGCAGAACCAATCATTGGGGCCGTATTTCCCTGCGTATGGGGCCTAAAGATTTTAAATGTAAAACCGCCTATGGCGTTGGCGACGATTGGCCAATTACCTATGACGAAATAAAGCCCTACTATGATAAAGTGGATCGCTTATTAGGTGTTTACGGATCTATGGAAGGGATGGAAAACGATCCCGACGGTATATTCCTTCCTCCGCCAAAGCCCCGCCTAAATGAACTCTTTGTAAAGAAGGCGGCTACTGGCTTGGGTATTAAGGTTATTGCCGGGAGGGGCTCAATACTTACTGCTCCGCTGCCTGGCAATAATGATAGGAAAGCCTGTTTTTATTGCGCGCAATGTAACCGCGGCTGTAAAATATACGGCGATTTTTCATCATCGTCATGCCTGGTAATACCTGCACTAAAAACTGGTAATCTTACCCTTATAACTAATGCGGTTGTTCGTGAGATATTAACCGGCGCTGATGGACTGGCCAATGGAGTATCATATATTTCTAAAGATGATATGCAGGAATACCAGGTTATGGCTAAAACTGTAATACTGGCCGCAAGTACTTGCGAATCGGCAAGAATATTATTAAACTCAAAATCGGCGATGCATCCTAACGGTTTGGCTAATAGTAGTAATGTAGTTGGAAAATATCTTCATGATTCTACACAGGGAGGTGCCGCAGCTATTTTACCGCAATTGATGGATAGAAAAAGATTTAATGAAGATGGCGTTGGCAGTCTGCATCTTTATGCCCCATGGTGGCTTGATAATAAAAAGCTTGATTTTCCGCGCGGCTATCATCTTGAAATATTTGGCGGTATGATGATGCCCGGATATGGTGGATATTTTGGTTTTGAGGGTGTAACTGTACCTTATTTGAATGGTTATTTACCAGGTCCGGATGGAAAAATGAAACCCGGTGGAGGTTATGGCGCGTCATTAAAGAATGATTACCGCCGTTTTTATGGTACCATGGCCGGTTTTGGTTGTCATGGTACGTCTACCGCACGCGAAGATAATTACTGTGAAATTGACCCGACTGTAGTTGATAAATATGGAATTCCTGTGCTCCGGTTCCGATATAAATGGAATACAGATGAAATTAACCAGGCAAAACATATGCAGGAAACATCACAAGCAGTATTAAAGGAAATGGGTGGTATTTCATTAATGCAGCCAAAAGGGCCTGAAAGTAACTACGGTTTGGACAAGCCAGGCAAGGGCATTCATGAGGTTGGTACAGTAAGAATGGGTGATGATCAAAAAAGGTCACCGCTTAACAGATGGGGACAGGCGCATGATTGCAAAAATTTGTTTGTAACTGACGGCTCCGTATTTGTGCAGCAATCTGAAAAAAATCCAACCTGGACAATTCTTGCGCTTGCCATGCGTACAGCTGAATACCTGGTGGATCAGCGTAAAAAACAAAATGTTTAATTAAAGAACTAACAGATATGAATAGAAGAGAAAGTTTAAAGGCAATAGGCATCGGTACACTATCTGCTAGTGCACTGATGGCTTCCTGTAAAATAAAGCCCACAGAGGACAGCAGCACAAATAATGAAAGTGTAAAAGATACAACCGGCAGGCAGGCCTTTGAAATTGTCCGTGATAAAGCATTGTTAAAAGAAACATTTTTTAATAGCCACGAAATGGCTACCATTACTTTACTGGCTGATATAATTATTCCTAAAGATAGTCATAGTGGCAGCGCTTCGGATGCTAAGGTGCCGGATTTTATTGAGTTTATTGTAAAGGATGAGCCTGAACACCAACTACCTATGCGCGGTGGCTTGCGCTGGCTGGATGTGCAATGCCTAAACCATTATAATAATGATTTTAAAGACTGTACAACGCAGCAGCAAACGGCTATTTTGGATGAGATCGCCTATCCGTTTAAAGCAAGTCCGGCAATGCAGCCGGGGGTGGCATTTTTTAACAAAATGCGCGAACTAACAGCAATTGGTTTCTTTACCAGCAAAATAGGAATTCAAGACCTTGGCTACATGGGTAATTCACCCGGTAAGTGGGAAGGAGTGCCGGAAGATGTATTAAAAAAGTATGGCCTGGAAAATGTGTAGATTGATAACAATATTATCTTAAAAAGTTAAATTATGCCACCTGTACATTTTCTTCATCAAAGCTCCGCATAAATTTTTTCCGGTAGTTAAGGGGACTTAAGTGCATTTTTAATTTAAACATTTTATAAAAATGAGATACATCACCAAAGCCACTTTCGAAAGCGATGTCCGATATAGGTTTATCAGTTTGAACCAGTTGTTGTATAGCGTAATTTAAGCGATAACCAATAATGGTTTCCATAAAAGTTTTGCGGGTGATTTTTTTAAAGTACTTACAAAACGCATTTGGGGTCATATTTGCTATTCCAGCTGCTACATCCAGGGATACCTGTTGCCTGAAGTTTTCAACCAGGTAAGCAAATACAGGGTTTATACGTTCCTGTTCCGCTATCGAACGTTTGGCAATTGTCCCGCTTTGGTCAAGTAAAACATAATTATTGGATGATGCAAGCCGGTGCAAGGCATCGAGTAAACCAATGAGTAACTTAAAACTGTTCTCTTCTTCACTTAATGTCATTAAGTATTGGTTAACCGAAATCTTTGTGCAGGAATTAAAATTAATACCACAAACACTTTTTTGAAAAAGATTTTTAACAAACCGCATTTCAGTTTTATTAAAAAAATCATCCCCTAAAAAAGCGGCGCCAAACTGGATAACAATTGCGGAAGCTTCAGCCTGATCTTTTTCAGGATCTAATTTCCAGCAATGAGGAAGGTTAGGTCCAAGCAGCACAAGGTCTCCTGTTTCAAAATCTTCCATGTGGTTACCAACAAAGCGCTTTCCACTCCCTTTTAAAATACAGGTCAGTTCATATTCACTATGAAAATGATAAGGTGCGTCAAAAGCAAACTTATCAAACTTCCTGAATAGAAATGATTGGCCATTTACTGGTTGAAGTATCTCAAGGGATGCTTTTGTCATGGATTATTTTAGCAATTATATTAAAAAAAAGTTATATTTGGATAAAATAGCCCATAATCACACCATTCCCTTCTTTTTTTTTAATTTTAAGTCTGCTAATTTTGGATGAAAACTATATTATATGCGTAACCACGTTGCAGACCTACCAGAATTAGAAGACTATAAAATATTATCAAGGGACAATATACAAGAATTTCGTGATAAAGGTCATCTTTTAGTTAAACATGTCCTTTCTTCTGACGAAATAAGTGCTTATCGGCCTGTTATTGTAAATGCTGCCGAGGTGTATAATACTGAAAAGCGCAAATTACAGGACCGTGATACTTATGGCAAAGCTTTTTTACAGATAATGAATTTGTGGCAATGCAATGAAGAAGTAAAAAAGTTTGTATTTGCAAAACGCCTGGCAAAAATTGCTGCCGATTTAATGGGGGTAGAAAATGTTAGGCTCTATCATGACCAGGCATTGTTTAAAGAATCGGGCGGTGGCCCAACGCCCTGGCACCAGGACCAGTATTACTGGCCCATTGATACTAATAATACCATTACGATGTGGATGCCGCTTGTTGATATTGATGTGGAAATGGGCATGCTTACTTTTGCATCAGGGTCATTTACAGAGGGGTCTGTATTTGACTTTGAAATATCAGATGAATCGGAAAGAGCCTTCGAAAATTACGTAAAAGAACAGAAGTTTCCGATAAGTCGGGCAAAAACAATGAAAGCCGGCGATGCTACCTGGCACCGGGGATTTACCATGCATCATGCCAATGGCAATAACTCAGATAAAATGCGTGAAGTAATGACCATTATTTATATAGCCGATGGCGCCCGCGTTTCGCCATTTAAAAACGAATGGCAAAAAAACGATAATCAAAAATGGCTAATGGGAAAACCAATTGGCGAATTGATAGATTCGGAATTAAATCCTAAATTGTTGTGACAAATTGACCAAACTTGCGAAGTTTTTAAAACTTCGCAAGTTTTATTTATCATCTAAAAAATACTTCTGCTAGCTCCGCCATCCACTTGTATGGTTGTACCGGTTATATAAGCAGCCTGTTCCGATGCTAAAAAGGTAACCAATGCAGCCAGCTCTTCGGGTTTGCCTATACGGCCAAGCGGGATACTTTTAGCTCTTTCTTTTAATGCCTCTTCGGGATCTGCATCTTTTGGCAGGGTGTGTTTTAACCTTTCTGTCAGGATCATGCCAGGAGCAACATTATTTACGGTGATGTTATACTGGCCAAATTCATCAGCCATTAATTTAGCCATCCCGACTACACCCATCCGCATACTAGTTGAAAGTACTGAATTACCCAATACTGATTTTACCGATCCGCTTATAATGTTGATGATGCGCCCGCTGCTTGTTTTTTGCATATGCGGCAATACCAGGCGACTGGCACGGGCAAAACTAAGCAAAGTAAGGTCGAATGCCTTTTGCCAGGCCTCATCATCAAAATTTTCGAATTTGTTAAAAGGCGGTCCGCCTCCGTTATTGAGCAAAATATCTATGTGTCCAAAACGCTCTGCGGCTTTTTGAATAAGATTTTTTATTTGATCAGCATTAGCTACATCAGCAGGTATAGCAATAACCTCATTGCCGGTAAGTTTATATATCTCAGCGGCAGTTTTATTAAGTTCCATTTCATCACGGGAACTAATGACCACTTTTGCACCCTCGGCTGATAAGGCGGTAGCAACAGCTTTACCTAATCCTTTACTGGCTGCTAATACTATAGCTACTTTATTGTTAAGTTTTAAATCCATGTGATAAATAAAGATGCAACTTGTTTATTTAATATCTGAATTCCTAAATAAAATATTACTATTTCTTTACAGGATACAAATGCATTACCTGTCCTCCGCCGGATTCGAGCAGCATAGTTATTACAGTTTTGCGGTTAACTTGTCTGGTTTCCTTTACTAAATGATTTAAGTTGGGATCGGATGCAGGTGCATCGCTATATGTTTCTGCCATATAGTTACCTTCAGGTAAAAAATCAAGAGCTTTTGTTAAGGTGCGTGATGTATGATTGGTAATAGTCCCAACATACCAATCATTGCCCTTGCGTCTTGCAATGGCCAGCCATTCACCAGGTTTGGCATCAATTACACGGGTTTCGTCCCAGGTAGTGGGTACCTGTTGTATAAATTCAAATCCTGGCTGACCTATGTAAGCAGTTGGATCATCACATACCATTCCGAGAGCATTTTCCAATACAACATACATGGCAAGCATATGGCAGCGGGTACCCTGCACAAACGGCCGAGTATAATGTATTTTAAATTTTGAAGGCGACAATGCCCTGAACCCGCCTAAATGGTAATCAGTTGAACCAGCGAGCAAGCGGGTAAACGCAATATTAATATCATGATCCGGGTTAACCACGTCATTCCATTTATCGTTTTCGTAGTTTAAGGTGCCTTCGCGGGTAAATTCATTGGGCCATGATCTGCTCATTCCTGTTGGTTTATAAGCTCCATGAAATTGAATATGCAAATGGTGCTGTGCCGCTTTTTGTAATATTTCTTCCTGCATATTTACCATTTCCTGGTCGTCACGGTCCATAAAATCGCACATCAGACCTTTTATACCCCATTTTTCGTACTGGGCGAATGTTTCATCAAGTTTAGGATATAAAGCATGAAAATGTACCCATACACGTATGCCTACACCCTTTTTAGCTGCCGAATCGCAAAGTTGCTGCATATCCAAACCGGGAACAGCCTTTGAAGGATCGGCATGCGGCCCAGGCTGAAAACCGGCGCCATCATTTACATACCATTCATGCAGGCCATATTCAACTACTGAGTGGTATTCAATTCCATATTTAGCACAAAAGTCAACATAGTACATATTGGTAACATAATTATTCCCCGGCGCATTGATTGAATCCGGTACTACATCCCCATTCCACCATGGAAAAGTTGTTTTTCCTGGCTTTACCCACGATACATCTTTTATTTTACAAGGCTCATTTAAATTGGTCAATATATTTGATTCGATGAATGCACCAGGCCTGTCGCTTATCATCATTACCCGCCAGGGGCTATTATGTGGCAATGTGGCTTTTACTTTTATATCCGGTTGTCCGGGAAGCGGGGATAAACGGCTTTCAAGTACATTATTATGTTTTATGAGATACATGCCGGCATAATCGTGCAAAACTGCTTCGGTAATAGCCATGTAAAGGCCTTTGGGAAACTCAAACAATACCGGCATATCCATTAAAGTATCTGCCTTTAATTGGTTTAAACTTACTTTTGTATATAACCCTTCGTGGGATGTAGTATAGTTTTGACGTAAAAGAGCAGTTACTACAGGATTTTGAGTAAGATTAAAGGAGTCAATTTCATCGGTTATGTTAAAACTTGTCCATTGGCGGTGCTGCGGCAAAACGTACCTGAAAGCAAGACCATCATTAAACACCCTTACTTCAATACTCAAATTTCTTTTAGCGCCTGTTTGTTCAGTTACCGGGATAATTACCCGATTACAATCGCTGTGTACTTTACTGGCCTTTCCTGTTATCAGTTCATAATCCTCAGTTAACCTTTCGGGATTTGCGGGTGTTATAACCAGGTTATGGTTAAAAAGGCCACCTTCTTTAAAGCTTATATTTAACCTCGAAACATCAACCATTAAAATTCCTTTATAAGCTACCCGATAATACAAGCCATCTTTATCCGCGCTTAGCCAAAATTTAATTTTTGTATCCGGAGAAGCAACTGTAATGATCTTTTTTGCAAAAACGTTTGCAGAGATTAACAGAAAAATAAAGAAAAGTAAACGTTGTAATAATGACATATCCGCTGGCTTAATTAGATTGGTTTAAACCATAAATGTAAGCGGATATTTAGTTAGGTTTATTTTAAAACTAAAAAAAAGAAAATAAATATAATCGCGGGGGTACGGGCAAACTCCTAAAATGCAGATCGTTGCAAGCTGATCACAAATTATTCGCTCTGTAAAGCTTAGAGCTCGCTTCGTACCCCGCAATTATTAGTTGATAGTGAGGATAAATCATAATAACTTACCTGTGTTAACAGCATCCTGCAAATTGCTTACCCTGAATTTGGGTTTATAAATGCGATGTGACAATCGTTTAACCCAGGAAGATTTGTAACCAAATACTGTTTTTATAAGCTTAACCCCAGCAGAGCCGGTCGGATAGCCATATTTATACCAACTAAATTTTGACTGGTCGATATGGAATTGTGCGGCAAACTCAGCTATAAAAAGATCTATCTCAATATCAAAAATATCGAGGTCAAGGTCAATACTGGTATCAAGATTCAGGGCAGACGGATCTACCTCTTGAATCTTGTACTTGGTACAGTAATCAACTATGAAATCTTTTAATTGCGGATGTATTTCTTCCATCTGACAATGTGTGCTGATCATTTGATCTATTAGACGCCATTATTTCAGGAAGGTTGCACATGAATTATTCTTTTTCTGAAGAAAAACGAGTTTTATATTAAACGTTCTTTTCCATTACAATAAGCTCAATTGGTTGTTTGGGTATGCCAAATTTTGTACCGTGATGAAAGGGTTCGGTTTCGCCGGTAGCTTTAAACCCTCGCCGTTCATACCAGCTGATCAGTTCAGAACGTGTGCTGATTACTGTAATAGTTAATGTGTGACAGTTTAATTGTATAGCATAAGTTTCGGCAGCCAGCAGTAAGTCCCTGCCTGTGCCTTTTCCCTGTAAAAGCGGCGAAACACTAAACATACCTACATATAATTTAGATGCACGAAATTCCAGGTAAACGCAGCCCGTTATTTCGCCACTATTTTCAGTGTTTTTCAGGATGGTAATTTTAGGATCATCAAAGTAACTTTTTAACGTAGCTTCGTCTATCCTTAATCCATCAAGCAGGTGAGCTTCAGTTGTCCAGCCTTTTTTAGAAGTTTCGCCACGGTAAGCGCTGTTTACTAAAACGTTAAGTTCGGATACATCGGTAAGAGTAGCTTTTGTTATGGGCATAGATTATTTTTTTGCGGTACAAACCTAAACTTTTTAAAATTTAAGGCAAGTATCTATTTGCTAATTATAAGGCTGATAAAATTATCACCGCTAATTGAAATTACTATCTCCTTGTTCACGTTCATTTCACATTAACACACATATGAACGTTCATAAACGCCTTGTAATCAATAACTTGTGCTTGAAAAATTTTAGATATCTATATCTGCCTGTAAATCAGCTGATTGCAAATTTGTATGAAAAAAAACATCTTCAGCGTGAAGTAATGTTAATTGATGACGTATAATCCGTTATTCGAACCTTTTTACAGAAAAATGCAGAAAAATGCAATTATTGCAGGGGTTGGATTCATCGATTTGCATATTTTCGCGATTTTAGCGTTCAAATGCGTTCATGATGAACGGTAGAGGGATCTATTTTTGATCGGCCCATGCTTGCGTAAAGCAGCGAATAAGGATCATATCATAGAGTCTATTGACGGCCTTATCCAGCATACTAAAACCGGGCTGGCTTATAAATAACAAAGCCCGGCGCTCGGTGCCAGGCTTCGTTTATTTGCTACTTATCGCTTCCATAGTTACGAGAACCCAAACGCCTTGGTCGACCCGGATTCTTGCGCCGGATTTAGTTAAGTTCGGGTACATCGGTAGTTACTGCTTTTGTTATGGGCATCGATCATTTTTTAGCAATACAAACCTAAACCTTTTAAAACCTCAGGCAGATATCTATCTGCTAATTATAAGGCTGATAAAATTCTCACCGCTATTTCCAACCACTATATCTTCTTTTTTATCAACATTAAAGTCGGCAATAGCAACACCATCAGGCTTTGCTCCAACTGGTATTGTATAGCTCGATGCAACAGTATTTTTATTCATTATGAATACCGTAATGCTGTTACTTTTATAATTAGTAACCACAATATCAGGAATACCATCGCCATTTAAATCGCCTATGGCAACCCGGCTTGGCGCTTTCCCAGTGGTAAACGGCGATCCAGGCATGGTTGTAAACTTTCCTTTTCCATCACCAAGTAAAACAGTTAAGCCATCCTTGCCTTTATTAGACGCAGTTATACTGGGCGAGTTGATTATTGCCAGGTCAGGATTACTGTCGTTATTAATATCTCCAATAGCAACGCCAAACGGAGAATCACCGCATGGAAATGGTGAGCCTTCGGGCTCATGAAAATTCCCTTTTCCATCGCCCAAAAGTATAGTTGCATTATTACCATCAAGATTTGTGGTAACAATATCTAAATTTCCATCTTTGTTTAAATCAGCAGTTCTTATCCGTTGATAAGGGTGCTTGCCAACCTGCAGGTATTTGGCAATGGTATTAAACCCACGATCACTGTTACCAAACAAAATTGCTAACCGGTTATTTCCCCAACTATCAGTAACCAAGTCTAAATTGCCATCGTTATTAAAGTCGCCTGCTACTACGCCATGTGTATGAGGAGTAACCTCCACCTTAATTGGCGAACCTTTTATAGGAGTAAATCTTCCATGTCCATCTCCAGTTAGTACAGTAAGGTACTTGCGGTCGTGGTTTGCAAAGGCCAGGTCTGGTTTGCCATCTTTATTAAAATCAGCTATAGCAATATCGTTCGGCATGTAACCTGCCTTAAACGGTGAGCCTTTGGCTTCTCTAAAGTTCGCCTTACCGATCCCAAGTAATATAGTTACACTGCTGTCTTCACCATTAGCAATTACGAGGTCCACAATCTTATCCCCGTTTAAATCAGCTGCTTCCACGCTATAAGGTTTACTATGTAATTGAATTTTGCTGATAACCCAAGGCGAAGCACTATAGCTTGTTCGGGCATAATTCTTTGTGCAGACAATGATAAAAGCGCAAGCTGCAATAGATAAAATAAATACAACAGTTTTTTTCATGACGATACTTTTAGAGTTACTTATCAAACCATTTTATTAAACCATTTAATTTGATTTAATAAACAAGATTACCCGTTTGCCTTATTATTTTAAAATAAAGTAGACTACCTGCAGTATTAATAGATGTACGGTTTGGTTTAAGATTTATTGAGTTGGATTGAGTTTAAACATTTGAATATTTGATAGTCTATTTAACTTAATTAACTATTCACCCAATCAACTTAATCACCCACTAACGTTTATCTATTAAATCTGATGTTGGTCGATTGTATTAGCTGTTCATCTTATTTATGCTCATTTTTGAATAATCATTGTTCATAAGATCAAGTGTATGAAATGGCTCACAGTAAAACGATTATTGAACTTGGGGTTTTGGATACTGATAACCTTTATATTTTTATATGACAGGCGCTACCTTATTCAAAAGTTAGGATTAGGCCATTTTATCGAATGCATTGCAGTAAGGCTTACCCTTATCATTTCACTAGCTTATTTGCACCTCTATTATCTTATTCCCCGGTACTTTTCTGGTAAGCGGTATTTTACTTATTTCACCTTACTTATTTTATCATTAGGTGTATATGTAAGTTTGCAAAACCTATACGATATTTATCTTTATGGCTTTGTTATAGGCGACGTTAGCCATCGGGGTTTCTGGTTTTCTTTCCCTTATAATTTTTTTAATACCTCGTGGTATGTGCTGATTACGGTAGCTTTTAAATTGAGCCTTGACTGGTACGAACAAAGAAAAGAAGTTATAAAATTGCAAGAGGAGCTTAGCCGTGTACCGGCCTTTGTTAATACACAAAAAGATGATAAGTATCTGTTTTTAAAATCTGGTACAAAGAAATTGAAAACACCGATTGCGGCAGTTTCCTATATACAAGGATTAAAAGATTATTCGATCATTTATACCGATGAGGGGAAGATCATTGTAAAAGGCTCACTAAAAACTGTTGAAGAATTATTTCCTGAAAAGCATTTTCTTCGCATTCATAAATCTTATCTTGTTACTAATGATAAAATAAAGCAGATAGAAAGCAATAAAGTGATATTAACCAATGGAACAATTATTCCGGTAGGCCGGAGTTATAAACATTTGCTAAACCTTCTATAAAGGTATTAAAGTAATGACTAAAGCAGCTTATAGTCTTCCCGTGCAGGGCTAAAAATATCAATTAATTTACAATCAGTTATGGCTATGCCGCCATGCCACACGTTTGGTGGTACAATAGCAAATAAACCTCGGTCAAGTATTTGGGGAATATCATTAACAGTTAGCTCAAACTTACCCTCAATAACAAATGCACATTGTGAATTAATATGTCGGTGACGAGGTACTGAACAACCAGCCTTCACCTCAATAAAATTTATAGTATTGGTTTCGGTATGGATTAATTTAGAGAAAAAGCCCGGAGCGATTTCTTTTGTTTGGATATCGTTAAATGAATGGAATATTGAACTATCTATTATCATATCTCAATTTTAAAAGTAGTTCCTTTGTGAACCTCGCTTTCAACTGTCAGCGTGCCGTTTATACGCTCAATAAACTCTTTTACTAATATCAAACCAAGCCCGCTTCCTTTTTCTTTTTTGGTGCCTAATGTGGAATTATAATTATTATTATTCAATAATTCCCTGGCTTGTTTATCAGTCATGCCAACGCCCGTATCTGTTACCTGCAATATTATTTTAGATCCTCTTTGTCGCATAATAACTGTTATGCTACCGGTTTCGGTAAATTTATTTGCATTGCTTATCAAATTTCGCAAAATAAATTCAATCACCCATGGATCTGAATAAATAATAGCGCCGGGTTCTATCTCATTTATAAGATTATTATTTTTAACCGTGCCATTAATTAATTCTGAACTAAATATACGCTCAACAAGTTCGTGAAGATTAAAAGCTTCAAACTGCAAGCCTCCTGTCTTTAAATGTAACTGACCCCAATTCACTACGTTTTCTACCATCTCGATGGTAGTATTTAGTTGACTGGCCATCATATCCATTATTTCCGGCCAATCTTTTTTGTCGAGTACGCCGGAGTTTTTAAGTTCGATAATATTTTTTATGGAAGCTAACGGATTACGCAGGTCATGAGCCAATATATATATAATCCGTTTTTGTGTTTCAATAAGAGAGTTGAGCTCATCATTTTTTGCACTTAGATTACTAATTTTTACAAGCCTGTTTGCAAGTACTTTTAAAATATTTTGTTTGCCAATAAAACTCCACGGTAGGCTAGTTTCTTTCATTTCGATCATGTAATTTTCCATTTCTTTCGTGTAAAGTATTTAAATAGTCTACTATGCTTTTAGCAGTTAAATTTTAAAAAGTAAAAATGCACTGGTCAATTATCTTGCCATTAATGTTTTTTTAGCTCGGGTATATAAACAAAATTGATGCATTGCTTTAAAGAATTTAAACCATAAAAAAAAGTAAAATCTCCGCTAATGTATTGAAATTTATTTTCTATATAATTAAATTTTTAAATTAAAAATATAATCAATTATTTACTGATAATTTAACTTAGCATACACTAATGCAAGTTGTTGTATTGATTAGTGTACGGAATGATCTCAATTATTGGCAAAGTTATGACGACCTGAAAATGCTTTTATATCCACTTGATACCCAGGATAATGTGCATAGATGAGGTAATAATTATTTAAAGCAGATATATTTTTTAGCGTTAAAAACTAAGTAACTCAATTTAAGTTTAATTTTATAAGAATTATTACTTTTTAACTATGGCTTTTATTGATTATTACCAAATATTAGGCGTTTCAAAAACCGCATCAGAAAAGGACATTAAAAATGCCTACAGAAAGCTTGCTCGTAAATATCATCCCGACCTAAATCCTAATGATACGGAATCTAATAAAAAGTTTCAGCAACTTAATGAAGCCAACGAAGTATTAAGTGATCCTGAAAAGCGAAAAAAATACGATCAATATGGCGAAAATTGGCAGCGTGGTGAGGAGTACGAAAAATACGAGCAACAAAAGCAAAACAGGCAGCAAGGGGCATATACAGGCGGCAATACCTCAAGCTTTGAAGGATTTGGCGATGAGAGTTTTTCTGATTTCTTTCAATCCATGTTTGGTGGTGGTGGCGGTTCAAGAGGCAGGCAAACAAAATATAGGGGGCAGGACTACAATGCCGAGCTTCAACTTACTTTAAAGGAGATAAGCGAAACCCATAAGCAAACGCTTACCGTTAACGGTAAAAATATACGGATAACCATTCCGGCAGGTGTTGAAAACGGTCAAATCATTAAAATTGCCGGGCATGGCGGACCCGGGGTAAGCGGCGGTCCTGCAGGCGATTTGTATATCACCTTTTTAGTAGCTGAGGACCAGCGCTTTAAAAGGGATGGCAGCGATTTGTATTATACCTATAAACTTGACTTATATACTGCCGTGCTTGGAGGCGAAATAACAGTTGACACCCTGAACAGCAAAGTGAAAGTAAAAGTAAAACCAGAGACGCAAAATGGAACCAAAGTTAAACTGAAAGGCAAGGGCTTGCTTGTTTATAAAAAAGAAAATCAATTTGGCGACTTTTATATAACCTATGAAGTTCAAATTCCGGTAAATCTTACTGAAAAGCAAAAAAAGCTGTTTGAAGAATTGCGCGAGATAGCAAACCAAGTAAAGTCCTAAAGAAAAAATGATTTAATGACCAATGACTAAAGTTATGACAGAATTAAATTTAATAGCCACTTCGGATATTTGCAGGTATCATGAGGTGGAATATACTTTTATCAGTTCACTGGAAGAAGCCGGGCTGATAGAATTAAAGGTAGTGGGTAAAACTACTTACATACCTGACAGCGAACTTCAAAAGCTGGAAAAAATGATCAGGATGCATCACGAGCTGGAAATAAATATTGCCGGAATTGAGGCTATTAGCCATTTATTGCAAAGGATTGAGCAAATGCAGGAGGAAATGCGCCAGTTAAGAAACAGGCTAAGAAGGTAAGTCAAAATATTTCTATTGTATTGTAAATACCTCTGGCTGTTATTGCTGCTTCTTTAAAAAGCCCCGCAAGGCCTGCTGAGTAAATTCAGAGAGTACCAGTTCGCCGCTAATTGCCGCACGCTGGCTTAATAATTCGTCCCAATTTGCTGTTCCTTCCCATAAAATTTGTTTAAGTCCGATAAGTGCTTCAGGGTGATAAGATGCCAGCTTCCGGGCCAGCTCATCCAATGCGGTATCCATGGCGTTGGTATCCGGATAAACCTCGTTATACAACCCTTTTTCCTTTGCCCATTGCGCCGTTTGAAAATCGACAGCCCGTATGGTCAACTGTGAAAAAGCAGGCAGTCCGATTTTTCTGATCACAGCAGGTGATATTACAAACGGGCCTATACCAATGGCCAGTTCACTCAATTTAATAGACGCTGCTTCAGTTGCCAGGCAATAATCAGCTGCGGCAGCTAATCCGACCCCGCCACCTACCGCCTTGCCCTGCAAACGGGCTATAATAATTTTCGGCGATTTCCGGCAGGCATTAATTACTCTTGCAAAACCAGAAAAAAATTCAGCACCAGCCTTTTTATCTTTTATCTGTAATAATTCATCAAAACTGGCTCCGGCACAAAAAGTTCTATCACCTTCGCTTTTTAATATGATTACCCTTGTTTGTCCATTATTACCTGCCTGTGTTATAATGCTAGTCAATTCATCTAACAAACTGGCAGGTAACGAATTTTGTGCAGGATGGTAAAAACTGATGACAGCAACACCACTTTCGCTGATGCTTAGGCTTACGTTGCCATTAACCTTAGTTTGCATATTAACTAATTAATTTGTGTTTAGTGATTAAATATTCTGATGTCCATAACGATAACTGATTGAAAATATGATAATTATGACAACTCCCCTCTTGAGAGGGGGCGCGTCGGAATGCGTTGTGGCGGGGGTGTGTTAGTCGATATGCTCGATAACACACCCCTCCACCCCTCTTCCCGATAGCTATCGGGAGGGAATCGCACCGCCCACGCTCTTTTTCATCGTTTTTCAATCACTAAACACGTTTATTTTTAATATAATAACAGTGCAAACTTAGGTTAAAACTATAAAAAGGCCTAAACATCTGAATATTAAGTATGAATTAATTATAAAATTTGCATTTTTATATATGCAAATGAAACAATATTTAATAGATACTTTTTTGTTTAATGATTTGACCAATAAAAAGCTATTGGAAAAAATAAACACCTTGCCTGATAAAATAGAAAGTATTAAATTATTCAGTCACCTTATTAATTGCCAGTATAAATGGATGGCGCGGATAGTGCATGATCCAAATGCACCTAAAATGAGTTGGTGGGAACCATTATATGAGTTGGATAAAATAGAAGGCGAATGGAATAAAAGCCTGCAGCTTTGGCTGGAATATATTAATGATAAAACAGACGATCAACTGGCTGAAGAAGTTACCTTTATTGGTTTAGATGAAAGCACATGGGCAGCCTCGTCTCAGGATATCGCCCTGCAGTTAAATTATCATTCCATTCACCATAGGGCGCAAATACAAACTATCATCCGGCAGCAAGGATTTGAACCTGATTTTGTTGATTATATTGGGACAAAGTATCGCAAGTTATAGGCCAGAAGTTAATTTATATATGTTCAATTTTCAAAATATTTACCTGTTTTTCATTGCCTCGTTATTATTAAACCTTACTCCGGGCAATGATATGCTTTACGTTGCGTCAAGAAGTGTTTCACAAGGCATAAAGGCAGGAGTAGCTTCGGCCGCTGGGATTTTTATTGGTTGTTTTGTTCATATTATAGCAGCTGTGCTCGGTCTGTCGCTAATTATTTCCAAATCTGCATATATTTTTCAATTAATTAAATTTGCAGGGGCAGGTTATTTAATTTACCTCGGTGTTAAAGCACTGCTGTCAAAACCTATTGTTAATAACTCTATTGAAAAATCAATCAAAGCTAATTATTGGAAATTATTTAAACAGGGAATAATAACTAATGCTTTAAATCCCAAGGTAGCGGTTTTCTTTTTATCTTTTCTTCCGCAATTTATTGACCCGGCATCGCCTTTTTTTAAGTTTCAATTATTTACACTGGGAATATGGTTTGATCTGCAGGGAACTGCTGTACTGATAATCGTTGCTTGCTTACTGGGCAAAACAAAAGATTTTTTTAAAAAGAACCCTAAAGTATGGATGATACAGGAGAAAATTACCGGTATAATTTTGATTGGGCTTGGCATTAAGATAGCCCTGGCATCAAAAAAATAATTGATTTATGATAGATATTGAAACCGCAAGACAAATGGCGCTATCACTACCTGGAACTGTGGAACAAGACCATTTTGGAATCCCATCGTTCAGGGTAAATAACCACATATTTTCAACGCTGTGGATAAAGGAACAGCGCATGATGGTTAAATTATCACCGGTAGATCAGTCTGTTTTTAATTCGTTTGATCCTTCCGTTTTTTATCCGGTGCCTAATAAATGGGGATTAAAAGGAGCCACTTTTGTTGAACTGACTAAAGTTCGGCGGGATATGTTGGAGGATGCTTTGAATTTAGCCTACCAGGGGGTTGTGGTAAAGAAGAAATAATGTTTAGTCTTTACCATAGCGATGGGTTTCAAACCCATCGCTATGGTAAAGATTGATGACCTTTCTTTTTGTTATTTTCAATAGAATAATTAGCTTTGAGCATCATGAAACCGCTTTCATTTTTATTGGTCATTTTAGTATTTGCATCGGGCTTTATTCAACCGCCGGCCATGCATATGAAGATGAGTGATAAAATGAGCTGCATGATGAATAACCACGCTAATAAGGGTGGTTGCAATAATAAGAGTAAGCAAAATGCCGATTGCCCCTTCTGCAATTATTGCGTGATATGTATAACTTTTATTGTTCCTGTTAAACCAGGAATTCAAAGACATTTTGTATCGGGATTGGTAAATTATCCCGAAATGGTACAAAGTAAATTAACTGATTTTAACTCTTCTTTGTGGCGACCGCCAAATGCTTAAATTTTATAGCAGAAACTATCTTGAAATAACCCGCTTGCCTCGCCTAATCCTCTCCAAAGGAGGGGACTTGAAGAGCAAGGTTGATATTTAACACCCTCTCATTGCGCCACCGCTAAAGCTAAAGGCGGCACGCGGTTGGAGAGGGCAGGGGTGAGGCGAATATAGGCTTATGCCGAACTAACATTATTAATTTAAGTAAAATCAAAAATCATGAAAAAAATCATAATGTTCGCTGTTGCGACAATGTTAACCATATCTGCATTTGCAAAACCTGGCGATTGTAAAAAGTGTACAAAGAAAACCTGTACAACAGAATGCCAATCTCATTGCACAGCTAAATGTGCAGCAGGAACATGTAAATAAATAATGAACGCCCCTGGAATTTCCCCGGGGGTGTTTTTTTATGACCGCAGAGTTTGTAATATTACCGCACACAAACTGTTCATTTCCGCACGTTTTAAAACTAATTATTGTTTGTATATTATTGTTTTACAATAGCTTATGTTGTTGGCACATCTTTTATATCATATTTGGAAAACTGGTCATGTTAAAAAGTTATATCAAAATCGCTCTGCGTAACCTGCGCAATAAAATTGCTTTTTCATTTATAAACATAACCGGACTTGCGGTTGGAATGGCAGGTGCTATACTTATTTTCACCTGGGTACAAAACGAATACAGCTATGATACTTTTCATGCCAATGAAAAAACACTTTATAAGGTATGGAACCGTTGGGTAACGCCGGGCTACATTGGTACAGGTGATGTTACATGTTCGCCGGTAGGCAAAGCTTTAAAGGACGAGTACCCTGAAATTAAAAATTCTGCCAGGGTCTACTGGAGTACCGACAGATTATTTAACTATGGGGATAAATTTATTAAAGCAAAAGGCAATGATGTTGATAAGCCATTTTTAACTATGTTCACTTTCCCGTTGCTGGAAGGTAATGCCGCACACGCGCTTGATGATGTAAATAATATCGTTATCACCAAAAAACTGGCAACAAAACTGTTTGGTGATGCACACCCAATAAATAAGCTTGTTAAAATAAATAATAAAGATTTATACAAGGTAAGTGGAGTACTAAAGGACCTGCCAAATAATACCCAATTTGATTTTGAATACCTCGTGCCATTTAGACAAAACGTGTTTAGTGATAATTCGTGGAATACAAATAGTTATTACACTTATGTGCAGCTGCAGCCAAATGCAAATATAAACAAGGTAAATGTTGAAATAAAGAATATAGCGATCAGGCATGATCCTAAATCTAATGGAGAGGTATTTTTGTATCCATTTAGCAAAATGCATTTGTATTCAAGGTTTGATAACGGAAAAGCAGTTGGCGGCCGTATTGAAATTGTTCATTTACTGTTGGCTATAGCAGGTATCATACTACTGATTGCCTGTATCAATTTTATGAACCTGAGTACTGCTCAAAGCCAAAAAAGAGCAAAAGAAGTAGGTGTGCGCAAAGTGGTTGGCGCAAGCCGTATAAGCCTGATCAACCAGTTTTTAAGTGAATCTGTTATCATAGCTTTTATAGCTGGGATCATATCGCTTTTAATTGTGACACTATGCTTTCCCTCGTTTAACCAGCTTACCGAAAAAAACCTAAGTATAGATTATGCCAGTCCGATATTCTGGCTTGCTTTTATGGGATTTATATTGTTTACAGGTTTGCTGGCAGGCAGCTATCCGGCATTTTTATTATCTGGTTTCAGGCCGGTTAAAGTGCTTAAAGGCAGTAACTTGTTTGCAGGAGGCACAAATTGGTTCAACCCGCGCAAAGTGCTCGTTGTCTTACAATTTTCGGTTGCTATCGTGCTGGTTGTATCAACCATTGTTATTTACCGCCAAATAAAGTTTGCTCAAAACCGGGATGCAGGCTATAACATAACTAATTTGATAGAAGTACCTATTGAAGGCAATATTTTAAAAAATTATGGGTCAATTAAAAATGACCTGCTGAACAGCGGCGCTGCCACGGCCATGTGTGAAACCGGTTATACTGTTACAACCAATGGGGCCACTAATTCAGGTTATAAATGGGAAGGTATGCAAAAGGAACAGGAAAGCCTCACTTTTACTCGGTTCGGTACCGGCGGCGACTTCGTTAAAACGATGGGCTTAAAACTGATTGAAGGCAGGGATATCGACTTCAATGCTTATCCATCTGACAGTACCGCATGCCTGCTCAATGCAACTGCCGTTGCACAGATGGGTATTAAAAATCCGGTAGGTAAGTTGATTAACGGATCAATTAAAATTGTTGGGGTCTTTAAAGATTTTATAATTCAGTCGCCTTATGCCAATGTAGATCCAATGATTGTTTTCGGATCTAAAGACTGGGCTTATAATATGGTTGTCAGACTGAATTCAAAGAATGACATTGCTAAAAATTTACAGATCGCCGGGCAAATTTTAAAAAAATACAACCCGGCCTATCCTTTTACCTTCCAGTTTATTGACCGCGAATACCAGCAAAAATTTAACGATCAGCAGCAAACAGGAACACTGGCTTTCATATTTGCAGGCTTAACAATTTTTATTTCGTGCCTTGGCTTATTCGGCCTTGCATCATACATGGCCGAAAACCGGTCAAAGGAAATTGGTATAAGAAAAGTATTAGGAGCAAGTGTTGCAGGAATTGCACAAATGCTAACCAAAGAGTTTGTGGCCTTGGTAGTAATTGCAATTGTTATTGCTACGCCTATAGCATGGTGGGCAATGAGCAAATGGCTGCAGGATTTTACATACCGTATTCATATTGGCTGGTTAACGTTTGTTATTGCCGGTTTGGTAGCGGTTATTATTGCAGTATTAACTGTATGCACACAATCGGTTAGAGCTGCTATGGCTAACCCTGTTAAAAGCATCAAAATGGAATGAATTTTTGATGTGCAAATATGCAAATTTGCGGATGTGCAGATGGGGGAATTTGAAAATGTGGTAATTTGAAGAGTTGAAAATGAGCAAAATGCCGAATTGCAGCTTCATTTGCACATCTGCACATTCGCACATCGGCACATTTTTTTCACATCTGCACATCATTTAACAATCTGTCCTAAAACTTCTTCCCGCATGTATTTACTTATTGGAACCTGGTGTTTTTGAATATGCAATGTATTACCCTCAATACTGTTTACCTTGTTTATTGCGGCTATGTATGATTTATGGGTTTGAATAAATTGTCCGGACGGTAATTTCTCAAAAAGGGCCTTAATAGTTGTGTGGATAATGATTTTTTTATTTTCGAGATAGATAGCCGCATAATTTTCCATTCCCTCGATAAATAATATTTCATCAAAAATAATTTTTTCCAGTTTTCCGTTCGACTTGGCAAAAAAATAGGGGATAGGGGAGTTGCTTTTTTCTTCTCTTAAAGCAAAATAATCGCGGGCTTTCCAGGCTGCCTTTAAAAACCGCTCGTACGATATTGGTTTAAGCAAATAATCAATAACATCCAATTCAAAGCCTTGTAAAGCATATTGCTCAAATGCTGTGGTAAATATAACTTTAGGAGGTTTTGATAATGCCTTTATAAACTCAATACCTGTAATATGCGGCATTTGTATATCCAAAAAAAGCAGATCAACCGGTTGTTGCTGCATCAGGTTACTTAATTGTATAGCATCTTCGCAAACGCCTTTTAAATCCAAAAACCCTATCTTTTCCACATAACCATGTAAGCCTTTGCGGGCAAATGGCTCATCATCAGTTATAATACAGGTTATATTATTCATATTCCAGTTTTAATTCGGCAATAAAAGTATCGTTCTCTTTTTTTGTGCAAAACGAATATTTGCCGGGATATAACAAATCAAGCCTGCGACGTAAATTTTCAAGCCCAATGCCGCCTTTGCGGATTGCCGGCGATTCAAATTCAGGTATTGAATTTTCCACCCGGAAGGTTATTTGATTACCAGATAACGTTGCATGAATATCCAGCCGGTAATTACCGCCAATAAATTTAAACGCATTTTCAACCAGCGGCAAAAACAATAAAGGATAAACCAATTGTCCGTTTAGTCCGTTATCAAAATTAACTTCCATTTTTAATTTATCGCTGCTCCTTGTTTTTTGCAGGTCAATAAAGTTTTGAAGGTATTCTATTTCATTGCTCACCTTCACTTGCTGTTGCTGATCATATAGCTGGTATCGCAATAATTCGGATAATTTTTCGATGCTCTTTTTTGCCCCTTGCAAATCTTCATCCATCTGGAAATAAACTGTATTTAATGCGTTGAATAAAAAATGTGGATGGTATTGTGATTTTAAAAATTTAAGTTCCGTTTGCAAATGGTCGTTGGTTACCTTTTCAAGTTGTACCTTATTCTCGACATAAGCCTTTAACCAGGTACTGCTGCGTGTTATGCCATAATAAATAATGGCATATAGTGTCGGTATCACGTTAATATCAGCAACATCAGCCCATGAAAGGCCGTCGTCTGTAAATGCACACATTGGAATAAATATCACATTCACCAAAACCAGGTTGGCAAAAACCAGTGTAATTAATTCTCTTACCACCGACTGATAATTTAATTGTAAAGGCCGGCGTTCGTCATAAAACTTAAAAAGCCGCTTAAAAAGATATATACCTGCATAACCAACTACCACACTACAGCTCATTTCGAAGATATTTAACCCCCAATCTCTTTTCCAAAATCGAGAGTTGATATCAACGTCATGAAGCAACCTGATGGTGAAGTACACCATCAGGCCGTACAATGCAGGGAAAATATATTTCCTGAAAAATTTCATACATTTAAATTACAAATTTCAAGCGGAAACCAACATAACTTCATTTATCTTTTCGGGTTGAGGAATAGCAACGGGCTTTTTCTCGCTTTTTGGCTTCATACCAAATAAAAACCTTGTTAATGCATACGGCCTTACCAAAAGATGATAGATACCTACGGTTATAAAAAAAGTCATCCCAACTGTATAGATGTATTTTGATAAAATACTTTCATTTTGTGTTTGAACAATATAGTAAACTAACACAACAATTACTGTTTGATGCAGGATATAAAAAGGGTACACAGCCTGGTTTAAATAATCCAATGCCTTGTGCTTGTAATTTAAATACTTTTTGCCATAGCCAACCAACGCTAATACCCAGCTCCAGGCAACTATGGCCCGCAGCGCTAAAAACAAACCCATAAATGAATCGCCGCTAAATGGCCATAGCTCATAACCGGGTTCAATTTTATTCCACCTTAAATAGTAAAGAAAAACCAAACTTATAAAGCCAATTCTTAAAGCAAAACGACGGTTGCGTTCCAGGCTATCCATTAACAATGGTTGCGTGATGCAGATAAAACCTGCCAGCAGAAAGAATAACCAGTAAACAAAGTAACAACCGTCGTGTGCCAGGTCATTTGTTTCGGGGTGATTATAAGCCAGCAATGCATACCATACAATTCCAGGAAGCATAATTATATAGATCCATTTGCCGTTTGCTAATGCAGCAAGCTTGGTCTTAAATCCTATGCTTTTAGGTGATGCCATCCATGCAAATAATGGTGCGAATAAAATATCATATACAAACAGATAAGCAATAAACCACAGATGGTGCCAGCTAAAGCTGCCTTTAGGATAAGGAACAAAATTGAATACAGTTTTATAAAAATCCAAATAGCTGCCTGAAAAACCATGATTTAAGCGTTCCATATAAATTTGGGGTGGCACAATAATGAACATACCAACCAGCAACGGGATAAACAGCCTGCGGAACCTTAAACCAATAAAATTTAAGCTGCTGCGACGCTGCATCATAAAAAAACTCACCGTGCCCGAAATAAAGAAAAGCAGCGGCATACGGAATAAATGCAGAAAATAGTTTGATTCCATCATCAGGTTGCTGGTTTCGTGGTTTTTGATGTGCCAGTTATCTTCCGCCACGTAAGGCATAGCCGAATGAAAGAATAATACACCCAGAATTGATAATATCCTTAACCAGTCCAGGTAAGTTTGACGTTGTGTGGTTTCCATGATTTCTTTTTTATATAAAGAAACCTCATAACCATTATTTGCCGAATTTTTTTTGACCAGTAGCTATCTATTGGTGACGAGTGGAATATTTTAGAATTTATGTAACAAAACGTTCTTCTTAAAGTCCTTTAAAAAACCTTATAAAAAGAAATGAAACTGAAAAATCTTCCCTGGATACCCTTTGCATTTTTTGCAATTGCAGTTGGTTTTTACCCATTGGCTTACTATTTTGTTGATATGCATAACAAAGGATTGCTACAAACTAAACCGCTGGAACTTGTAAATAATACGGTTTGGCATTCCCTGTTTTATACGCATATTACTTTTGGTGGGATAGCCATGTTAACAGGATGGACACAATTCAGCAAAAGATTACGCACCCGATATCTGAATACCCACCGTCTTATTGGTAAAATATACATTAGCGCAGTTATATTAAGCGGTTGTGCAGCTTTGTATATAGCTTTTTTTGCTTCGGGAGGAATAACTTGTGTTTTAGGATTTGGATCTCTTGCTATATTATGGCTTATTAGTGTGATTAAAGCTTATACATCTATAATTAAAGGAGACATTATTCAACATGAGAACTGGATGATCCGTAATTATGCGCTTACATTCGCAGCTGTTACGTTGAGAATTTGGCTACCGATGATGCAATTTTTAATTCATCTTGACTTTAATACCGCCTATCGTATTGTTTCATGGTTATGCTGGGTCCCTAATATTATCGTTGCAGAGATCATTATCGGCAAAATAAGATCGGTAAAATTTATCAGTGCAAATGTGGGATTGAATTAATTTGTCGGGCCTCTAACAGAGGCAGGTCTACATAAAAAGTGGATCCTTTACCTAATGTGCTTTCAACACCAATTTTACCTTTGTGATTTGCAATAATTTCGGCTGATATATAAAGCCCCATGCCTAAACCGCTGGTCATATGTTTTTTATCTTCTACCCTGTAAAAACGTTCAAATATGCGTTCTTTTTGATCTTCAGATAAACCAATACCAAAATCAATAACAGATACACGTACACAATTACTATGCAAACAGGCTTTCACAATCACCTTTTTATTTTCCTGTGAGTATTTAACGGCATTGTTGATCAGGTTCATTAATACCTGTTCCAAACGTTCGCCATTACCTTTTACTATAAATTCTTCCCCGTCCAGGTTTTCAAAGGTATAGGAAGGATAAATGTGCGCAGCATTCTCTACACAAGTTTTAACTAACTCCGTGATATTTATTGGAATAAATGCATATTCTAACTTACCTGCTTGTATTTTACTTACATCAAGCAAATCGTTCACCAGGTGCTGCAGCTTGTTTATAGAAATATTTGCTTTAGCTATATACTGTTTTATTATATCCGGCAATTCATTTTTTTT
Organism: Mucilaginibacter sp.; assembly: GCA_028288305.1. Taxonomy (GTDB): domain Bacteria; phylum Bacteroidota; class Bacteroidia; order Sphingobacteriales; family Sphingobacteriaceae; genus Mucilaginibacter. The sequence continues at coordinate 27,284 of JAQBOA010000065.1, forward strand.
ATATGAATTAATAAGCTGTAAATATCCTTTAAGGCTGGTTAACGGGGTTTTCAACTCATGGCTGGCAATCCCAATAAATTCATCCTTCTTTTCCATTTCCTTTTTTTGGTCTTCAATATCTGTAGCAGTTCCAACCCAAAAAACTATTTCTCCCTGTTCATTCCGTAAAGGAACCGCCCTGTTTAAATGCCATCGGTAAGTGCCGTCTGATCCGCGTTTATATCTGTTTTCAATTTCAAAAATTTCACCCGATTTTAAGGCTGAAAGAAATTTATCCCATGTATGCTCCAGGTCATTATGATGAATAACTTTTTGCCAGCCCCATTTTTCAGATTCTTCAATACTTAACCCGGTATAACTATACCACTGTTGGTTATAGTAATTCATTTCACCATCAGGAAGGTTGGTCCAGGTAATTTGCGGGATATTGTTAGCCAGGTATTTAAAGTGTTCCCGGCTTAAAAACAGTTCATGTGTCCGGTCTTTTACTATGCTTTCAAGTTCTTCATTCAATTTTTCAGTTTCAGAGTGCGCGACTGCTAACTGTTCATTTTTTATTTTTAGTTGCTTTTCTGCGTTCTTAAGAATGGTAAGGTCAGTAAGAATAAGACTCAAAGCGGGTCCTTCGTCCATTTCGAGTGTATTACAGGACAGCAGGCAGGGAATTATTTGTTGCCGGTTATTAACAAGTTCAATTTCTTCTTTGCAATCAACCTCCCAGCTTCTTTTCATTAATGAATCAAATTTTTTCCGGGATACTTCTGGGATAAAGCTATTGAAAAATAAGCCTATCACTTTTTCCAAAGGCATTTTAACCATATTGGCAAACCTTGAGTTACTATATAGAATAATCCCTTCGCGGTTTATAGTAACTGCACCTTCATTCATTTTCTCAATAAAAACCCGGTAAGTCTGATCGGCTGTTTTAAGGGTGAATATTTGATGGTTATTCCCGTTATTAACTATTAATGCATCTACCTGTCCGGTGCGTATTGCATCTATTGTATCATTAGCTTCTTCAAGTTGTATTCTAAGCTCATCATTTTCGCTTAATAACTGTTCATACGTTATTTTTGCCTGTTCCATATTATTAAGTGGCTGCTAAACTAAGTCCCCTAAGTACTTTTTGTGTATCAGACATATCTCCAATCAATCTTCGTTCGGGGGATGGTGATTTTTTTATAAGTAATGGTAATGCAATAATCTGTTCACCTTCAGCAATAGTTGGTTGTTGGTAAACATCAATTATCTCCAGTTCATAATTCCCTTTCAGATGTAATTCGCATATTTCCTTCAAATTCGCAATAGCGCGAGTTGAATTGGGCGTTGCACCTGTTACAAATAAACGCAACAGGTAAATATTTTCTTTATTTAAATTATTATCATTTCCGGGTACTTGTTGTGACTCTGTCATTATATATCTATGCTAACAGGACGTATATTTAAACCTACCAATACTTTTTCTTCGTTTGATAAATCGCCGATAATTTTACGTATAGGTTCAGGTACTTTACGCACCAATGTGGGAATAGCAAAAATCTGATCTCCTTCCGCTAATTGGGGTTGTAGCAACAGATCTATCACTTCAATTTTATATTGACCTTTTAAATGTTCTTCACAATACCTTTCCAAATTACTTAAAGCGGTAACAGATTTGACTGTTTTCCCCGCAACATATAATCTGAGTTCATATTTTGTTTCCTCGGTTTCCATTGTTTTATTTCTCGTTTTTATTTTCTGATGCGTTTTCTCCCCGGCGCATCATTATCATTTTCTGGCGGTTTTCTTCAGCTACTTTTTTAATTAATTCTTCTTCAACGTATATTTTATTTAGCTCATCTTCAGCTGATTCAAATTCGCTTTGCAAGCCTGCAATTTTTGATTCCAATATTTTCCGTTTTCTTCCAATTTCGCGATCTTTCAAACTTACTGAGTTCTTTCTAATCACTTCCCCTGTTTGCTCCTGCAATTTTTGTGCCTCGCGGGCCGAACCGGTAAGCACACCATCAGGGCCCAGAAAAACATCAACAATATCTATGCCCTTATCAGTAATAACAAACTCTCTTACCTGGTTTGAATGTTTCATTCCACGCGATTTCATAATATATATGCCCCGGTTGCGTTCGCCGTTAAATTCTATATCTCTTACTAAAAGCCATGTATCTACTAAAGACGATACACCTTCATCAGTTTGTTCAGTAACCACATTATTTAATGTAAGCGCGGTAAACATCACTGTTATTTGTTCATCCAGTAAAAAGTCAATCAGCCTTATTAGCATTGCTTTTACTTCACTAACCGAACCAACAGTTACTAAATTGGTAATAGGATCCAGAACAACAACGGTTGGTTTAAAATTTTTAATTATTTTATACATCGCCACCAGGTGTTGCTCCAGCCCGTGCAGCGTTGGTCGCATAGCATGGAATTGTAATAAACCTTCATCCACTTGTTTTTGAAGGTTTACATTTATAGACTGCATGTTGCGGATGATTTGTTTAGGCGATTCCTCAAAAGCAAAGTACAGACAACGCTTTTTTTGATTACATGTTTCATTGGCAAAGCAAGCTGCTATACTGGTTTTTCCGGTACCTGCAGTTCCTGAGACAAGGACACTGGAGCCTTTAAAAAAACCTTTACCTTCCAGCATTTTATCAAGGGCCGGTATACCTGATGATATTCTTTCTGTTGATACTTCCTTTTCCAGCTTTAAGGAAGTTACCGGCAAAACAGAAATACCATCTTCATCAATTAAAAATGGATATTCATTTGTACCATGCACAGAGCCTCTGTATTTTAATATCCTTAATCGCCTGGTTGATATTTGGTTTACCACCCGGTGGTCCAGAAGGATAACGCAATCTGAAACATATTCTTCAAGCCCTTGCCGCGTAAATGATGGCCCTTCACCCCGTTCACCGGTTATTATAGTGGTAACGCCTTTTACTTTTAACCAATTAAACAACCTGCGCAGTTCGGCACGTAGAATTCCCTGGTTAGTAAGGCCTGCGAAAAGACTTTCAATGGTGTCCAAAACCACCCGCTTTGCACCAATGCTGTCAATGGCATAACCTAACCTTATAAATAAACCTTCCAAATCATACTCCCCGGTTTCTTCAATTTCGCTGCGGTCAATATGTACATAGTCGAGCTTTAGTTTATTTTCGGCCTGCAAGCTATTAAGGTCGAAACCCAGGGATGCAACATTCATGGCAAGTTCTTCAGTCTTTTCTTCAAAAGCCATGAAAACCCCAGGTTCATCAAATTCAATTGCACCCCGTACAATAAATTCAAGCGACAACAAAGTCTTTCCGCATCCTGCTTCCCCGCAGACCAGCGTAGGCCTTCCTTTAGGGATGCCTCCTTCTGTTATTTCATCTAATCCAGTTATTCCTGTTAAGGTTTTTGGTAATTGCGGTTGATTGTATTTTATATTTTCTTTAATATAATCTTTAGTCATTATGCATAAAAGTTAAATGAATAAAAACAACTTTTTAATATAAGTCATCATTTAAATCAAAAAACTATATAATAATAATCGGCATAAAATTGTTTTTTATAGAAATGAAAATCAAATAATTTTTTTAAAAAAAACCGGCAAGGGACTATCTTGCCGGTTTAAATAATTCTTCGGTCTGCTATTTAATCTTGTTTTTTACTGTTTTTGCCATAACCAGATGTTCTTCTATTTTGGGAAGTGTTTCTTGCGCAAAGGCTTTTGTGTCGCTAACAGTGAGATGTTTGGCAGCATCCTTGTAATTGCTTACTGATTTTTCGTGCCCGCTTATTATGGTGTTTATATATTTTTTGTCAAACTCAGTCCCGGTTAATTTAGCCATATCGTTCAAATCTTTTTGATGGTCAGCATTTACGGCAGTAGGCAATACAAAGTTTGCACTGGCTGCTATGGCGCTAATTTTTTCGTTTATTGCTGTATGGGCTTTAACTAAATTAACAGCAAGATTTTTTACATCGGCAACAAGTGAATTTGTAGCAGCCAGTTTCGATAATTCAATCTCGTACATGCCCGATTCATAACTTTTTACAAGAAATTTTGATGCATCATCCTGCAGTGTTTTTTTTGCTTTGAGTGTTGAATCAGAGGATTTGATGTTTGCCTTATTGGCCGAATCGGTTTGGGCAATTTGTTTTTTGTTCGCTGAGTCAGCAACTTCTGAGCTGTCTTTGTGCGAATGACAAGCTGTTAACAGCATAAGCATAGCAATAAAAGGAACTGCTAAATAATTTAACATTTTTGTTTTCATAGTGATTAAATGATTGGTTTATAATGTGTTTACAAAATTTATCAACAGCATTTAATCCATAAAGTTTTATCTGAACCTGTTTTAACTTACGGGATGTTTAATTAAAATATTATTAATAATTCAATAAACTACTAAACAAAAATTGTATAAAACATGCCTAATGCTGCGGCTCCCATAGCAATAAAAGTGATCCACAAAATGGTTTTTGAGAGCCACCCGCTTTTAAATTCTCCCATTATTTTTTCGTTAGATGCGATTTTAAGAATCAAAAATAAAAGTGGTACAGCTGCAACGCCATTTAATACTGCCGCGTAAACTAATGCCTTTACCGGGTCTATACCAATAAAATTGAGTAGCAACCCCACTGCTGTTGCCGCTATAATTATTAAGTAAAAGGTAGGTGCTTTTTTTAATTTTAAATTTAAGCTCGCTTTCCAATTAAAAGCTTCGCATACGGAATAAGCAGCTGAACCCGAAAGTACCGGAATGGCTAATAATCCAAGACAAACTATTCCAAATGAAAATATAAGCTTTGCCAGGAACCCGGCATGCGGAAAACTATGCACAAGCGGTTCAAGTGCTTTTGCAGCGTCGGCAGCAGTTTTAATGTCTTTTACGCCGCTATTGTGTAAAACAGTTGCACCTACAACAATAATGCTCCATGTTGCAAACTCAGAAAACATCATTCCAAATGTATTATCCAGGCGCATTCTGTGTACACTTATCCAGCTTATCCGCGGCTTTCCTTCAGTTAGCAAATGTTTTTCCTTGTCTTCTTCTACTTCCTGCGATGCTTCCCAAAAAAACATATAAGGCGAAATGGTTGTACCCAAAACTCCAGTAATGATAAAGAAAAATGCAAATGACATCTCAAAATGCGGCACTATGGTTGCCCGAAAAATGGTTGCCCAGGGTTGGTGTACTATAAATAGGGTTATAGGATAAGCCATTAAGGTTATTGCCAGCCATTTTAAAATTTTAGAATAGACTTTGTAGCTGGTAAATACCTCCAGCGATAATATAATGGCAGTGAAAATTAAGGTCAACACAATAAATGGCGCAGGTATAAGTAATTGGGCAGCAGCAGCCATAGCTCCCAGGTCTGCGCCAATATTTATGGTGTTTGCAATAACAACCAGCCCAACCACAACATATAAAACGGTACGGCTATAGCATTCTTTAACTATAGTGGTAATACCCTTGCCCGTAACCAGGCCAATCCTTGCACATGACTCCTGTACGGCTGTCATCAAAGGCAGCATCCATAACGCAGTCCATAATTGTCCGTACCCAAATTGAGCGCCTGTTTGTGAATAAGTAGCAATGCCGGAGGGATCATCATCTGCTGCACCTGTAATAAGGCCAGGGCCAAGTACACGCCAGAAACCTTTAATTTTAGCGGCAATCTCAGTACGTAATTTCATTTAGTATAGTGTTTGGTTGAAGATAGAAAGTTTAATGGTTATACTATATAATTTTTAGATGTAATAAAGAGGGCCTAAATTAGTCCCAACTTTAAGGAATTATATTAAATAGCAAAAGTTTCTTTTTGTTTGATATTTTAATAATTTACCTTAACAAATTAAATATTGATCCGTTAAAAAGGTTATCTGCACCGAAATAAAATTTAATCATTATTAAACTTGAATACCGTTTTGCTATCATCTATGAACGCTAATTTATCGCCTGGTTTAACCGAAAGTATTTTTCAAACTGTATTTGAAAAATCACCGGGCTCCTTGCTGGTTAAAGCCGATTGTCCTCGCTTTACAATAATTGCAGCAAGTGATTCTTATTTAGCAATTACATCAAGTAAAAGGGAGGAAGTTATAGGTAAAGGTTTTTTTGAGGTGTTCCCTGACGATAATATTGCATTGGATAATAGAACAAATGCCTTGGATGAATTTACAAAGGTTATTGAAACCAGGCAAAAAGTTGAAGTTCCCACTTATCGTTTTGATGTTTATAACCAGGAAACAAAAAAATATAAAACACACTATTGGTCGTGCTGCAATTCGCCGGTTTTGGACGCTGATGGTAATGTAGCCTATATATTGAATACCGTGGTTGATATAACAGGAGAGGTAAAGGCTAAGGAAGCAGCTATAGAAAGCGAAAGCCGCCTGCGTCTAGCTGCAGAAGCCACAGCACTTGCCATATGGGACCTTAATCTGCAAAATCAAACTTTTATTTATTCGCCACGCCTGGCTGAGATATTTGGGCATTCCTCTGAAAAGTCAGTAACCCTTGAGGAAATACGAAAGCAGGTTAACGAGGATGATTTGAAAAACATTGTGTTAAATGCTTATTATGAGTCATTAGAAACAGGGAGCTATTTGTACGAGGTAAGAATTTATTGGCCTGATGAATCGCTGCACTGGATAAAAGTCCAGGGGATTGTTTTAAGAGATGAAAAGAAGCAGCCGATGAGATTACTGGGAACAATGGTAGATATTACTGAAAGTAAACGTGATGAGATAAGGAAAAATGATTTTATAGCCATGGCGAGTCATGAGCTAAAAACACCGCTTACTTCGCTAAAGGCTTACCTGCAGATACTTTCAAAAAAAGCGACCCCGTCAAATGACAGTTTTATAGATAACGCACTTTTAAAAGCGAATAACCAGGTAAACAGAATGACCAATCTTATTCATGGTTTTCTTGATCTCTCAAAACTTGAATCAGGTAAATTGCAGCTTAAAATAAAAGATTTTGAAATTAACAAACTGATTGAAGATATTACCGCTGAAACTAACCTCGCAAATCCAGACCGTATCTTTAAATTTGAGTCGGATGAAACGTTAACTATACCAGCTGACAGAGAAAAGATAGGTCAGGTGATGAGCAATTTTTTAAGTAACGCGATTAAATATTCTGACAAGGGAAGTAAGATAACCATTACTCAAAAACAGATAAACGGCAGTGTCCTGGTATCAGTTACTGATGAAGGTATAGGTATTAAGGCTAAAGACCAGGAAAAACTGTTTCAGCGCTTTTACCGTGTAGAGAATGAGAAGATGAAAAATATATCCGGCTTTGGCATTGGTCTTTATATTGCAAGCGAGATAGTACAACGCCATAAAGGTAAAATAGGCGTTAACAGCGAGGAAGGTAAAGGAACAACTTTTTATTTCAGTTTGCCATTGAATGATTAAAAAGCTTTCTTAAAGGAAAAGCAGCCAAAATTCCCCCTTTTGGGGGCTTAGGGGGTTTTCAACTCATCCAAAATCCTGAAAATCTTCTCCTTCATGCTTCTGCCCGATCCGTTATAATTATTTACCATGATAGAAAAGCAAAGTTCGCGGCCATTGTGCGTTTGATAACCGGCATAAGTAAGCACATTAAGGATGCTGCCGCTTTTCATTTTCATATTATTATACGTTGGCAAACTCTCATAAAAATCCGGAAACCAGTTTTCTTTTTTAGCTGATTGCAGGATAGTTGCCATGGTTAAAGTAGTAACCCTGGTGCCCGGCGAAAGGCCGCTTCCATCTACAATATTCAATGAGCGCGGATCGATGCCTTTTGCTTTCCAAAAATTCTGTTCCACTTCTACGCCATTGGCTGTTGACGGCTCTTTACCGGCTTTCCAGGCAATTGTTTTTAGCACCTGCTCTGCGTATAGGTTAATGCTTTTTTGATTCAGCCAGTAAACAATCTGACTTAAATATGGAGAAGGGATGGTGGTTAAATTAGTTACAATTTGTGGTGTTTGGAGCCCTTTGGCAATTAAAGAAGTTGTTGATTCAGGTTCACCGGTTATCAAAATTCCTAAACTTTTTAAGGTATCGCTTAATCGTAAAGCAGCATCATAAGCCGGATCAGGCAGTGCGGCAGAAATACTTTTTTTGGTTTGATCAATGGCATAAGTCCCCCTTAAATACATTGTTTTACCGTTAACAGGTAAATAGGCATAGGCGTTATCGCCGGTATTGGCCGGCGCATTTATAAGCTCACTTTTAAAATTAAGGTAGGGTACAGCAGATACTTCATGTGAAATACTTATGGGACTACCAACGCTGCCTGTCTTTAATTTAATATCAAACTGGTTTTCACGCCAGCAAAGGCCTGACGTACCTGCACCGTAGTAGTTGCCTATGTCTTCCCATATCCATCCATCGGGGATAGCTTGTGTGCCAAAAATGCTATCGTCACCAATAATACGCCCGTTAATATTTTTTATCCCAGCCTTTCGAAGTGTAGCTACCATTAAGCTGAGTACATGATCTTCATGTGTATTCTCATATCTCCAGCTGCCCAAAGTCGGGTCGCCGGATCCCTTGATAATTACATCCCCGGTAAGGGTACCATCAGGACCTATTGAACCAATATAACCAAATTGGGTTTGATATTGAAAATCTTTCCCCAATAAGTTAAAAGCGGTAATGGTTGTTATGGTTTTGAGTGTCGATGCTGTTGCCAGGCCCATGTTTGGATTAGCAGCAAACACCGTTTCCCCGGTTTTTGCATCCAGCACTGTTAAAGAAACCGATGCATAGCGGCACTGACTATCAGCCTGCAACCGGTTAAATGCCGAATGCAGTTTTTGCTCAAGCGGTTGGGCAAAGGTTTGCCCGGAAATAAGAAATAGACTAACTAACCAGATCTGTTTGATCCTCATGTTTTGAATAACGTTGTGTCAAGTAATAAATTGGAATACCGATAAGAACAATGATTAAACCGGGCCAGGTGAAATTTGGTTTATATATGATTAGTAAAATACAAAATGCAATACCCATTATCATATAAATTGCGGGTAAAACTGGGTAGCCAAAAGCTTTGTAAGGTCTTTCAGCATCAGGGCGTTTCACCCGAAGGATATATATACCAAATATAGTCAGTACATAAAAGATCACTACAACAAACGAAATCATATCTAACAAGTCGCCATATCTTCCGCTAAGGCAAAGAATTGATGCTACTATCGCTTGTACCCACAACCCAAATTCAGGTACGGCAAATTTATTTAATGTACCTGTACGTTTAAAAAACAAGCCGTCTTTGGCCATGGTATAATAAACCCTGGCACCAGCCATAATCAGGCCATTGTTGCAGCCAAAGGTTGAGATCATGATCATTAAAGCAATTACCAACGTACCCAGATCGCCGAATATTGCATGAGACGCTGCAACGGCTACTCTGTCTTTATTAGCTGTAGCAATATCATGCAACGGCAACACACCAGTGTACATAACGTTTGCAGACACGTAAATGATGGTTACAATTAAAGTCCCCAAAAACAAGCTTAAACCAATATTACGTTTGGGATTATTCATTTCGCCGGCAATAAAGGTTACGTTATTCCATGCATCGCTGCTAAAAATAGAGCCAACCATCGAGGCAGCAATCGCACCAAGCGCAGCAGCAAGGGTTAAGCTGCCAATGCCATTATCGGTTCCATCTGCATTTAGCTTATGCATATTCCAGGCATTGCTCCAGTTAGCATGCCATACATCGCCTTTTAGGGCAATAAAACCAAATATGATTAACCCGAATAAGCTGAGCAGTTTGGTTAAAGTAAATATGTTTTGTATGATTTTACCGCTTTTAACACCCTTTGTATTGATAAAAGTAAGCAGCAGGATAACCACTATTGAAACCAGTTGGGCTGCACTAACGGTAAAATGCGATGAACCGATTTGTGTGCTGAATAAGATATTATCCTCGCTAACGGCAGGAACTAAGTAAGCAGTAAACTTTGAGAAAGCTACACCAACTGCGGCAATGGTGCCGGTTTGTATTACAGCGAAAAAGCTCCAGCCGTATAAAAAAGCTATCAGTTTATTATAAGCTTCTTTTAAGTAAACGTATTGTCCGCCTGCTTTTGGGAACATCGCGCTTAGCTCGCCATAGCTTACGGCCGCTGTTATAGTCATAAACCCGGTGATGATCCACACCAAAATGAGCCAGCCTGCTGAACCTACGTTACGGGTAATATCAGCACTTACAATAAAAATACCCGAGCCGATCATGGAGCCTGCAACCAGCATAGTGCCATCGAGCAAACCCAGTTCATGCTTCATTTTCGGTTGTCCTGAATTATTCTTCATCAATAGTTTATTGTTTAAGGTCCTAAACTATTTAAAAAACTTTAAAATGACAGGCTATTGTAAAGAAATTAATTTACTAATTTGCAGCAGCCAATTATATTTACAAACCTTTTATAAAAAATAGTATACAACAACCTAATTTAATATGGATCTATTGAACAATTACTTAATTTATTTAATTCCTGTTTTCGGCATCATTGGCATAATAGCAATGGCCATTAAAGCAGCCTGGGTAACCAAACAGGAAACCGGTGATGCCGGCATGAACCAGCTTGCGGGCTATATTGCGGCAGGCGCTATGGCTTTTTTAAAGGCGGAATGGAAAGTGCTGAGTTATTTTGTGGTAGTAGCGATGATATTGCTGGCATGGTCTGGCACTACAGTGATCACTTCAAGCCCGGTAATTGCGATTTCTTTTTTATGTGGCGCTTTCCTGTCGGCTTTTGCCGGATTCTTAGGAATGCGCATCGCAACAAAAGCAAATGTACGTACCACGCAGGCCGCTAAAACCAGTTTAGCCAAAGCTTTACAAGTATCATTTACCGGCGGTACCGTAATGGGTTTGGGTGTAGCGGGCCTTGCAGTAATAGGATTGGGTTCATTATTTATTGTTTTTTATACTGTATATGTAGTAAATACAGGCGGGAACGTTAACGGTGAAGCAATGGCCAAGGCATTGGATGTGCTTGCCGGATTTTCATTAGGAGCAGAGTCCATTGCCCTGTTTGCACGTGTAGGTGGAGGTATTTATACCAAAGCGGCTGATGTGGGTGCGGATTTGGTAGGTAAAGTTGAAGCCGGTATACCTGAAGATGACGTACGTAACCCCGCTACTATTGCCGATAACGTAGGTGATAACGTAGGTGACGTTGCCGGTATGGGCGCAGATTTATTTGGCTCATATGTGGCCACAATGCTGGCAACAATGGTTTTAGGCCGTGAAATAGTATCAAATGATAAATTTGGCGGGATAGCTCCTATACTATTGCCAATGGTAATAGCAGGTCTTGGGTTACTGTTTTCAATTGTAGGCGCAGCATTTGTTAAGATAAAAAATGAAACTGACAGCGTTCAGAAAGCCTTAAATATAGGTAACTGGACTTCTATTATTTTAACCGCAATAGCCACTTACTTTATAGTGCAGTGGATGCTGCCTTCGGGTGAGTTTCACATGATTCGCGATGATACAGGCGGTGTATTAAAAGGCGGCGCGTCTCATTTTACAAAAGATGGTGTGTATATGGCTATCCTTGTAGGATTGGTTGTTGGCACCCTGATGTCCATGATCACTGAATATTACACTGCTATGGGCAAACGTCCTGTGCTGGGAATTATCAGGCAGTCATCAACCGGCCATGCTACCAATATTATTGCTGGTTTAGCCGTTGGTATGGAATCAACCGTATTGCCTATTCTTGTTTTAGCGTCAGGTATATATGGTTCTTACTATTTCGCAGGTTTATACGGCGTTTCAATTGCTGCTGCGGGCATGATGGCAACAACCGCTATGCAGTTATCCATTGATGCTTTTGGCCCTATTGCGGATAATGCCGGTGGTATTGCCGAAATGAGCCGCCTGCCAGAAGAAGTAAGGCACCGTACAGACAACCTTGATGCTGTTGGCAACACTACCGCAGCAACAGGTAAGGGTTTCGCTATTGCTTCGGCGGCATTAACCTCACTGGCCTTATTTGCGGCCTTTGTTGGCGTGGCAGGTATAGAGCACATTGATATTTATAAAGCTAATGTTTTAGCCGGGTTGTTTGTCGGCGGTATGATCCCATTCATATTTTCGTCTCTTGCTATTTCCGCTGTAGGCCGTGCTGCTATGGCAATGGTAGAAGAGGTTCGCCGCCAGTTCCGTGAGATACCTGGGATTATGGAATATACAGGTAAACCTGAATACGAAAAATGTGTGGCTATATCTACCCAGGCATCTATCCGCGAAATGGTAGCTCCCGGATTAATCGCACTGCTCACACCTATTATCATTGGTTTTTCATTCGGTCCGGAAGTATTGGGCGGTTTGCTGGCTGGTGTAACTGTATCAGGTGTATTAATGGGATTATTTCAAAGCAACGCCGGTGGTGCATGGGACAATGCTAAAAAGTCATTCGAAAAAGGGGTGATGATTAATGGTGAGATGTTCTACAAAAAATCTGAACCGCACAAAGCGTCTGTAACCGGTGATACCGTTGGCGATCCATTTAAAGATACATCGGGCCCGTCAATGAATATTTTGATCAAGCTGATGTCGATAGTTTCCCTGGTAATTGCACCTCATTTAAATATGCATACACCTAAAAACGAGGGTATGAATCATCCTATACAAAAAGAGATAAGGATGCATGCGATGGTTAGTCCGTTTGTGAAGGTGGATAAGAAAGGTTAATATTAATTGCTATTCGCCGAGCGTCATTGCTGTAAGGCACGAAGCAATCTCTACATAGGACAAGAATGATAATGCAAGTCGTTAATGCACAGTTCAGAGATTGCTTCGTACCTCGCAATGACGTTTTGATTAAAGAACTCCCAATTCCTCCAGTTTTTCCCTCAACTTATCAGCCGATGTAAAATGTATTGATTGTATCCCTAATTTTTCAGCAGCTAAGATATTCCGGTAATTATCATCAATAAATAAAGCTTCTTCCGGCTTAACCTGGTGACGGTTGAGTAATATTTGATAAAATTCAGGGGTTGGTTTGCGCATTTTTTCAGCGCCCGATACTACGATCCCATCAAACCAATTTAAAAAATCATAGCGTTCTAAAGCAATTGGAAATGTTTCGGCCGACCAGTTGGTTAGCGCATATATTTTATATTTATTAGTTTCTTTGAGCTCTTTAAATATTTCAACAGTATCCCAAAACGGATCGCCCAGCATTTCTTCCCAGCGGGAATAAAAGGCCCTGATATTTGCTTCATGCCCGGGGAATTGTTTAACTAAAATCTCTGTACCTTCCTGAAGTGAGCGGCCGGCATCCTGTTCCTCATTCCAGTCGGATGTACAAACAGTGGCGAGAAAGTTTTTCATTTCCTGCTCATTATCAAACAAGGTGTTGTACATATAATGCGGGTTCCAATCAATCAAAACCGCGCCAAGATCGAATATGATCGTGTTTATCATAGATTAATGTTTATGCCATTCCTTTATTTCGGCACTTGTAATTATGGAATCTTTATTGAATTTAATGATCAAATCCTTACCTGAAACGGGATCGATCAAGTCGTATTTTTCTGAAAGTGTGTAATAAGTTTTTGTTGTGTCTGTTTGGTTCGCGGGTGGGCCTAGTAATTGGAGCATTTGTTTATTAGTCAGTCCTACTAATTTATAGTTTTGAAGTAAATCCTCAGCCATTGCCTCTCTTTCAGACCCATCAGGGCCGTCAGTTTCCAGATATTGTTGCCATCTGGTTGAATTGAATTTTACTTTGTGGCAGCTAAATAAAGTAACAACAAACGAGAAGCATACGATGCCAATCGAGACTTTGAACATGCCGTTTATGATTTATACTTTTTAATCTTTTTGGGATCCTGGCGGTTATCAATAAACAAAACAAGTTCTATTTCTTTTTTGATTTTGCTAACCCTATAGATGAGGGAAACTGGTTTTATAACAAGCCCTATATGTAAATTTTTACGTCTACCAGGTTTTTTGCCTATAAGTGGTTCTTCGGATAGTGTTTCAAGGTATTCTTTTACCCGCTTTCTAAAATTTGAGATCTCTTTTTCCGTCCAGTGTATTTTTAGATATTTTATTCTGTCATCAAAACTTAATAATGCATCAGGAGACCAGATTATGGTATAGCTCATAGTCCAAGCCTTGCCATTGCTTCTTCGTGGGGAATACCTTCGCCTCTATCCAATTTCTCTAAACTTTTCATTACAGCTTGTTGCTGTTCGTCACTTAAATCATCGAACCAATCATGACTGCGGCTTTTAAGCAGGTTCTTAATTTCTTTTATCAGGTTAATATCTTCAATAGTTAATACTTCTTTTACTATTTTTAATTTTTCTGCCTGTAAATCCATGTCGTCTATTTATATAATACTAAGTTAGCTATTTTTTGTTGATTTAACTTTTATGTTTCCGGATATACCCGGAATTTTGGCGATTATCAATAAAGGAGATCAATTGGATTTCTTTGGAAGGAATATTTATCCTATAGATAATTGATACTTGTTTGATAATAAGACAGATAAATACACCTTTAAGTTTACAGGGAATAGTATTTCCAATTGGCGGTTTTTCCTCAAATATTTCAAAATATTCGTTTACTCTTTTCTTGAAATTTGTTTTCTTTTTTTGTCCGATATATTTAAGATACTTAATCCTTTCTTCAAAAGTTGATAATGCTTCGGGAGTCCAGGTTATAGCATACTTCATAATCCAAGTTTTTCAATAGCTTCCTTATGACTAATGAGTTCTCCTTTATCTGCCTGTTCCAAGCCCCTTAATACAGATTGCTGCTGACTTTCACTTAATACATCAAACCAATCAGGCCCTTCAATTTTCAAAAGAGATTCGATACCCTTTATAAGGTTAATATCATCAATATTTAATATTGCCTGTATCAACTTTAATTTTTCGGTCTGTAAATCCATTTAATATTATTGATAGCACTAAGTTAATGAAGAATTCATAAATAAAACTTTTTGAATATAATGTTTTCATTAATTGTGCAGTAAAAACAAGCCTTACTTATTCTCAAGCAAATATTTCTTAAACCCTTCAAAATCCTTACCTAAAGCTACAGACTTCTTATTCTTTTTTGCCAATGCCTTAACCCGTTCAGGAACTATTATTTTACCGGCAACACTACGCGGATAAACATCAGGGAATTTGCAGGGATGAGCGGTTGATAAAAAGACTCCTGCAAAATCACCGCGGTAATTATCCTGTTGCCAATCCTTCAAAGCTTGCCAGGCAATTGCAGTATGCGGACAAGCTACATAGTTATTGTTATCATAAATAAACTTGATAGCGTTAAGTGTTTCATCATCATCATAACGATAACCTGTTACCAGCGTTTTTAATTTTTCAATGTCATCCTTAAACAGGTCGGCTATACGTACCCAGTTACTTGGGTCGCCAACATCCATAGCATTTGACAGGGTGGCTACCGATGGCTTCGGCTGGTAAACGCCTGTCTTTAAAAATTCAGGAACAGTATCGTTAACATTGGTGGCTGCTATAAAATGTTCAACTGGTAAGCCCATTTTCCAGGCTAATAAACCGGCCCCAATGTTACCAAAGTTGCCGCTTGGGACAGAAAAAACCACCTTATCAATACCTTGTTTTAATAACTGTGCATAGGCGTTAAAATAATAAAAGGTTTGTGGTATCAACCGGGCAATGTTGATAGAGTTGGCCGATGTAAGCCGGAATTTTTCATTCAGTTCTGCATCAGTAAAGGCTTGTTTAACTAATGCCTGGCAGTCGTCAAATGTACCATCAATCTCAACAGCACGAATGTTTTGGCCGTTTGTGGTGAGTTGAAGTTCTTGTATATCACTAACTTTTCCTTTAGGGAATAATATAGTGACACGGGTATTCGGCACGCCCAAAAAGCCAAGGGCTACAGCACCGCCGGTATCACCCGAAGTTGCAACCAATACATCCAGCTGTTTTTCATCTGCCTCTAAAAAGTAACTCATCACCCTGCTCATAAAGCGGGCTCCGAAATCCTTAAATGCCAGCGATGGCCCATGAAAAAGCTCCAGTACAAATACGTTCTCTTCCAGCTTAACAACAGGGGCTAAAAAACTTATTGCATCATAAATGATAGCTTTCAGGTCGTCATCTGCTATGTCGTCACCCAATAAATTTTTAGCCACATGAAAGGCTATTTCCGGAAGAGAATACTGATCGAGGTTATTTATAAACTTATCATCCAATTGCGGGATGTTCACCGGCATATAAAGCCCTTTATCTTGCGGCATGCTGTTAAAAACCGCTTCTTTGAATGACACCCTGGTAGAAGGGTTTTTGGTACTATATAGTTGCAATTTGATTTACGATTTTAGATTTACGAATTACGATTGATTTTGATTTCTTTTTGTCTGAATCAGGATTTTCAGATGAACAGGATTAATATTTGATTTAAAAATGCATCTTGAAAATCCTAAAATCCTGTAAATCTTGATTCAGAATAATTATAGCACTCGCGGCCCTTTATCATTAATAGTGGATACATAAGTATTCGATCCTATTTGTATCCCCGTTAAGTGCTGCTGAAGCTTTTTGGTAATAAGTTTTGCTGTTTCTTCATCCCTGGTAAAGGCAAAAACCGAAGGCCCTGAACCGGATATACCAAAACTTACCGCGCCTAAATTCATGGCTATTTCCCGCATCTGGTAAAAATCAGGAATCAGCATGGAGCGTACAGGTTCTACCAGTATATCTTTCATACTGCGGCCAATCAGATCTATATCCTGCATGAATAAGCCACTTACAAGGCCTGCAATGTTTCCCCATTGAGTAACGGCGTCTTTCATTAATATTTTATTGCGAATAATCTGCCTGGCCTCACGGGTAGGCACATCAACATCCGGGAAAACTATAGCACAATATAAACCGGCAGGGTGGGGCAGGCGCACCACATCAAGCGGGTCGTAACTACGGATCAGCACAAAGCCTCCTAACAGGGCAGGTGCTACATTATCCGCATGACCATGACCGCAGGCCATTTCCTCACCTTTCATTGCAAAAGGCAACAGCCTGGCGGGATCAGCATCATCGCCCAGTAAAGTTTTTATAGCAAACAAGCCGGCCACAGTGCTTGCCGAACTGGAGCCCAAGCCACTGCCGATGGGCATTTTTTTGTGCAGTTCAATATCAAGGCCAATATCGGTACGGCCAACACTTTGAAGATAATGCTGAACACTCACGCTTACCGTATTTTTGGCAGGATCGAGTGGTAATCGCCCATTATCTCCCGTAATTTTACTAATAGTAATGCCAGGTTTATTGGTGATACGCATCACCACCTCGTCACCAGGTTCGTTTACAGCAAAACCCAGCACGTCAAAGCCGCAAACTACGTTGGCAACAGTAGCAGGAGCGAAAACTGAGATAGAAGCCCCCCGACCCCCTAAAGAGGGAGTTTTTTCGGCTGATATTTTTAAATCTTGAATACTATTTTCCATATAAATTATCAAACTTTAGTTCCCCCTTTAGGGGGTTAGGGGGCTGAGTTACTTTCCCACATTTATCAAATCAGCAAATACTCCTGCTGCAGTTACTTCGGCACCTGCGCCGGGGCCCTTTACTACCAGCGGGCGTTCTTTATACCTGTCGGTAGTGAAAGATATGATATTATCACTTCCAGATAAGGTATAAAACGGATGGTTTTCATCTACCGTTTGCAGGGTGATGGCAGCTTTACCGTTTTCCAGCTTGCCTATATAACGTAAAACTTTGTTCTCATTTTCGGCCCTGGCTTTTAAATTACTAAAAAAAGTATCTTCCGCTTTTAATGCCGCATAAAAATCATCAACAGTCTGGGCATCTAAACAAGCTTTTGGTAGCATGCTTTCTATCTGAACATCTGCTGCTTCCATAGCGTAGCCTGCATCACGGGCAAGAATCAAAATCTTACGCATAAAGTCCGTGCCGCGCAAATCATCACGAGGATCAGGTTCGGTATAGCCCTTTTCCTGGGCCATCTTAACCACATCATGAAAGTTTGCATCACCTTTAAAATTATTAAAAATAAAGGAAATAGTTCCTGATAGTATGGCTTCAATCTTCATAATCCTGTCGCCGCTATTCATCAGGTCCTTTAAAGTACGTATGATTGGCAAACCTGCGCCAACATTGGTCTCATAAAAGAAATCAACACCATGCTGTTTGGCTGTATCATGGAAGGTTTTATATTGCTTATAAGATGCAGAATTACCTATTTTATTGCAGGTAATTACCGATATGTTCGATTTAAAAACTTCTTCATAAACTTCAACAGGTTTTGGGCTGGCGGTATTATCGATAAACACACAGTTCGGCAAGTTCATACTGATCATCTTTGCCACAAATTCATTAAGATTAGCTTTATCTTCTGAAGCCTGCAGTTCTTCCTGCCAGCTATCTAAAGATATGCCATCGGTATCAAATAACATTTTACGGGTGTTGCTTATACCGGCAATTTTAACCTGTATGCCATTATGCTCCTGCAAATAAGCACTATGCGCGTTAAGCTGCTTAAACAGCGTTTGACCAATATTGCCTGTTCCTAAACAAAAGGCATGCAGCGTTTTTGTAAGCTGAACAAAAAAGCCATCGTGTACAGCATTTAATGCCTTGGCAAGATCATGACCAGAAATGATCACCGAAATATTGTACTCAGATGAGCCTTGTGCGATGGCCCTTACGTTAACACCGTTACGGCCCAGCGCATAAAACAACTTGCCTGATACACCGGGAGTTTGTTTCATATTTTCGCCGACTACGGCTATAATAGCCAGGTTTTGTTCTATAACAACGTGTTCCAGTTTTTTGGCAACCAGTTCAAGCTCAAATTCCTGTTCAATTAATAGGCGGGCTTTTTCGGAATCGCCGGGCTGAACAGCGAAAGTGATGCTATGTTCTGATGATGACTGTGTTATCAGTATAACATTGATCTGCTCACGGGCCAGCAAGGAAAACAATCGCCCGCTAAAGCCCGATTTACCCACCATTCCGCTGCCTTCCAGGTTAAGGATACTTATATTATTGATGGATGAAATACCTTTTATGGGGAGGTTTGACGGTTTGCAATCATGGCGTATAACAGTCCCTTCAAAATCAGGCTCAAAAGTGTTTTTTATTACGATGGGTATCTTCTTTAAAAAAGCCGGGATCATAGTAGGAGGATAGATCACCTTCGCACCAAAATAGGAAAGCTCCATTGCTTCAGTATAAGTAAGTTCCTCAAGAGAGAAGGCCTTTTTAACCATGCGTGGGTCGGCGGTCATCATTCCGTTAACATCAGTCCAAATCTGTATTTCTTTAGCATTTAATGCCGAACCAAAAATTGCTGCAGTATAATCGCTGCCTCCGCGACCAAGGGTGGTGAGCTGTCCTGCTTCGTTAGTTGCGATAAAACCTGTTACCAACAGCATTTTGTCACTATGTTCTTTGTGAAAACCACATATCAACAGTTCAGTAAGTTCCATATTCACTCTAGCCTGACCAAACGAACTGTCGGTTTTTATCAACTCGGATGCATCGACACAAAAAGCCTCCGGAAAATGCTGCGCAGCTATTTTACAAATCATTATTGTGGAGCAGCGTTCGCCAAAACTTAATACATGATCGCGTGTTTTTGGGGTAAGTTCTCTTAAGGTGAGAATGCCTTGTAACAACTCTTCCAGCTGATTAAAATAAAGCTTTAAGCGTGTATAGGCGGGGTTTTGATGTTGTGCAGTCAGCAGACTTTTTACCACATCATAATGGCGTTTCTCCAGTTCAGCTAATTCAGCGGTGAAATCCTGGCCGTTTGCAGCGCCTTCTGCCATGGAAATTAGCAGGTTAGTTACCCCGCTCATGGCGGATAATACAACTACTGGCTTTTCGTCTTTAACTTCACCCTTTAAAATATTCAATAAGGTTTGGATACTTTGAACTGATCCTACGGAAGTACCGCCAAATTTTAAAATTTTCATATTAGCTCTTTAACAAATGCGCCTTCCTCTTTTGGGAGGAAGGCGCTCATTTGGTTTTTTTATGTTTTACACCATACGATTATCTTCCTCCGCGTTTTACCCCGGTGGTAGTTAATGTTGTTGTTATGGTGCTGTAAATTGTCATATATTATGTCTGTAAAGTAAGTAGATATTTTTTTAATAAACAAGAGTTATTTTAATTTTATATACGTATAAATTAAACTGATTGATTATTTTAAATATTTACGAAGAATATGAATAAACTGTTATTAATCGTACTGTTTTTGTTCTTAACAAGGACCTGTTTTGCTCAGAAAGATAAAGATACTTTAATATCTAATTTACCTATGATAAATGGTAGTTTAGTATATACAGATAGTATTAAAGTAAAAGACCATAGCAGGATTATGTTGGATAGTACTGCAAAAAAATGGCTTAACAGCTATTTTAAATATCATCGGCCTGACACTTTATCAAAAGATAAAGATCCTGAAAGCAGTGTATTAAGCCAAGGACTTCTTGAATTTCGCATGACCACTACTTCATTGGCGTTAGTCAAGTACAATTTCTATGTCGTAATAAAAATTAAGATAAACTGTACCGAAAATAATTATGCATATAGGATTTCTGATATTTATTTTGTGCCAAAGAGTAAATTTTTCCGTGCAGTAGGTTACTATCAGAGCAGCCCTGAGTATATGATTGGATTACTTAATAAAAAACACTTAGGTATTGTTGATGGGATGAATATGGGCAGAAAAAAGATTAGAGAATATATTACACGTACAAATGATGCTGTACAGGCTTGTATAACATCTTTAAATACAGCTATGGCAAATTAATAAGCAATGTAATTTAGTTACTTTTGAAGCTTGTTAATATGCAGGGACTAATCACAAAATCGACAGGCAGCTGGTACCAGGTACAAACCCCGGACGGACAAAGAATTGATTGCCGCATAAAGGGTAAGTTTCGTACCAAAGGTATTACTACTACCAATCCCCTGGCTGTAGGCGATGTAGTTGATTTTGACATGGAACCCGAGCAGGAGACAGGGGTGATCACTAACTTGCAGCAGCGCAAAAATTATATCATCCGTAAATCAATAAACCTATCCAAACAGGGACAAATCATCGCTGCCAACCTCGACCAGGCAATATTGGTGGTTACTTTGGCTTCGCCGCGTACTTCTTTAGGTTTTATCGACCGTTTTTTAGTTACGGCTGAAGCATACGATATCCCAGCTAAACTTATTTTTAATAAACTCGATTTGTTTAGCGATGAAGGCCTGGAAATTTTGGCCGATTATAAAGCCATTTATGAAAAGGTAGGATACCCTTGTTATGAGGTCTCGGCCCTTGAGGGTACTAATGTTGAGCAGGTAAAGGCCATTTTGAAGGATAAAGTAACCTTGTTTTCCGGGCATTCAGGAGTTGGGAAATCAAGTTTGATCAACGCTTTATTGCCTGATCTTGATCTGCGCACGCACCAGGTATCCGACTGGAGTGATAAAGGCATGCATACCACCACCTTTGCCGAAATGTTTGAACTCCCTTACGGAGGATTTATTATCGACACCCCCGGTATACGCGAACTGGGTGTGATAGATATTGACAAACAGGAACTCAGCCACTTTTTCCCCGAAATGCGCGAACGCATGCACGATTGCCGTTTCCATAACTGTCGCCATATTAACGAACCCGGCTGTGCTGTGCTGGAAGCACTGGAAAATGGTGAAATTGAGCTATCGCGGTATGAGAGTTATTTGAGTATTTATAATGGGAATGATACGAGGGCTTGACGTTTAATTAATAAATATAAATGTTCATCGCTGAAATCTCAAAGTGTATTAACTCTGTAAATTTACGAATCAAACTTATTTGGTGAAATAGTGTCAATTAATTATATTTGTATAAATCGTTATGTCAACACAAGTAAAAAAGAAACATGCTTCTAAAGGCGTTAGATTAGGCTGGACACCTTTGAAAGAAGTTAAGTCTGTAAAGTTGACACCTGATTTAGTAAAGGGAAAAAAGGTTACTGCCAATCACTCAACTAATCAAAATTCTTCCAGTTCTGGAAATTCATATTTAATTCCTTGAATTTCGATTATTCAGGCTATTCTTTAAAGTTTGTTCAAAAAAAGCCATGTAAAGATCATAGCAACCATTTATTTAGTTTAATTTATAAGTTTTATTCTCCGGTTACTAAATACATTTACATACTTCACGCTGACTATCATAAAGAAAATGTTTTTGCTATAAAGTTTTATGTCAAAAAAGACAGAAATAGCGACTATAAATATTCCAGGCTAACTAATAAAGGTGACGTAGGCAATATTTTAATTACTTGTTTAAAAGCTGTACCTATAATTTTACAGGATTATCCTGAAGCCTCTTTTGGATTTATAGGCTCCCGCACCATCGATAAAGAATCTTATACAGTTGAAGATTATCGGAACAACCAACGATTTAGAATTTATAAAAGAGTAGTTGAACAAAAAATAGGATTTAATGTGTTCGGGCATTACGTATATGAAGACATAAGTGGTTATTTGCTGATTAATAAATTAACCAAACAAGATACTGATAGCAAGGAAAAAGCCATTATCAAAATGTTTGAAGAAACTTATCAAAACTTACCAGATTTATAATCTGAAGCTAATAGCTTAATAAATAGCGGACATTATACGATTCTGCTTTAGCTGATGAAAATTAGTATCTCATTTAGGAGATTTAGACTCGCCCAACGCACTCTTAAAATCATGCAACAAATCATCAATATCTTCAATACCAATTGAAAGCCTGATCATGGAATCAGATATTCCCATTTCTGCTCTTTTCTGTGGACCTATTTCATTAAAGATGGTATGTGCTACCGGAATAGCCAATGTGCGGGTATCGCCAAGATTGCTTGATTTTACAACCAGTTTGAGTTTATTTAAAAATTCAAAGCAATCAATACTGTTATCAAGCTCGATGCTCATAAGGGCACCGTATTTTAGAAATAAGTGATGAGCTATTTCATGCTGCGGATGAGATTTTAAACCGGGGTAGTATACCTTTTTAATATGCGGGTGACCTTCAAAAAAGGTTGCCAGCGAAAAAGCATTTGTGCAGGCTCTTTCCATCCGTAAAGCAAGTGTTTCTGATCCTACGGAAATAGAATGGGCAGCTTCAGGGGCAAGTGTACCGCCTGAATCCCTTAATCCTTTTTTCCTTATCTGGGTAATACCCAAAACTTCTGGCTTAACCTGTTTTTTAAAGCCTTCAAAAATATTCGCAAAGTTTTCCCAATTAAATAAACCCGTATCTGTAACACTTCCGCCAAGGGCGTTGCCGTGGCCTCCGATATATTTTGTTAAGGAGTTGATTACCAGGCTTGCTTTTACGTCTATCGGTCTGAATATATAGGGAGAGGTCATGGTGTTATCAACCATGTAAATAATATCTTTTTGCTGGCAAAGATCACCAATTGCTGCGAGGTCAACTATTTGGGTGGCAGGATTAGCTATCGTTTCAACAAATATCATTTTTGTGCTTTCCCTTAGCTCACTACGCACATTATCCACAGAAGTAGCATCTACGAAAGTAAAATCAAGACCCATATCTATAAAAGTCTGAAAAACGCTTCTTGTATTTCCAAACAAATATGAACTGGCAATAATATGATCACCCCTTTTTATTAACGCCATTATAGTGGCAGTTATGGCAGCCATACCTGTAGAAAAAGCAATTGTCGATAAGCCTTTTTCCATTAAGGTAACTTTGTTTTCTAAAGCTGAAACAGTTGGATTGCCCTGTCTTGAATAAGCGTATCCTTTTTTCTTATTTTGGAAAATATCTACCAGGTCCTGCACATCATCATAACCATAAGTTACTGAGGTATGAATAGGTTTATGTAAAGCGCCATGTTCTGGTTTTGTTAAGCGGTCGGCATGTAAAATAGTAGTAGTGAAGCCCCTTTTTGAATTCATGGCACGAATTACACAAATTTAGACGAATTACACAAATGAATGAACACTAATTACACAAATGTTATAAATACGAATTTTCAGAAATAGCACTAATTTTCATGAATGAATTAACACCAATTACACAAATTCATGCGAATTACTCAAATTGACGCGGGAACTAAATTCGTGAAATTCGAAATAATTCGTGAAAATTAGTGTTCTTCTTAAAAGATAACCCGCTGGGATTCTAATGATGGCTTTCCAAAGTTTATGACAATTCCCAAGCGCATTCCCGATGCTTTAAGATAATTTAGTGTTTGTTTGATGTAAGGGTCACCAATGTAACTACCGATTTTTATTTCGAGAATAATTGTATCGTATATCACAAAATCAGCTATATAAAAGTGCTTTAGTTTTTGTTCTTTATAAATTATAGTGAATGCTTTCTCTCTGGCAAAAGGAATTTCAAGTTTAATTAATTCAAGCTCTAAGGCATCCTTATAAACAGCTTCTTTAAAACCATGCCCTAATATATTATGTACTTCAAAACATGCTCCGATAATTTTGTATGATTCTTCCTTAAATAATATATCCGACATAAAAGTTACACGAATTTAACCGAATTTCACAAATTCAATTGTTTAATTCGTGTAATTCGAAATAATTCGTGAAAATTAGTGCTAAATAACATATGCGAGCTGTAATACTACGCGTTTCTGAAGCAAGCTGCAAGGTGGAAGATAAAATTACCGGTTCAATAAATTCAGGATTTTTAGTTTTATTAGGAATTGAGGATGCAGATACTGACGATGACCTGCAATGGCTAGCACAAAAAATTGTGAATTTACGTGTCTTTGGTGATGAAAATGGCCTGATGAATAAAGCGCTTGCCGATATTGACGGCAGTATATTACTGATCTCGCAGTTTACGCTTTTTGCTCAAACCAAGAAAGGAAACCGTCCGTCATTTATTAGGGCAGCAAGACCTGATAAGGCGATTCCACTTTATGAGAAAATGATAAGTACCTTAGAAGCTTTGACAAACAAAAAAGTAGCGACAGGAATTTTTGGAGCCGATATGAAAATCAGTTTAATAAATGATGGACCGGTTACTATTATTATGGATACTAAGGATAAAGACAATCACTAATACCAACTAAAGACCAAAACCTATGTCATTTCGATCCGCCAAAGGCGGAGAGAAAACTTATACGACATGCATAGTCCGCTTTGCATAGTCCGCTTTGCATAGTCCGCTTAAATGTTTTATAAGTTTTCTCCTCGTTCCTCGTCGAAATGACATTTTTTATTTTTACATTGATTTAATTATGACTATTGAAGACGCTCAAAAAGCAGTTGATAACTGGATAAAAACAACCGGTATCCGGTATTTTAATGAATTGACAAATACTGCCATACTAATGGAAGAGGTAGGGGAGGTTGCCCGTATAATGGCCAGACAATATGGTGAGCAGTCATTCAAAAAATCGGATACTGAAGTGAACCTTGCCGATGAAATGGCGGATGTGCTTTTTGTATTAATATGCCTGGCAAATCAAACTGGTATTGATCTTACAGATGCCCTCCAAAAAAATATGGAAAAGAAAAGTATCAGAGATGTTGACAGACATAAGAATAATGAGAAATTGAAATAACGAAAAATAATAAATTGTCATTGCGAGCGATAGCGTGGCAATCGCGGACTATGCAAGGCGGTTATGCATGTCGACGAGATTGCTTCTCAGCCTATCGGCGGATCGCAACGACAAAAACGAATAAATCACAGTTCCAATTGTTATTACAATTTAACAAGCTTATCCCCATCCAAAATAGGTATAGCAGTTGTCAAATCTACCTGCAAACAAAACTCTATATCCTTTTCAATGCCAAGTTTTTTAAGGCGTTCGCTGTGTGATGTTTTTTTGAGGTACTTGTTTATATCGTGTTGGCCTATTTGAAAAAGGTCATTTGCTGCAATGGCGGAATCATCAAGCGTAAAGTTGGCTTCCTTTAGCTGCTCAACTACCGCTCCAGCAAAGAGGGTGTCTTCCAGGTTAAAATTGTTTTTCCATCCTGCACAAACCAGCAAAATGTTTTCATCCTGTATTTTAAGCCAGTTGCTTAATGTTGTAAGATTTAAAAACGAACCGATCACTATTTTTTTTGCTTTGCGTGACAGGTGCAGCGCATGAGTACCATTAGTTGTGGTTAATACAACCGTTTTGCCTGCGACTTTTTCTTTAGTATAAGAAAATGGCGAATTACCAAAATCAAAACCTTCCACAACTTTGCCATCCCGTTCTGCAGCTAACAAATGATCCAGGCCTTTTTCACGGTAAGCAGCACATTCTTCTACCAGTGAAACAGGGATTATAGCTGTAGCTCCATTTTCAATCCCATAGCATATAGAGGAAGTAGCCCTGAAAATATCAATGATCACCACAATATAATCTTCCACATCATATAGTGGAATAAGGGCAGGGGAAAGGCAAACGTTTAGCCCCCAACCCCCTAAAGGGGGCTCTTTTTTATTGATATTATTAGACATTACATTTTTTTTAGTTCCCCCTTTAGGGGGTTAGGGGGCTGACTTTATTTATTAAAAGGCGGTTTAACTATTTTGGCTTTTACTTTGTTATCCCTGATGCTGATAAATATTTCTGTGCCTTCTTTTGCAAATTCAGTTTTAACATAGCCCATGCCGATGGCTTTTTGTAAAGATGGAGATTGTGTACCGGAGGTTACCTTGCCAATGTTATTTCCATTCGCATCCACAATTTCATAATCATGACGTGGAATGCCCCTGTCTACCATTTCAAAACCAACAAGCTTACGTTTTATGCCTTCCTGTTTTTGCTGCTGCAATGAAGCTGAATTTGTAAACTCTTTATTGAATTTAGTAACCCACCCTAAACCGGCTTCCAATGGTGATGTGGTATCGTCGATATCGTTGCCGTAAAGGCAAAAGCCCATTTCTAAACGCAAAGTATCACGTGCACCCAAGCCTATCGGCTTTATTCCGAGTGGTTCGCCAGCCTTAAAAATGGCATTCCAAATATGTTCGGCATTTTGATTTTCAAAATATATTTCGAAACCTCCTGCACCGGTATAGCCCGTTGCAGAAACCAATACATTATCCACACCTGCAAATTTTCCTTTTTTAAAGGTATAATATTCCATCGAAGCAAGGTCGATATCAGTTAAGCTTTGTAATGCCTCGGCAGCTTTAGGCCCTTGTATAGCGAGAAGGGACGTACGATCTGAAATATTTTTCATTTCAACACCCCATTTATTATATTTTGAAATCCAGTTCCAGTCCTTTTCAATGTTTGAGGCATTAACCACCAGCATATATGTTTTTTCGTCGATTCGATAAACCAGCAGGTCATCTACTATCCCGCCATCTTCATTTGGCAGGCAGGAATATTGTACTTTTCCGTCATACAGTTTTGCGGCATCATTACTGGTAACCTGCTGAATAAGGTTGAGTGCGTTATCTCCTTTTATAATGAACTCGCCCATGTGGCTTACATCAAAAACACCAACACCATTGCGTACTGTTTCATGTTCGGCATTAATGCCAACGTATTGTACAGGCATGTTATAACCCGCAAATGGTACCATTTTGGCACCTGCTTTTATATGTATATCGGTTAAAGCGGTATTCTTCATAGAATTTTGTTGGCCGCAAAAGTAGTAATGATTTATGAATTACGATTTACGAATTACGATTTACTTGTGCCTAATAAGAATGTATCCATGTTAGAAGTCAAAAATCGTAATTCGTAAATCTAAAATCGTAAATCAAATCACTTTCCTGTAAAAGTCAACCAGGTTTTTAGTAACCTTATTCATATCGTGCTGTTCTTCCACTAACTTGCGGGCGTTGAGGCCGATGCTTTTGCAATATTCTTCATCTGTTATGCAAAGTTTGATAGCTGCATAAAACTCATCCTGGTTATTGGCAATCAATATATTTACGTCATTTTCAAAACTAATGCCCTCCGCTCCCAATGAAGTAGAAATGATACATTTTTGCATAGCCATTCCTTCAACAATTTTTACCCGCATGCCTCCGCCCGAAAGTAAGGGGACTATCATTATCGACTTGCTGTTTACAAATTCAAGCGCATCATCAACCTCGCCCTGAATAAATATTTTACCCATTACTTCATAATCATCAAATCTTTCCGGAATATCGGTCCCGGCAACATAAAAACGTACACCCAGGTCGCCTTCGGTGAGTTCTTTATAAAAATTATCCAAAAACCATTCAATGCCTTCGCGGTTAGGCAACCAGTCTAATGATCCTAAAAAAAACAGGCTGGGAAATTCAGTTTTATTAAAATCAGGCTTATAGTGATCAAGGTTTATTCCTACAGGCAATATCTCTATGGGTATTTTTGTACCATACTCCATCAGGGTGCTTTTATCCTGTTCGGTAAAAACAGCAATTCCGTCGAAATTATTTAGTTGTTGTAATTCATAATTTTTAATCCGTTTGGCATGCATTTTCAGATATGATTTTTTAAACGGATCAGTTTTTTGCATTGATAGCCTTTCCCAGATCTGGTTCTCAATATTATGTGCCCGGTAGATTAACTTTGCTTTTGAAAATTTACGTACTGCCGGGAGATATAAAGAAACAAACAACCCTTCAAACTGGATAATATCATAAGCTGTTTTTCTTAATTCGCGCATCAGCAGCTTCTCAAATTCCGGGTTGTAGTACTTATTAATATTAAACGAAGTTTTACTAAATAAATTAACAGCAACCTCAATTATCGAAACTTTAGTGTCGATATCATAAACCCGGTAATTTATTTTGGATAATAAATCTTTGTCATCTTCATTATGTTCATAGTGATGATTTTTTTTGGGGTTAAGTGCTACTAATGAAACTTCGTGACCCATGGTTACCAAACCCCTAACGGTATTATAAACCACTATTGGATATCCGCCATTTTGTGGGAACGGAACACGATGAGTTAGAATAAGAATTTTCAAAGGCTAATTGGTTTTTAACAAAAATAATAATTTAATTTAGAGATCAGAGGTTAGAGTTCGGAGATCAGAGGTTAGACAACTACCTAATCTCTAACCTTTAATCTCAAATCACTAATCACTTTAATCAGCAAAAAGCTCTAATTGCGGATCGGTTACCCTAAATGTGAGGCGGTGATAAGGGGTATAGCCTATTTTAATTATAGTTTCCCGGTGTTTTATAGTTGGATAGCCTTTGTTGGTATGCCAATTATATTCAGGATGTTGGGTTGCTATTTGTTTCATATAATCATCCCGGTAGGTCTTTGCCAGTATGGAGGCTGCTGCAATGCTGAAATATTTTGCATCACCCTCAACGATACACTGATGCGGAATATTTTTGTATTTATTGAAGCGGTTACCGTCAATGATCAGAAATTGAGGCATCGA
This sequence comes from Mucilaginibacter sp., assembly GCA_028288305.1. Lineage (GTDB taxonomy): Bacteria > Bacteroidota > Bacteroidia > Sphingobacteriales > Sphingobacteriaceae > Mucilaginibacter. The sequence goes on from JAQBOA010000065.1 coordinate 56,628, forward strand.
TGTCAATTTATCTATCGCACGATGCATAGCCAAAAAAGAAGCATTGAGGATATTAATCGAATCTATCTCCACATTATCAACAAATGCTACGGCATAGGCAACTGCCTTTTGCTCAATTTCTACCCTTAATTCGTACCTAATGTCTTCAGGCAATTGCTTGGAATCGTTCAGTAAGTTATGGTCAAAGTCCTCAGGCAATATTACCGCAGCTGCAAAAACTGGCCCTGCCAAACAACCACGACCGGCCTCGTCACATCCGGCTTCTAAGAACTCATATTGATAGCGTGCTAATAACATTTAGTTGGAAACGTTGTAATTGTTATAGTTGTTGCTGGTGTTGAAAAAAGTCGTAAATGTTTATAAAAGTTGCAGACGTGAAAAAGTTGTAGTTGTTGAGTTTTAACTTATTCTAACCATTACAACTTTTATAACCCTTCTAACTTCCTTCCCCTAAAAAATCCTTAAGGTAAGTAGGGTAATATCATCAATCGGTTTACCTTTTATTACCAAATTAATATGGTCCATAAGTAATTGGTTAAACTTTTCCGGATTAAGATCTCCATGTTTTTTTACGAAATCTAAAAGACTTTCCTCATCCCATTTTTTTGAAACATGATGTTCATGATCCATCAGTCCATCGGTATAGTTAACTATTAAGCTGCCTGGTTCAATGTCAACTTCTCCCTGGGTAATAAAAGGTAATTCATCAAAAACTCCGATCATCGTTGTACCTAATTTAAGGGTTGTAATCTCACCTTTTGAATACAAAACAGTTGCATTATGGCCAGCATTTATATAATTAAGTTTCCTGGTTTTTTCATTGTATTTAGCCAGGAAAAGGGTAATAAACCGTTCGCCTTTTGTATTATTGATCACTATTTTATTTAAGCGGTCAATAACATTAGTCAGGTCATCTTCCACAGCAGACCATGCATGCAAACTGGCCTGAAAATTTGCCATTAATAAAGCTGCGGATATTCCCTTGCCTGATACATCGGCAATACACCATAAAAATTCATGATCATTAAGCCGGATAAAATCAAAATAGTCGCCACCGATATTTTGATGCGGGATATACTTTGCACCAACTTCAACATTTGCATCTTTATATACCTTCAATGGTATAAGCATATTTTGCACCTCTACGGCCAGTTCCATTTCGCGCTGAAAACGTTCTGATTGAAGTCGTTCCCTGAATAGTTTTTTGTTTTCGAGGGCAACCACTATTACATTAACTACTGTTTGAATAAAGTTAAGATCGTTGTTAAGCAGTTCAGCCGAAGTATTAAAGTCACCTATTAAGGCAAATGCTAAAGCTTTCTTTTTGTGATAGATAGGAATAAAGTAATCATACTTTTTAAGCAGCTTGTCTTCATGATCTGCCAGGGGTATAGGTGATTTAATTTTCTTTAATTTCAAACAAGCCTTATGCAATATACTTACAGCCTCAATATCACCTCCATACTTCGAGATTAGTATATAGCTGCCATCCTTTTCAATTAAAAAACGGAGCATTCCAACTTGTAGGTAACTTTTTAAAATTACCTGCAGCATTTGGATCAATATAGGCGTACCTGTATCCTTGTTTATTGCCTGAGTAACTTCAAGTAATGCGTTTAACTCTGTTTGCCGTTTAAGCAATAAACGTATTAATTCGTCCTCAGCCGAGCTTTCGTCAATATTTTGCATCATAAAATTAGAAAGGCCGTCCAAAATAAAAATATTTTTTTTAAAAGTGGGTACTTTGTGATTTTATATCAAATGCGTCTCTTAATCCAACTGTTACTAAGTTAAAAGCATATACCAATAACATAATAGCTAAACCCGGCAAAATTGCAAGATAAGGAGAATCCATAACAATATAGCCATAATGTTCTTTAATCATACTTCCCCATGTAGGCATCGGTGGTTGCGCACCAAACCCTAAAAAACTAAGCCCAGCTTCTAACAAAATTGCCGAAGCGAAATTTGATGACGCAAGTACTAATATTGGTCCTATTATATTAGGTAAAATATGTCTGCTGATAATACGGCTGTTATTAAAACCCAGTGAACGTGCCGCTTCTATATACTCAACATGTTTTAAACTTAAAACCTGGCCGCGCACCAGGCGAGCTACTTCAACCCACATAGATAAACCTACAGCAATAAAAATTTGCCAAAGCCCCTTACCTAAAGCAAATGATATAGCTATAACCAGCAATAACGCTGGCAATGCCCATAATATATTCATCAGCCAGCTTAGTGCGGCATCGGCCCAACCGCCAAAATAACCTGCTACTGCACCAATTGTAACGCCTAAAAGCATACTGATGATTACAGACATTAAACCTACCGATAAAGAAACCCGTGTGCCCAATATCAGGCGGCTTAATAAATCGCGGCCGTAAATATCTGTTCCAAGCCAAAATGTTTTGTGAATAATCATAGCTGAAGGCCCCCGGAGGGTGGGTGGGATCTTATATACTCTCTTTTCAGGCTTGTCTTCAGCACCAATATATTCATCAACATAAACTGAATCTTTTGTAAAGCGGTAATCAGTAATAGGAATATCCCGGTAAAACGATGGTTGGCCGTATAGCATTTTAGTAAAAATATTTACTGTATCAATAGGCTCACTTTTGCGAAGCCGGAGCATCATGAATTGGGAACCAGGTTTTTTAATGCTTAATTGAATAGTCATATTATTAGCCTGCGGTGTTGAATCGGGCATAATTAAATATCCCAATATTGCTACAAGAATGGTAATGATTATAAACACCAGCCCGGCAACGGCAATTTTATTGCGTTTAAATATTTTCCAGGTACGGTTTGATGGACTAAGATCAGTCAATTGCTTTCGGGGTCTTTTTGGGTTAAAGATAGTGAGCAACGTGCAGTTTTCAGTGTGCAGTGTGCAATTTTAGTTGAAGTTGGTAATTTAAGCCAACCCCCTGCTGCCAACTGCGCACTCACTACTTCACCACCCTTTCTTTCCAGGTATAAGAACCTGTATTGCCCCGTAATCCTATGTAAATTAAATATATTATATATAGCGGAATGGAGATTAAAAGTAATGTAATTAGTTTTTGACGTTTAAAAAAGGAGCTTACCGGCAGCAGAAAAACCAGTTCAGAGAGATAGATAATAAAAAATTGTACGGTAAAAAGTTTAAAAAAATAAAAATCGTAAAAGCCTAAACAAAAATTTAGAAGTACAGAAATATTAAACAGCCATAAGCCCACTACCAGGGCTACCACTTTTTTATCTTTATATTTAACTGATTTTGAAGCCCAGCGCCGCCTTTGCTGCAAAAATTCTTTCAGTGTATGTTTAGCATGTGTAAATACCACCGCTTCATACAGTTTTAAAAAGCCAATTTTATTAGGGAAACGTTCAGCTACTTTTTGCAGCAGCAACTCATCATCGCCTGAGGCAAGATCATCAATGCCTTTAAAACCTCCTACCTCATAAAATACATCTTTACGGTAAGCAAGGTTGGCCCCATTACAGGTTGATGCATGGCCATTTCCAATAAATGCGCCTCCGGTGCCAATCAGGGAATAAAACTCTAAAGTTTGCATCCGTTCAAATAAAGAGTGCTCTTCAAAATAGGTGACCGGCGATGAAATCATTACAAGATTTGCACTTTCATAATAACCAACCATAGACGATAGCCATTTACTGCCCATACGGCAATCTGCATCGGTAGCTACCATCAGCTCGCCGGTTGATAGTTTAATTGCTTCTGATATAGCTTTTTTTTTATAAGAATTTAAAGGTTTGTCCTCATTTAACTTTAACAGCGTTACATTCTGACTGGCATAACTATTAATAATTTCAGAAGTACGGTCGGTAGAATGATCATCAACTATAATTATTTCTGTAAGATGTTTTGGATAATCTTGTTTTAAAATATCTTCAATAGTTAAATGGATTCTTTCCTCCTCATTGCGGGCTGCTATTAATATGGTGACCTTCGTATTAAATCCTGAAAGTTTTATTTGAGGGCGCTTTAAAGCATTCCATCCTTTTATAAGATAGATCAATACCGACAGAAATAATACTGTAAGCACTATTGATATTATACTAATAAGTACGGTCAAAGAATTTTAATTTTAAAACGAAAACAGAACCTAAAACAGCCGGGATCAAAAGGTTAATTATATATATGAGCGAAACAGCTACCACAACCGCAATAGTTTTATCGGTTACATAACCAAATAAGGTAATTGAAATAGAGCTCCTTACACCAATGTCTATTATATCTAACGATGGGATAGCCGATTGAATAAAGAAAAAAACAAACATCAGTAAAGTCATCTGTAAAAGAGGTATCTGTGGTATTAACAGATGAATGATGAGGTAATATTGAAAAGTAAAAACAAGAAAACGGGCGAGGCAGAACCACATAATATTTAAAAGCTCAGCCGCTTTGTATTTACCCATAATAGCGAAAAAACGATGATACTTTTTTAGGAACTTGATGCTGTTTAATAGCGATACCATCCATTTAATATTAAAATAAAAGGTGAGCATCAATATTATAAACATTAAGGCAATAATGGTTATTCCAAGCATCAGCCAGAGGTTAAGATGTATAAAGGAATATAAAAACCATACTAAGGCGCCTGCCCCCAAAACATTGGTAATAACATTTTGTCCGAAGGAGCCTACAGCCATAGCGAATATACCATGTATGCGTTTTCTGTTTGGTAAAAACATTACCCTGCCTCCATATTCGCCAATACGGTTAGGTGTAAATACCGCCCAGGTTAAACCGCAAAAAACCGATTCTATAGCCTTCCATACCGAAATTGGGTACAGTTCCCTGGTTAAATGCCACCACTTTAATGATTCGAGCACCCAATTTAGGATCATCAGTAGTACAATAAAGGTCATTGTAAAAACTACTTTATTGTAAGGTATATGAATTACCAGGTTATAGAACTCCTGTAAATTATCGTTATTTTTTAATATGCGGTGATAAATAAAAAAAAACGCAAGCAGTAATATAACAAACTTAAGCAGGTAGGAGAGTAATTTTTTAGCTTTAGTGATCAATACCGGATATTTTGTGCAATGTTACAGGAATGATTTCGGATTCCGGAATTTCGATTTCGAATTTGTTTTATTTCAGAATTTCAATTCGAATATATGAGAATTAAAAGCTGGAACAACCAGGTTCTTAAAGATTTAATTAAATCACTTCTTCCTATCTAATTCCGAAATTGAAAATCCGAAATCCGAAATTTCTTCCTACTTCAACCTCGCTTTCAAAAACTCAATAGTACGTGCATAAGCATCTTTGGTTGCTTCGCTGTTATATACAGGGTTACTTGGATTTGCAAAAGCATGATCTGCATCATACTGGTGCAGGTATAGTTTTTTACCTGCTGCTTTCATATCTTCTGCAAATTTGGCAACAACCTTTGTGTTTATCCATTGATCTTTATTGGCAAAATTACCAAGCACATCGCAATTCAGGGTTTTTAAACGGTTAATATCCTGCTCGGGCATACCGTAATACATTACACAAGCAACTGCCTGCTTGCCGGCAATCAGGGCAGTCTGCAAGCTCCAGCCGCCGCCAAAACACCAGCCTAAAGTAGCAATATGTGCTTTGGGCCCTACATAAGCAATAGCTCCATTTATAATAGCTTTAGCCCGGTCTTCTTTTACACCCTGCATCAATTTGCCTGCATCTTCGCGGGTAGTAGCAACCTGGCCGTCATAAAGGTCGAGATCAACAATGTTTACATTGCCCAAATCGTTATAGATTTTTTCAGATTCTTTTTTAACAAAATCGTTAAGCCCCCAATACTCATGTATAACTAAAATATAATTTTCAGTCGGTCTTCTGGCTTTCAGTATGTAAGCATGAGCTTCTTTGCCATCGGGAGTTTTGTAATCAATGGTTTTACCGATGCTGCTCTGAAAACGCATTTTCAAGGGATTTTTATGCGACATTATAAACTCCTTATTGGATGCCAGCATTGCAAATTGTTGTGTGGCAGAAGGCTTTGCGCAGCAAGCCATTTTGCTTTGACTAAAAGCAAAAACACTGCAAAAGAGGAGCAGTGTTAAGAATAAAAACTTTTTCATGGTAGTGATTTTTAAGTTGAGTTTTTAGTACACCGTTAAGTGTTTCAACAACCAATATTAGGGTATTTTTGTTTGAAAATTTGTAATGGTTAGGTTATTTTTATCTTGATCGTTGATTAAGCTGATTTATGGATTTGCGTTGATTACTGTGGAAAAGACTTCGGAGTTTTTAAAACATCAAGTCTGATAGCAATTTTTAAATTTAAATATCGTAATTCGTTAATCTAAAACCAACCCAATCCCTCATTAACTTATAACTTTTTCAATGATACAAACAGCTCTGCCTGTATTTTCCATATGCCATCAATTTTTCGCCACATAGCCGAGTAATTTCCTCCTTTGCTATATGAGTTTTTCGCTGTCCATGAACCAGTTTCCCATGCCATTATCCCATTATCACCAATTGTAATAGTTACAGGGCTTCTTACATATGACACAATCGCATTAGTTTTAAATAATTCTTTCCAACTGGCAATTATTGCATCCGCGCCTATTAAAGTTGTTCCCCTGCCTATAGTCTGAGTAAAATCAGCTAACCAATATTTAGACATGCCATCAACATCATGCTTGGCAATTGCGGCATTTGAAGCTCCTCTTGAAGCTTTAATAGCGTTAATATCCTCCTGTTCGCTGCCTTGGGCAAAAGCAAATTGAGTTAAAAGTAAAAAACCGACTAAATGTTTAAGCATGTCCTAACGGATTTAATGTAGATTTTGAAAGATAACATTAATCAAAGTAAAACTGAAACGGCCTGGGTGCAATTCAAATTGTCGCTAATTTGGCTAAAGCCTCATTTATTTAAAATCTTTTTATCCGTTGGCTGAAGCCAACGGCAATGATAAAAAATTCATTGCCGTCCCATTTATGGGACGGTTAAGGAGAGATGAAGCGTCAAAGGCTTTAGCCAAATAAACCGAGGTTAGCGACAATTTGGATTGCACCCAACTGCCTTGATTCTTTCAATCTCCAGCCTACCCCAATATTTCCTTAATATCCTCCACCGAAAGTGATTTAATAAAGCTTTCTTCAGTAGTAATGAGTGAACGGGCTACGCTGAGTTTGCGCTGCTGCAGAGCCAGGATTTTTTCTTCAACAGTGTCTTTGGTGATGAATTTATAGATAAACACATTTTTGGTTTGGCCTATGCGGTGGGTACGGTCGATGGCTTGCTGTTCAACTGCCGGGTTCCACCATGGGTCGAGGATAAAAACATAATCAGCTTCGGTTAAATTGAGCCCTACGCCACCGGCTTTTATTGATATTAGAAACACCCTTGTTTTTACATCTTCCTGAAATTGTTGTACCACATCGCCCCGGTTTTGCGTGCTGCCATCCAGGTACACGTAAGGAATGTTTTCTTCGTCGAAATAATCCCTGTATATATTCAGCTGTTTTACAAACTGTGAAAATATAAGCACCTTATGGCCGCCTTCGAGTACGTTAGAAAGTGTATGCACTACGTTTTCGAACTTACCCGAATCACCTTCATAATCCTGATCAATCATAACCGGGTGATTGGCAATTTGTCTTAATTTAATTAAGCCCTGCAAAACATGTATCTGTGATTTGGCAAAGGTGCCGTCTTCCAGGCTCTTTAAAAGTTCGTTCCGGTATTCAGATTTTACTTTTTCATAAACGGAGGCTTGCTCTTCACTCATCTGGCAATAAAACAAGTTCTCGGTTTTTGGCGGCAATTCAGGAGCTACCTGTTCCTTGGTACGGCGTAAAACAAATGGTTTTATCAGCGCCTGTAGTTTACGGGCTTTTTCCTCATCTTTTTTCTTTTCGATAGGTGTTACAAATTCATTCTGAAAATACTGCTGAATACCAAGTAAACCCGGATTAATAAATGACATTTGCGTCCACAGGTCATTTACAGAATTTTCAACCGGCGTACCGCTTAATATCAGTTTAAAACGTGATTTTAACTGCTTAACCGCCTGGAATGATTTTGATGAAGGATTTTTAATATTCTGGCTCTCATCCAATATTAAGTAATCAAAAAAGTATGAGTTCAATAATTCAATATCTATACGGCTTATGCCATAGGTAGTGATCACTACATCATAATTTGTAAACACCTCCAGGGATTTATAACGAAATGTTCCAGTGTGTACCATCAGCTTTAGCTGTGGTGTGAACTTTTTAGCCTCATTAAGCCAGTTGTATATCAGCGAGGTTGGCATTATAACAAGTGAGGTGCTTTTACTACCGGCAGCTTCTGTATCCTCTTTATGTTTTTGCAGCAGGGCTAGAGTTTGAATGGTTTTACCCAAGCCCATATCATCCGCAAGACAGCCGCCAAAATGATAATGCTTTAAAAAATGAAACCAATTATAACCTGCCTTTTGGTAAGGCCTTAAATGTCCTGCAAAATTACGGGGTAACTCAATATCTTCCAATTGCTCAAAATCAGTTAATTTTTGAAGTTTACGGTTCATGGTAATGCCTGCCATTTCCCCTTCGGCCAGATCGTTCACTAAACCAATATGATGCCGGCGCAGTTTAAGGCCATCACCGCCTTCTGTAAAATGCAGCAGGTTGCCAAACTGGGAAAACCATTTTTCGGGTATTACTGCTATCTCTCCGGAAGGAAGTATAAACTCTTTTTTATGATTTAGAATATGATTTTTTAGCTGTATGAAAGGGATGCGGTATGTTCCAAAATATACGTAGGCATTAATATCGAACCAGTCGTTATTTTCTTTAACCTCCAGGTCTATTTTAGTGTTGCCAAATACATAGCGTTTTTGGCCGTTCGAGGCGGGCTGTTCAATTTCAAAACCTTGCTCTGTTAGCGTATCGTAATGCTGGTTTATCCATTCAAATATTGAAAATGAACGGTCAGCATCCTCATCATTGGTATCCACCTCAAGGTTTTGAAATAAGGACGAAGCAGTTTTTAGGCCCATTTCTTCCAGCTGGTGGAATTTATTCTTTTCCCATGATACTGACCTTTTAATACGGTGAAAAGTATAATTATCTCCATCACGCTCCATCCGTACCGACACGTGCCTTTCATCGCCATATGAAAAAAGATACCCTGCATATTTGAAACAAAGCTGCAGTTGCGAAGTGCCGCCTTCTATATAAATTGGTTTTAAAATGGGCCTGGCGTCGTATTTTTCAGTGTTAATCGTAAAGCCCTCGGCGTATACATGGTGTTTTTCAATAAGCGGCGCCACAAACTTTTCAAAATACGACTGTTCTGACGAACGAGGGACTGCTATATAACGTTTGTTCAAGAAGGGGAATAGTTTTTTTCCTTCAATTTCCTTCTCAAAATAATAAAGGGTATCATCAAGCAGCATCCATGCCGGGTGGTTACAAATTATTTCGGCATTTTTAAACATAAACTCAATGCGCATGCCCTGGTACTTTATGGTAGGAAAGTACCGGATCTCTTCTTCATTGCGCCTGAAATGGAAAAGTACGGTTGCGGCCTCAGTGGCAATTTGCAATTTTTTTTCTGCAGGGTATCCTTCTTTACTCATCAGGTAAAGCTGTTTATCTCCCAGCATACTTAAAGCCTCGGCCATGCGTTTTTCCATCTTTGGCCTGATGGTATCAAAAAGTTGTTCGTTAAAAATTTTGGTAAAAAACTCAAAAGGGCGGATTGGTTTTTTGTGAAATCTTTTTATGATGTTACCCTGTTCTAATTCTTCTAATATTTTAACCAGTTTAAGATCGGTTTCATCAATACAATGAATAAATTCTTTAGCAGTATTAGAGAATAATCGCTGGTGAGTTAATGAAAATTCGCCATTGGGGTTAAGCTGAACAATGTGCGGTTCAATAACGTACGACAAGTATTCGTGCCGGGCTATGGCATAAATTATTTGGCAAGGTTTACTGCTGTCGACACGTAGCATAGTTTCTGATAAAAAAATTATTAGAAGCTACATCAACAAAAAATTCAAACGTAATTAGAATTTACTGTAACTAAAAATGTTTCGTGTTAAATAATTGTAAACAGCATAAATATCGTTAATCAAAACTATAAAGCATAAAAAAAGCCTAATCGCTTAGGCTTTCTTTATTTTAACTGTTATATCCGTTATTTCTTTGGCGATGATGGGATCTTTTATGTGAATAGTGTCTGCCGTGATGTGAACTATAACCGTTCCGGTTACTATAGCCACTATTTCTTTGCCCAGCCTGATTTGAATGGTCCCTTTGTTGATTTGAACGATCATCTTGTTGCGCAAAAGATGCTGTGATTGCCATTATTGTAATGGCAATCATTAATAAGAGCTTTTTCATAAATTAGATTTATTAATTTTAAGTTATATATAAGTACAGTCGTTTTCTCTAATTGTTTTAAATCTTTCATGATCTTATATTTATATAAAATAGATTAATTAATAAGAAATGATTTCAAATCAATCATAATGACTAAAGAATTTCTCTACAATTTTATAAAGCAGCAGAACTTAGCTGTGATCTCCACTTTATCAAAAGAGCATAAGCCCGAAGCTGCGCTTGTTGGGTTTGCTATTTCTAAGGATTTGGAAATTGTTTTTGATACCGTTAAAACATCGCGTAAGTATAAAAACCTTTTACAAAACCATTTTGTGGCTGTTGTAATTGGATGGGATAATGAAACTACTGTACAATATGAAGGAATTGCAACTGAATTAAGCGGAGAAGAGGCGGATTATTATAAAGAAATATACTTTGAGGTATATAAAGACGGTCGTGAACGTGCTGAAACCTGGCCGGATATTGTTCATTTTAAGATTACACCAACCTGGATACGCTATAGTAACTTTAATGAGCCTGTGGTTATTGAGGAGGTTAGGGGGCCGTTTTAAAATAGTAGAGACGCGACGCATCGCGTCTACCTAGTGTTCTTTATTGAATCCTCTGGTGAACCAACCTTATGCAACATTTTATTTGCTTTAGTAAGCTTTTCAGGAAACAATTCGACATTATCATACTTATCCAATGACTTGTCAATGCGTACCGTTGGTACTTTTCTTTTAAAATCATCTTTCATTGATCCCATATTCAAAATTAAACAATATCTTTTTACTGAAATACACCTATAGTCAGAATTGCCTGCTTGTTTTAATTAGTTTTACTAAATATTTATTGGAAACCTAATGATATATGCTTTTAGAAAATAGTTATACTTTGATAGTTGCCCAAATAAGGGCCGAAATAGAAACTGCCAGGTTAAAAGCTGCTATTTCAGTAAATCAACATTTATTAATGTTGTATTGGAAAATTGGTAATATTATTTTGGAGCAGCAAAATTCCGAAGGTTGGGGAACTAAAGTTATTGAAAGGTTATCCAGTGATTTACGTAAAGAATTTCCTGATATGAAAGCTACTTCTGTCCGTAATCTTAAATATATGCGGGCATTTGCTGACGCATACCCTGAATTTATGCAGCAATTTGCTGCACAAATTCATTCAAATTCAATTGTGCAACCAGCGGTTGCACAATTGAATAATGACTTAATTATGCAACCAGCAGTTGCACAAATTCCATGGTCACATAATGTAGCAATATTGGACAGGGTAAAAAACTCCAAAGAACGTGTATTTTATGCTCAAAAAACATTAGAAAATAGCTGGAGCCGCAATGTATTAATACACCAAATAGAGAGTGGATTATATCACCGACAAGGTAAGGCAATTAGTAATTTCGTTCAAACCCTGCCTGCGCTACAAAGCGATTTGGCTAAGGAAATGCTCAAAGACCCCTATAAATTTGACTTCTTAAACTTATCAGAGCAATATTTTGAAAAAGACCTCGAAGATGCTTTGGTAGGTCATATAACAAAATTTCTTTTAGAATTGGGGGCAGGGTTTAGCTATGTGGGAAGGCAATACCATTTGGAAATCGGTGGCGAAGATTTTTATATTGATTTATTATTTTACCATTTAAAACTAAGGAGTTATGTAGTGATAGAATTAAAGACAGGGAAATTTATACCTGAATATGCAAGTAAACTGAATTTTTACCTTAGCGCGGTTGATGATATACTAAAACATGAAACCGACAACCCAACACTTGGTATTTTAATATGTAAAGAACGCAACAAAGTAATAGCGGAATACGCATTGAGAGACATAAATAAACCTATTGGGGTGGCAGAATATGAATTGACGCAAGCTATTCCAGAAAATTTTAAAGGAAGCCTGCCTACTATTGAAGAAATAGAAAACGAATTGGAGAATAATAGTGATAACTGATAAGGGTTCTTACGCTTGCATTTATCCTTAGGGAAGACCAACAGTACGCAACATTTCATTGGCTTTATCCACTTTATCTTGAAATAAAGGCATATCCTTATATTTCTTGAGTGAATTGCCAATCACTAATATTGGTGTTTTTCTTCTCATTTTTTAGCCATTCACTTAATCCAACCTAATAAACCATTCACTAAATTTCAACCTCAACCTCCCCCTCAAACACCTTAATCGCCGGGCCTTCTAAAAAAATATCTGTAAACTTTTGCCCGTCATAATTAAAGTGAATGTTCAAATCGCCGCCTAAAACTTTTATAGGGGTCTTAATATTTCCGGTTTGATGATGATGTTTAGCCATTGCCAATGCAACAGCTGTAACCCCGGTTCCGCAGGCATAGGTTTCATCTTCAACACCGCGCTCAAAAGTGCGTACAAAATATCCCTTGTCAATCGGCTCAACAAAATTCACATTGATACCCTCTGCCCGGTATGTGTCATTATTACGAATTGTGTAGCCTTCCTGGTACACATTTTTCTCTTTCAAACCTTCAACAAGTTTTACAAAATGCGGCGAACCCGTATTTAATACATAAGCATCTTTATCTAAACTTACCTCGTCTACATTAATCATTTGTAAGCTTACCCAATCTCCTGCAGCTGAAATTTTGGCATAATGAAGACCATCAACTGCCAAAAAGTTTGTTTCACTGTCAATAATTCCCAAATACTTAGCAAAAGCTACAATGCACCTGCCGCCGTTTCCGCACATGCTGCTTGGTTGCCCGTCGGCATTGTAATAAACCATTTCAAAATCGTAACCTTCAAGGTTCTGCAAAAACATCATTCCATCGCCGCCAATTCCAAAACGACGGTCGCATAAACGGGAAATCAGCTGTGAATTTTGGTGATTTACAGAATTATCGCGGTTGTCAATGATGATAAAATCGTTTCCTGCGCCCTGGTATTTATAAAAGTGTAGTCTCATTAAAGCTTAATTAATATTCACTATCTTAGCTTAAGTATAACAGAATGAAATAATTTGTAATCAGCCTGGTGTGTTAAATTTAACAAATTTTAACTAAAATCTGCATAACTTAGTGTTGATAATGACGTCTATATGGTATTAAATTTGATTAATAAAAAGTAAACGTATAAAGAAAATAGAATAATAAGATGAAAAAATTTGGTTTAACATTATTAACAGCCTTTGTTGGTGGGGCAATGGCGTTGGGGACGTACAAACTGGCCGAAAATAAATATGCCAGTAATATGAGTTTTGAAGACCGCCAGAAAGTTTATTTTACCAATAATCCAATACCAGTATCGGCACATAATATGTCGTCAGCGGGTAATGTTGATTTTACTGAAGCTGCGGCGGCGGTAACACCTGCAGTTGTTTATATCCGTACTACTTATCAAAGTCAGAAAGGTGACCAACAAAATCAGCTGCAGCAAATGTTTGGCGATATGTTTGGTCAGCATATGGCTCCGCAAGGCCCTCAAATGGCTTCGGGTTCAGGTGTAATTATTTCTCCTGATGGGTTTATTGTTACTAACAATCACGTGGTTGATAAAGCTGAAAAAATTGAAGTTGTTACTAATGACCACCGCGATTTTAAAGCAAAAGTTATAGGCACTGATCCAAATACCGATTTGGCATTAATAAAAATCGAAGGCACTAATTTGCCAATTGTAAAATTGGGAAACTCAGATGCTGTTAAAGTTGGCGAATGGGTATTAGCCGTTGGTAATCCTTTTAAGTTAACATCTACTGTAACCGCTGGTATAGTAAGTGCTAAAGGTCGTGGAATAGGCATTATAGGTACCGAAGATAATCAGGACCAGAGTCCTTTCGGCCGTACCCAATTACAGGATAAGCCAAAGCTAAATCAGGCCATTGAATCATTTATCCAGACAGATGCAGCTATTAACCCTGGTAACAGTGGTGGTGCATTGGTAAACACAAATGGTGAATTGATAGGTATTAACTCTGCTATAGCGTCACATACAGGTACTTATGAAGGTTATGGTTTTGCAATCCCTGTTAACCTGGCTAAAAAGGTATTGAATGATATTCAAAAATATGGCGCTGTTAAACGCGGCTATGTAGGTATTACTTTTACCGAGCTTGACGAAGATAACGCAGACCGTTTACACACTGATAAAACCGTTGGTTTATATGTTGACCAGGTTATACCAGGGGGCGGAGCTGCACAAGCCGGATTAGAAAAAGGTGATATTATTAATAAAGTAGATGGAAACCCTGCTTATGCATCGTCAGATTTACAGGAGCGTGTAGGCCGTTTACATCCGGGTGATAAAATTAATTTAACGGTACTGCGGGGTAATGAATCCAAGGATTTTACAGTGACCCTAAAAGCAAACGCTCCTACACCTAATAAAGTAGCCGTTTCAAAGTCAACTGAAGAGTTGTTTAACAAAATTGGTGCAAGCTTTGTACCGCTTAATGCTTCGCAAAAAGCTAAGTTCCATGTCAACGCAGGCGTAATAGTTACCCAGGTTAGAGATGGCGGTTTATTTGATTATACCGAAGTTCCTGTTGGATCTGTGATAACTGAAATTAACAGGCAGCCAATAGCAACTACAGGTGATATAGACCATGCATTAACTAATTTAAAAAATGGTGTTTTAACTATCTCAGGTTTTTATCCTGATGGAACCAGGTTAAGAAGCACAATAGAATTACAGTAATTCTTTTAATGATTAAATAATAAAGCCCGGTCTTGAGCCGGGTTTTTTGTTTTGGGCAGATATGAAGGAACTTGCCTATTTTTGTCCGATGTCCATCAATTCTGTTATTTCTTTTAATTTATTAAACCAGGACCTACTATTACTTCCTCAAAAAGCTATTTACTGGCAACAGGAGAAAGCTTTGATTGCAGCTGATGTCCATTTAGGCAAGGTGGGACATTTTCGTAAAGCAGGTATAGCTGTGCCCAGGGATATGGAACAAAATGATCTTGGTATACTTTCGGACCTGATCTTTGAATATAAACCTGAAAAAATAATTTTTCTGGGTGATTTTTTTCATAGTGATATGAATTCCGATTGGGACTGGTTTATTTTATGGCGTAGCCAGTTCCCTAAGCTGGAGATCATCCTGATTAGAGGGAACCATGATATTATTGATGATAAATACTATAACAGGCTGAATATTATTTTACGTGATCAATTGCTCATAGGGCCATTTTTAATGCTTCATCATCCTTTAACAGGTGAAGATTTACAGCAAGCCAAAGGTTATTCCTTTTGCGGACATATCCATCCTGGGGTTAGTTTGGCCGGAAGGGGCCGTCAGCATATTACATTGCCATGCTTTGCCTTTGGGGCAAGGCAGGCTATATTGCCTTCGTTTGGGAAATTTACCGGGAAAGTGGCTATCCGCAGTAATAAAAGCGACAGGATATTTGCAATAGCAAAGGATAAAGTCATTGCAATTGATTAGTTACAATCATGTTTTTTAGATTGTTTCTAAATAGCTAATTACCCTTTAATAAGCTAAAACCCTTCATATCTTTCGACTATAAATAAATACTTTTGCCCAAATAAATCTAATATTAATGAACGAATTTAAACAAACCTTTAACTCATCGTTGGGGAAAAAGCTGATCATGGCTTTAACGGGCTTGTTTCTGTGTACTTTTTTAATTGTACACCTTGGAGGTAACCTGCTTCTGTTCAGCAATGACGAAGGGTATGGGTTTAATGTTTATGCCAATTTCCTTACACATTTCCCACCGATTGAAGTTGTTGCTTACCTGCTATATCTTTGCATACTGGTACATACCATTTACGCCCTGGTATTAACTATTAAAAACCGCAGCGCACGTCCGGTAACTTATGCAGTAGTAAACCAATCTCCGGCATCATGGTCATCAAAAAACATGGGGCTGTTGGGTTCCATATTACTTTTATTCATCGTGATCCACATGAGCGATTTTTGGTACGGCTATAAGTACAGCCATAAAATTGGGTTTAAAGAATATCGTACTGACCTGGCTACAGGCAAAACCCAGGCCGTAGACTATAATCCGGCTTCTCTGGATTTTGAAAAGTCGGTATCTACCGAAAATAATTTTGAAATAGTAAGGGTGAAGGACCTGCATGCCCGGGTGGCAAACAGCTTCAGCAATATATGGTATGTGATATTTTATGTGATAGCAATGGGAGCTGTTTCGTTCCATTTATTACATGGTTTTCAAAGTGCGTTCCGTACATTAGGATGGGTGCACAGAAAATACACGCCAGTAGTTTATTTTATAGGAACATGGTTTTTTGCGGTAATTATTCCGCTTGGTTTTGCGGCAATGCCGGTAGTTTATTATATACAAAGCTTGATGTGATTTACGAGTTACGATTTTGGATTTACGAATTGATATACCCTATTCCCGAATTGTACCGAGTAAATGTGAATTTAAATAAAGAATTTAAAATGATTAACGAATTATGATTTGAGATGTAAGAATTGAAAAACCTCAATTCAAAAATCTAAATCGTAAACCGTAAATCGTAAATCGTAAATAAAAATGATTTTAGATGCTAAAATTCCTGAAGGTCCATTAGCCGAAAAATGGAGCAAGCATAAATTTAACTTAAAACTGGTTAACCCGGCCAATAAGCGTAAATACGATGTGATTGTGGTAGGTACCGGCCTTGCTGGTGCTTCTGCAGCGGCCTCACTGGCCGAGCTGGGTTATAATGTAAAAGCATTTTGTTTCCAGGACAGTCCGCGCCGTGCACACTCTATTGCTGCCCAGGGTGGAATAAATGCCGCTAAAAATTATCAGAATGACGGCGATAGTGTTTATCGTCTTTTTTACGATACCATAAAAGGCGGTGATTACCGTGCCCGTGAAGGAAATGTATACCGTCTTGCCGAAGTATCAGTTAATATCATAGACCAATGCGTGGCTCAGGGTGTACCATTTGCCCGGGAATATGGCGGCCTGTTGGATAACCGTTCGTTTGGTGGTTCGCAGGTATCACGTACGTTTTATGCCCGGGGACAAACAGGACAACAACTTTTATTGGGGGCTTATTCTGCACTTAACCGCCAGATTCATCTCGGTAAAGTAAAAATGTACACCCGTACCGAAATGCTGGATGTAGTAACTATTGATGGCCATGCTAAGGGAATTGTTACCCGTAATTTGATAACAGGTGAGATAGATACGCACACCGGTCACGCAGTATTATTATGTACAGGTGGTTATGGTAATGTGTTTTATCTATCAACCAATGCGGCAGGCTCAAACGTAACTGCTGCCTGGCGGGCGCATAAACGCGGGGCCTTTTTTGCTAATCCTTGCTATACCCAAATACATCCAACTTGTATCCCGGTTACCGGTGACCACCAGTCGAAATTGACACTCATGTCAGAGTCGTTACGAAATGACGGACGTGTTTGGGCTCCTAAAACAGTAGCAATTGCTGAACAACTGCGCAAAGGACAAATCAAAGCCGACCAGGTAAAAGAAGAGGACCGTGATTACTTCCTGGAAAGAAAGTATCCCTCATTCGGTAACCTTGTTCCTCGTGATGTTGCATCACGCAATGCCAAGGAAATGGTGGATGATGGCCGTGGGGTAGGGGCTTCTGGTTTCGCCGTGTTCCTTGACTTTGCCGATGCGATACGGCGTTTGGGAAAGGAAGCCGTTGCTGCGAAATATGGTAACCTGTTTGATATGTATTACCAGATTACCGACGAAGATCCCTACAAACAACCTATGCGCATTTACCCTGCCGTACATTATACCATGGGCGGCCTGTGGGTTGATTATAACCTGAGCACCAATATACCAGGCCTGTATGCATTAGGTGAATGTAATTTCTCCGATCATGGGGCCAACAGACTAGGGGCTTCAGCATTGATGCAGGGACTTGCCGATGGTTATTTTGTTATCCCTTACACGCTGGGAGATTATCTTGCAACAATAGGCCCAAAACCAGTTGATGCAAAACACCCGGCTTTCGAAAAGACAAAACAGGATACCTTAGCATATATCAACAAACTGCTTGCATTAAAAGGCACAAAAACAGTTAACGAATACCACCGCGACCTTGGTCACATTATGTGGGAATATTGCGGCATGGCCCGTACTGAAGAAGGCCTTACTAAAGCAAAAGGTTTGATACAGGCGTTAAGAGCTGATTTTTGGAAAAATGCCATCGTGGTAGGAGAAAACGAAGAAGTTAACGCCTCGCTTGAGAAAGCTGGTCGTGTTGCCGATTTCCTTGAACTGGGGGAACTGATGGTTGACGATGCTCTGATGCGCAAAGAATCGTGCGGCGGGCATTTCAGGTTAGAATCACAAACACCGGAAGGTGAAGCTTTGCGCGATGATGACCATTTTGCATTCGTAGCAGCATGGGAATACAAGGGAGATAATCAACCAGAAATTTTGAATAAGGAAGATCTGGATTTTGAATTTGTTCACCTTACACAGCGCAGTTATAAGTAAAATGTCTTTTTATATAAAAACAAACATGTTGCTTAAAGATGCGGTGTTAATAAACTTATTAAAACAAGCGTACTCTGCTGAAAAAGCTGCGGCTTTTGCATATCAGGGCCATGCGAGATCAGTAAAAAATATAGACGAAAAGAAAGGTATTAAACAAATTGAAATAGACGAATGGAACCACAGGTCGGAAGTTTTAAAGCTAATGAACCTGTACCAGGTGCCGGTTTCGAAATGGTATGAGTTGAAATATTATATCATTGGAAAAAACATTAGCGCAAGCTGTTACGTGATTGGTTGGTTTATGCCATTTTACTTTGCCGGAAATTTAGAAAGCGGCAATGTTTGCGAATATATCAGGATGAAAAGACTTTTTAACGCCTTAAATATCACATCGCACAATGAAGTTTTGTACGAAATGAGCTTAAAGGAAAAAGAACATGAAATATATTTTTACGAAGGAATAAAAGACAGTAAATGGCTTCCATTTTTCGAGAAAGTTTTTCATTGGGGGAGTAAGAAAAGTAAAAACGACATTGATTTAGAAGAGGGCTTTTTAATAGAAGAGACGAATCGGTATTGTGAAGGTTATGGAGAGAAATAAATAGAAAATAAAACAAATTGTCATTACGAGGAGGAACGACGAAGCAATCGCGAACTTTACAACGCTGTCATGCACAGTTCGCGATTGCTTCGTACCTCGCAATGACAAGTTCAAATACAAAAATTTAGCAATTCAAATATTTCCATATGGAAAATAATAATATGAATCTTACGCTGAAAGTTTGGCGGCAAAAGAACGCAGCTACCAAAGGTGCATTTGTGACATATAAGGCAGAAAATATCTCGCCGGATATGTCATTCCTTGAAATGTTGGATGTGGTTAATGAAAGCCTGATCCACAAAGGAGATGAACCCATACATTTTGACCATGACTGCCGTGAAGGTATTTGCGGTATGTGTTCCCTGTATATCAACGGTCATCCGCATGGGCCAAAGCGGGCCATTACCACATGCCAGCTGCACATGCGCACCTTTCATGATGGTGAGACCATCACCATCGAGCCATGGCGCGCCGGAGCTTTTCCTGTTATAAAAGACCTTGCAGTAGACCGTTCTGCTTTTGACAGGATACAGCAGGCAGGTGGATTTGTTTCGGTAAATTCCGGTGTAACCATTGATGCCAATACAATTCCTATTCCCAAAGTAATTGCCGACGAGGCCTTCAATTCAGCTACCTGCATAGGCTGTGGAGCTTGTGTGGCGGCATGTAAAAACGCTTCGGCTATGTTGTTTGTATCAGCAAAAGTATCGCAACTGGCTATGTTGCCACAGGGGCAGCCAGAACGCTGGAGCCGTGTACAGGCTATGGTAGCACAAATGGATGCAGAAGGTTTTGGTAGCTGTACAAATACCGGCGCCTGCGAAGCTGAATGTCCTAAAGAAATAACCCTCACCAATATAGCTCGCATGAACAACGATTTCTTCAGTGCCAAACTATTCCGCGAAGAACACGTGCATGAGCATGCCTCGGGAGAATGATATTACAATTGTTTAATCTGTAAAGGCTTGGGAAGTATTTCTTAAGCCTTTTTTGTTTTCTTTCTGATAAGAATTATATGGAAATAATAAATAAAGTTGAAATCATGAGTTCTTAGAGAACAAAACTATGCTTCTGGTGTTGTAACTTTGTTTTTAGTTTTTTGACAGAAGATAATAACCTAAACATTACCTATTCACAATAACTAATTCATAATTTGAAGGATAAAATAATCAATACCATTCCCGGCCTAACCTTATTGAAAAGGAAAATGACCGCAGTTTTATTACTGATTATAGTAATAGCATCAGCCGGCATGACCTTTATGAATTACTATACCATAAAGATTTTGTCAGCAACACGGGCCTATATTAATGGCGAATCGCAGTATTCAAAAGGCCAGAAAGATGCGTCGGCCCATTTAATCAATTATATTTATTTAGAAAACGAAACTGATTTCACAGCTTTTGAACAGGGCATTAGTGTGCCTGTGGGCGACCGCATAGCAAGGATTGCCTTGTCATCAAACAATAACTACCAGGAAGCTAAGAAAGGGTTTTTGCAAGGTAAAAATCATCCCAATGATATTGATGATATGATATGGCTTTTTAACAACTTTCAACATTTATCCATGTTTGAAAAAGCCATTAGGATTTGGTTTAGTGGCGATGAAATGGTAAATAAACTGTACCAACTGGGTTTGCAATCACGACAAAAAATACGATCAGGAAAAATTTCAGGTGCGGAAAAGAAATCACTGATCCTTTCGATTGACAATATTTCCGCGGAACTTACCATCAAGGAGCAAGCATTTTCCAATACATTGGGTGCAATTTGCCGAAGCATTGACGTATATATTTTTATAGCCGATTTATTGGTCACCCTGGTTATCGTGATCAGCTCATTTTCATACGCAGGTATTATGATCAGAAACCTGGCTAACTCTAAAAAGAAAATAATTGAACAGAATGATAACCTCCAGGTAATTAATGCCGGACTGGATAAATTTGTTTTTAATGTAACGCATGATCTGCGTTCGCCTTTGATCTCACTTGTAGGATTGACAGACTTGATAGAAGAGGAAACCAGCATACAGCAAATTAAATCGTACACATTAATGATGAAAAACAGTCTTGAAAAACAAGACCAGTTTATTAATGAAATGCTGACATTTATAAAGAGCAAACATTTGGGCGTGCTTAAAGAAGAATGCAGCCTCACTTCCATTATTGATAGTGTAATAACCCACAATCATTATGGAAGTAATGGAAGCGCGATTCACTTTTATAAAGAAATTGGTGCAGACGAAATTTATAGTGATGCATTGAAACTGAGGGTAATATTAAATAACCTGGTATCCAACTCCGTTAAATACAGTGATCCGAAAAAAGACGAGAAATGGGTAAAGGTGAGAACATACCTGTCGAAAACTGATGCCGTAATTGAAGTGGAGGATAATGGATTAGGTATACGGCAAAACGATCAGGAGCGTATTTTTGATGAGTTTTATACATCAGGTAATAACAAAAAAAGTTCTGGTATAGGGCTTTACCTGGTTAAAGATGCAGTAACACAAATGAATGGCCGCATCGAAGTAAAATCAGAGTTGGGTTTATATAGTAAGTTTATCATCAGCATACCATGCTGATGGTGAAGGAGGTTTTGAGGATAGGGTATGTCACCCTGAGGTCCTCGAAGGGTGCGTGTAAGGCCTGAACGCAAGCACAATCTGTTATTATTTTAGTGTTCCAATTTGTGAGAGAGGAACAACCTAAACGCTTGGAACATGCGGAACACTTTTAAGTATAAAGTCCGGATAGGAGTTTACGTTGAAATAGTGCCTTGTCTTGAATATCGCAGTGAAAAGTTCACAGCCCTGAATAAGTCAGCAGTGAAACCGCCAGCTACATTTTAATCAGTGAAAACTGACAAAACCAAATTTCTAATTATTACGCATTAAAAAGTCATACATTTCTTTTACTATACCGCTTCTGTCTCTACAACACTAAGGTTATCAGCCTTTAATATTGCTCCCTGCCGTTCCAGTTCATTTTGAATATCAGAAATTTTTCCTTTACCTTTTGATCTCATTGCTGCTGCGACACCGGCGGCCTGACCCGTTGCAAAGCTTGTACCCATAACGCGCATAGATCCGCCACCGCCGCCGTCGCCATCAACCAATCGTCCGGCAGCATAAAGATTACCTGTATCTATGCTTTCCAGGGCTCTGAGTGGAATATCAAATGTAAGATCATCTTTGATGGTTTTCCAGATGAGCGGTTTGTTCGAACCCGGATGATATTCCATTGGCCAGGCGCCAAGTGCAATAACGTCATTTTGCCGTGTGCCGTTAATTACGTCGTGTTCAGTAACCTGGTAACGTCCGTTAATATGCCGTGATTCCCGTGTACCGAATTTTGGCCCGGTTGAAACAATATAAGCCTTTTCATACCCTGGTATAGTTCGTATCGCCTGTAAATATGCCCAGGCTCTTTTCCGACCATCTATTTCAGCTTTTGTTATGCTTGCACTATCGAGCGCGCTGTACTCGGAATTAATGATGTAGGTTAAAAGGTCTCCTGAGAGCGCCATAGGAACTATTAATCCGTTCACTTTTGTTAAAATAGTACTCCCTGATTGTTTGGCTTGTTGTTGTATAGCTTCGGTCCAACGTTTTGCTGAAATATCAGAGCCCGGTTTAATCCCGCCAAAGCGGACAGCAAGTGTACCTTCCTGGACTTTACCATGATTACCATAACGAATTGACGCATCCCCAAATGCCGCCAGGTCACCTTCTCCACTTGCATCAATAAAAAACCGGCCTTCAACTTTGTGCGGACCATTGTCGTCAAATAATGTCACACTTTGAATATTGTTTTCTACACGGGATGCGCCTATCAACATGGTGTGCAGTAAAAGATCAAGGCCTTCAACCTGTATAACATTATCCAGTGCCACCTTTGTCGCCTCGGGGTCAATCAAAGCTATAACAGCATTTCCCGGCTCAATAAGCCTTACCGGGGTTCTAACGCCCCCAATGTTTTTTAAATTGGCTAAAACTTTTTCGGCAACACCACCAACCGCCTGTCTGGAGGGTGTGGACTGAGTATAAAGACCGCAGTAAGTTAAGACATTCTTTTGAGTTGCCGCTCCCCCCAGGCAAGGGCCACTTTCCACAAGCAACGTTTTTGCGCCAGCCTGCGCAGCACCAATCCCGGCACCAATTCCGGCTGCACCGCCGCCAACTACAATAACATCATATTTATCAGTTATGTTCATTCCGACAATTTTGAACGTATTAAATAATTTCCCCGTCCCCTGTCTGATAAAGAATCTCTTTCCTGTTACTACCGCTTAAGGTGCTAACAATGTTTCCAAATCTATGTTTTGCATCATTTAAAAAATAAAATTGAAATCAAAGTTTACCGGTAGTGTTCAATAAATAACAGAAGCAAAAGCTGATTCGACATTTGTTCAATATTCTTGGGACGAGCAGACAAAAAATCTTCAAGGAAATTTTAAACGATCTAAAATCAGCAAGCTATAGAAGTCCTGAATAAGTGCAAAAAAAATGTCACCCTGAACTTATTCAGAATGACATTTTCTATAACTTAAGCACCTTATAATTTAATCCTCTTCCTCATACGCTGCATAATCCGTATACCCTTTTCCGTCAGCGGTATAAAACAGGTCCATATGTAAATCGGGTGCCAGGGGCTGGTTGTTTTTCAATCTTTCAACCAGGTCGGGATTGTTAATGAACGGACGCCCAAAACCTGTAAGGTCGCACAGTCCGCTTTGCAATTCAGCTTCGGCTTTTTCTTTATCATGACCACCAGCTAGGATAAAGGTATTTTTAAAAGTGCTGCGTAAAAGCTGTTTAATTGATAATGGCACAGTAGGAGCACCCATCGCAGAATGATCAACTATATGAATGTAGGCTATGCCAATATTGTTCAAGTGTTCGGCAAGATATTTATAAGTGGCGTCAATTTCAGGGTAATGAGGCATATCGCTTGCCACCCCATAAGGCGATAAACGGATGCCGGTTTTTTCTTTTCCAATGGCTGCTGCAACTTCAGTTACTGTTTCAATTACAAAACGACAACGGTTTTCAATGCTTCCGCCATAACTATCTGTACGAATATTGCTCACTGGCGACAAAAACTGCTCCAGCAGGTAACCATTTGCCCCATGCAGCTCCACACCATCAAATCCAGCCTCAATGGCATTTTTTGCAGCGGTAACAAATTCTGCTTTTGTGCTTTGCAGTTCTTCGGCAGTCATTGCTTTTGGGGTAGGGAATTCCTGCATTTGTTGTGCGTCGGTCCACATTTGTCCGGCAGCTTTTACTGCTGAAGGTGCAAGTACCTGCGCGCCTTCTGGCAAATTAAGCGGGTGACTTATCCGCCCGGTATGCATCAGCTGAATAAAAATTTTCCCTCCTTTATCGTGTACTGCTGAAGTAGTTTTTTTCCAGCCTTCAACCTGTTCCTTGCTGAATATGCCGGGTATACGGGCATAACCCAGCCCGTTAGGAGATGGCGAGGTACCTTCTGTGATGATCAGTCCGGCACTAGCACGTTGTCCGTAATAAGTAGCCATCAAATCATTGGGTACATTTCCGATAGCCCTGCACCTGGTCATGGGCGACATAGCGATACGATTTTTAACTTCTATAGCTCCAACTTTTACTGGAGTGAATAATTTGTATTGTTCCATATGTGCTGTTTGTTTATTTAAAAGCTGGTCTAATTTTATCTTCCAGGGCGGTAAAAATAGAGAGTTTGTGTTTACATAGATGTTTAAACACGCAAAATGACATAATTATGGTTTAGGAGAATAAACTTACTGAAATCCTAAACTTAAGTTTTATACGTTATAAAAGTTTACGCGCGTTAAGCAGCATATCCGACAAGACGATAAAATAAACCCTGTATCTGCGTGTTTATTTTAAAGAAATTAATTTAATTAAAACATCTTAAAATAGATTGTGTTATATTATTAATTAACTTAAGTATAAACTAAAATAGATTAATAATATGAAAAGGTTAAGTTTAATCATAACAGCGTTTGCTGTTTCCGGAGCAGTTGAACTTGCTTTGGCGAGCAATCAATATATAAACGGAAACAACAAGGCTGCAAAGGTTTATAGTAAACTAGCTGATACTATACCTACCAAGCCTAAACCAAAACCATACCCAACACCAACACCTACGCCAAATCCTAGCCCAACGCCTACACCAAATCCTAGCCCAACACCAACACCTAATCCAACGCCAACACCCAGCCCAACACCTAATCCAACGCCAACACCTAGCCCAACACCAAGTCCGATGCCGTCACCTAATCCGAGCCCTAACCCAACACCTACCCCTTCACCAAGTCCAACACCTCCTCATAAATAAGGAGTACCAGATAATTACTATTTAAATTTTAAAACCAAAAGTCCTGTATTTGAAAATGCAGGGCTTTTTTTTATTAATAATAAGGTGTTTTTGATTGAAAATAATAAAATCACCAATGAACGGTGATTCTTAATGTGGCCGGTGCGATTCCTCTCTTGAGGGTAATGATATATGAGTTGGGACAAAGGACTTATTTATCTAAATCTTTCTTTTTATGAGGAAAGCTTAACGATGTTATTTTTTTTATAAGAAAGAAACATTGTACCTTAAATTCAGGACGGCAGCATACAGATCTATACTCCTATAGGGCGTAAGTAATATTTACATTACTTAATTAAATTAGTAGCTTATTGGCAAACTAATCATTACACTTGCTCTCCATATCGTAAATCTTAGCCCATCAATAGCATCTGAATTCTTTCATTGGATGAATACCCCCTACTTAATCCGATGTATCATGAAGCCACTATATTTAGAATTGGAATCTTTGATAGAAATTAAAATTTGCCCTGTACATAATCAAAAACCAATAGCAAATAATTCTAATGGAAATATAATATTAATATGTTGTTGCGCTGATTTTGAAATCGAGTGTTACAATGAAATTATTGCAAGATTCCAAGCAGATTATACAGAACAAAAGAAATATGATTTGTAAATAATCTTGTCCCAACTCATATATAGATGCTCTACAAGGGGAGTAGATAATGTCATATTATTGAACTGTTAACATAATTTTTTAATATTCATCACTAAAGACGTTAATTTATAGTCTCCGGATGTTTATCTGATTTCAGCAAACAAACAGTAACTGAATTTCAAATTTTGCGTTTAAATAACAAATAGCTGTTTACTAGTTAAAATGTTTTAAATTTATAATTATTGCTGTACAGTCATTTCATTTGGCATAATGAATCAAAATCCTATTAAACAATATTATTTTATCACTTTATTGCTATTTGCAATCGCCTGTTTTTTAGGTGCTTGCAAAGAACAACTCCCTAAGCCAATTGCTGCTTCAACAAGTACAACGGGCAAAACAGACAGCATAGTGGTAAAAGATACATTGCCATCGTTTAATAGTCCGGCGGGTATAGCGATTGATGGGACAGGAAATTTGTATGTGGCTGATTATGGCAATAACCTTATTCGTAAAATAACCCCTGGCGGGTTAGTAAGTACATTTGCAGGCAGCGGATCACAGGGTGCCACAAATGGCGCCGCTAACCTGGCTACTTTTAATGAGCCTGCAAGTGTAGCCGTTGATGCTTCGGGGAATTTGTACGTGGCCGATGCCGGTAATAATCGAATCAGGAAAATTAGCGCAGCCGGAATGGTAAGTACTTTGGCAGGAAGTGATTCAACCGGTAAGGTAAACGGACCAGCAGCCGGTTCATCTTTTTTTGATCCGGTCGGCGTAACAGTAGACGGTTCAGGAAATGTTTATGTGGCCGATGCAGGTAACAACATGATCCGGCTGATAACCTCTGCTGGAACGGTGAGTACTTTCGCCGGTAATGGTAATACGGGCACATCCAACGGCACATTAACCAGCACTTCCTTTAATAATCCTACCGGTGTAGCTGCAGATATTAAAGGCAATGTTTTTATAGCGAATTATCTTAACAATAATATTCTTAAAATAAATCAGGCCGGAACGGTAAACCTGCTTGCCGGAACCGGACAAACAGGCGCTAATAACGGCCCCGATAGCTTAGCGACTTTTTACTATCCAAACAGTGTTGCCGTTGATACAGCTGATAATGTTTATGTTGCTGATGGTGTTAACAACCTTATCCGCAAAATTACACCGGCCGGTATAGTAACTACACTTGCAGGCAGCGGTTTGGCGGGCGCTATAGACAGCACAGGAACAGCCGCCTCTTTTAACGGCCCCAGCGGATTGGCGGTTGATGCTGCAGGAAATGTTTATGTAGCTGATACCAATAACAACCTGATCCGCAAAATAACTGCGGCAGGGGTGGTAACTACCATTGCCGGTACCGGTAGTGCCGGTGCAAAAAATGGATTAGCAGTTGCCTATCGTAACAAAAAACAATTTAAAATCACTTTAAAAAGCCAGTTCAATATTTTTTACAAGCCAAAATTGAATTAGTTCCTACAATACTGCCGATTAAATTCTTCATCTTTTAGTGAATTTTAAACTTTAGCTTGAATTTTTACCATTTCTTTCAATTTAAATTACAAATTTTAGTGTAACTATCAATTTATATTAAAAATTTATTAAAATAATTGATAAATAATTCGTTTTTAAACAAAAACACTTCATAAATTACGGTTTTTAAAAATAACTGATTATATTATTTTTGATTATTGTATTTATTTTATGAAGGAATCAGCTTATTTTGATAAATATAACCCTATACAAGGCGTTTGGGATGAAATGTATGGTGCTGATGCCAGTGTGCGCAACCATTATAGAAAGGTTATAGACTATATTTCCGGTGAATCGGCGGATGATCTCAATAAAAAAGAGGAACTGGCCAAGCGTTTGTTTATGAGCCAGGGAATTACTTTTACCGTTTATAACAGTGGCGAGGGTATTGAAAAGATTTTTCCGTTTGATATTATTCCGCGTATTATTACCGCTGATGAGTGGGCATTTGTAGAAAAAGGCATTAAACAACGGCTCACCGCACTTAACCTGTTTTTAAAGGATGTTTATCATAACCAGTTTATTGTTAAAGATGGCATTGTCCCGATAGACATTATCTATTCCTGCCCGCATTTTCTTCGTGAGATGTACCAATTGCAGGTTCCATATGATATTTATGTACATATATCAGGCATCGACCTGATCCGTGACCATGATGGTACTTTTTATGTGCTCGAAGATAACCTGCGCACGCCATCGGGTGTTAGTTATATGTTGGAAAACCGCGAGATCATTAAGCGTCTGTTCCCCGACCTGCTTCCTAAATGCGGGGTGAGAAGTGTAACCGAATATCCCGACATATTATATAAAAATTTGATGGCGCTGTCGCCAAGGCAAATACATAATCCAACTATAGTTTTGTTGACGCCGGGAATATACAATTCGGCCTATTTTGAGCATACCACCCTTGCACGCTTGATGGGGGTCGAGCTGGTGGAGGGCCGCGACCTGGTAGTCAACAATCATAAAGTTTATATGAAAACCACCACTGGGCTGCAACAGGTAGATGTAATATACCGCAGGGTTGATGATGAGTATCTTGATCCGCTGGTATTTAACCCTACAAGTATGCTCGGGGTTGCCGGTATTATGGGCGCTTATCGCAAAGGTAATGTGGCCATAGTAAATGCCATTGGCACCGGCGTGGCCGATGATAAGGCGGTATATGTGTATGTGCCCGAAATGATACGCTATTATTTAAATGAAGAACCGATACTGAAAAATGTACCTACCCATCAGCTTGGCAATGCTGATGAACGCGCACACGTTTTTGAAAACATAAATAATATGGTGATCAAAAAAACCAACGGCAGTGGGGGATATGGTATGCTGATGGGGCATGCGGCGACCGAACAGGAGATTGAAGATTATAAATTGGAGATTTTAAAAGAGCCAAGGAATTTTATTGCTCAGCCTACTATAAGCCTTTCGGCAGCGCCTTGTTATTTACAGGGCGAATTACAGCCGCGCAGAATCGACTTACGGCCCTATGCTTTATATGGACCAAGCGGTATAGAAATTGTTCCGGGCGGATTAACACGGGTGGCACTAAAAGAAGGTTCGCTGGTGGTAAATAGTTCGCAAGGCGGCGGCAGTAAGGATACCTGGGTGTTGGCGTAGCCCCCCGACCCCCTGAAGGGGGAGGAAATAAGCAATATTTAATAAATCATAAATTAAACAAATCCAAAATAATTCCCCCTTTAGGGGGTTAGGGGGCAAAATGTTAAGCAGGGTAGCAGCAAGTTTTTATTGGTTAAGCCGTTATATTGAGCGCAGTGATGGTATGCTGCGTATGTTAAAAATAAATTACGCCTCATCGCAGGATACCGTGCAGGAGTTTACATGGGAGCCTGTAATAAGGATTTTTGCAAGATCAGACGAAGATGAAACCGACAAGCTGGAAAATGACAGCCGTGCAGTATTAAAATATATGGTTACCGGTAAAAGTAACACAAATTCTATTTTAAATATTATTACCCTGGCCCGCGAAAATGCGCGCGGCGTTCAGGAACATATTCCGAAAGACCTTTGGCAATGTTTAAATGAATATTACCATGCGGTAAAAGACCATCGTCTTGAAAGGTCATTGCAGCGTGAAGACCCGATAAGTGTGCTGGATGTTTTGATAAAACAGGTGATGCTTTATTACGGTACAGCCGAGATCACTATGGAACGCGGGGAAGGGCGCAGCTTCATGAATATTGGCAAATATTTGGAGAGGGCAATACAATCGGTAGATATATTGGATACAAAATTTGGCTCCGTCAATGACAATCCCGATTTGCTGACAGATACCAGTTACTGGAAACACCTGCTGCTTTCGCTGGGTGGTTATGAGTTGTATTTAAAAAAATATCGCGGAGGTTTTGAAGCCTCAAATATTTTAGAGCAAGTGGTGTTAAATAATGATTTCCCCCGCTCAGTAATTTATTCGGTCAATAATATTCAGCGCTATTTTGAAAGGCTGAAGGACGAAAGCAACCTGGAAGATTACAGAGGTATGTCCTTCCAGATAGGCAGGCTGCAAAGCCGCATTAAATACAGTACTGTGCAAACTATTGAACAGGACGGCTTACATTTATATCTTATGGAAATAAGAAAGGAACTTTACGGTATTGGTAATTCACTAAATGAACATTATTTTGCGAATTCATAGAATCAATTTGAAGATGTGCTGATTTGAAAATTGGAAAATGGGAGCAATTCTTCATTTTAAAATTTTCAAACTGCCAAATTAAATAATTAAACAAGATGCCCGAATTTGAGATACAGCATATTACCAGGTATATTTATGAAAGTCCGGTTCGCGATAGCGCCAACCAGATTATTTTGTTCCCGATAAAGGACGAATACCAGGATGTTTTAAAACAAGAGCTTTCCATAACCGGTAACCCTGTTGTTGATACCCATATTGACTACTATGGCAACGAGGTGGGCAGTTTTACTTATAGCGAGCCACACATGGTATTAACAATTAACTCAAAAATTTGGGTATCTACAAAACACAGGACATTGCCCGAAAACGATATATTTCCATCCCACCAATGGGAAGACCTTAAACGACTGCAGTTTATGGTGCCCTATATTGATTTTTTGAAACAGGAATATTTTGAAGGACTATCAGAATTGAAGGTTATTGTTGATAAAGAAAGATCAAATGATGATACCCCTTACCAGGCGGCTCTCCGTTTTTGCCAATATGTATATGACAATTTTGAATATATAAAAGGTGTTACAACGGTTGAAACAAAACTGGATGAAATATGGAAATTAAAAGCCGGCGTTTGTCAGGATTTTGCCCATATTTTAATGGAAATGCTGCGCCTGGTTCAAATACCAGCCAGGTATGTAAGTGGTTACATTTGTACCAGTAAGCGCGATAACATGCGCGGTGAAGGTGCAACCCACGCCTGGGCCGAAGCTTACATTCCTGATTATGGCTGGCTAGGTATTGATCCTACTAATAACTGTATTGCTAACGAAACCCATGTACGCCTGGCGGTAGGCCGTAATTTTTCGGACTGTTCACCTGTAAAAGGTGTTTACAAAGGCTCATCAAACCATAAGCTTGAAGTCGCCGTATCGGTTGATGATGAAAATGTGCTGAATAGCAATGATACCCAAATTCATGAAGCCCATGTAACCAGTATTGTATCCGAATCATCAAAAAATAGCTACCAGCGGTATATGGAGATAATTCAGCAACAGCAACAACAGCAGCAGCAATAGTTGGCAGTTTTGAGTTGGCAGTAGGCAGTTTGGATGAGTTGTTCGCTGACTGTTAAGGCGAATTAGCCACACGGCTTTGTTGCGTTACAATCTGGCTGGTTTAGTATCGCTTCTTAACCCGCAAGAAATCATTCTTTTAACTGATTCTTAGACATTATTATAAATTCTACTTCAAATTTACTACCTTCGGTTGCCTAAACTGGCAATCGCATGCAGTTTCGTATTATCTTTTTTATTGCTTTATTATTAATTTGTATAAGGGCGTACGGCCAGCAGCAGGATGTTGATTTTCATTTAAATGCGCATTTGCTTAACGGACAAAAGATTCTGAAAGTAAAACGCGATTTTCATGATATTTATTTGTGGGTGCTTGGTCAAAACAACAGTGTATACCGGGTAAATAGCGTCACCCTGGCTATTGATGATTACAGCTCCAAATTTGCCGCTTATAACAATTTTCAATTTGTGGACATAATGGGACATAGTGCAGATACGGTATTTATAGCCACCAATGCAACCAACGTAATTGAATGGGCAAATGGAACTTTTCGGGTCATAGGCAGCAGCGATGGGATACCGGGAACCGTAAACTCGTTGGGAATAGACCTGGGCTGGAGTCTCGGTCCAGGTACAAGGAATGAAATGCTTATCGGTACCGACCAGGGTGTCCGAACATTTAACGTCCAAACGCAAACCATCGGCGTTCTTCCCGATGGTGCCTTTGCTGGGAATTCGTCAATTGCCAATAGCAGAATCTATGAGTCCACTTATCGGAACGAAATCTATAAAGACAGCACGGCCTATGATCAGTCTGGCTGGACAACAGATACACTGCAATATTTGCCTGTAGCATTTAATCCCGATGGCGTCGATCCGCTTCCGGGGCCCTTCGTCGTGGGTTATGTTTGGAAGGGTAATCATACTTTTGGCAGTAATGTAAATACGGTGTTTTCATTCAACCTGGATCTTAGTACGACAGTTTTTGCCTCGTATTTTTGGGGAACTGAAAACGGGATGTTCCAAACTGGGAGCAACTTTAGCGATAATATTGTAACGGATCCATGGTTCCAATATTTAAGCGGCATAAAAGTGAATAAGATCACTGACATTATGGGGTTAACGGCCTTTAGTAGTTATTATAATTCCGAAATAGTCAAACAGAACCTGCTTATTGGGACAGATAATGGCTTTTACTTCAGCAGTACACTAAATAATCCCACTGGCGTTTATCCAGCTAAATTTTCATTATTTCACTATGCTGCGCTGGGGAATACCATAATAAATGATATTTGTGTGAATGCAGTATCTGATGCGCACCCAATATGCGAAAACGGTGTATGGCTTGGCGCCAATGACGGGTTGTACCTGCTTAAACCTGATTATGCGGCATTTTTAAACTCAACGCCAATACAGGCCATTAATTTTTTAAACAAGCCAGATACTTTATCCTCATTAAATGTATGTACAGGAGATTCCGTTTTGGCGGTGGTTAATTCTTCGCTAAATGGCAGCTACACCATTCAGTGGTATGAAAATGGGAATGAGCTGCCCGCCCAAAGCAATCACACACTGACCATAAAAACAGCGGGCGATTACTATGCAGTTCTATATGACCCCTGTGAAGATATTCATATCCCAAGCAACCATTTACGGGTAAACATTGTCAACGGGCCAGTATTTACGTTTAATTATCCCGATACCATAAAGCAATGCAATAATAATACACCTGTCACTCTTCAAACAACTTATAACTCGGGTTATCACTATCAATGGTATACCAACGATGTTTTAAATGGCGATACTACCTCTTCATTTATTGTTACCCAAACAGGTAAATACAAAGTTGAAGTAAGCGCCTGTACTAACAGTTGGGTGCCATCAAAAGAAGTGCAGGTTAACCTCATCCAATTACCTACCCCAGTTATCACCGCTGATAAAGCGATGTATTGCATTGGCGAGAATGCCACGCTTTCTGTTTCGATACTACCTGATCCTTCTTATACCATTAACTGGTACATGAATAATGTGCTGCAAACCAATAATAGCAACCACACTTCATTAATAACTAATATACCAGGTAACTATACCGCATCAGTAGTAAATAAAACGGTTAATACAGATGGGACGCTATGTTCGCAAACATCGGCTGTTTTGCTATTAGTATTTAATCCGTTCCCAACAGTCACTATCGAAAAGATAGTAAAAACAACATTGTGTGAAGGTCAAACTGTTGACCTGTTAGCACGTCATACAGGTGGAACCGTCAAAT
This sequence comes from Mucilaginibacter sp., assembly GCA_028288305.1. Taxonomy (GTDB): domain Bacteria; phylum Bacteroidota; class Bacteroidia; order Sphingobacteriales; family Sphingobacteriaceae; genus Mucilaginibacter. Next base: position 90,514 of record JAQBOA010000065.1, read on the forward strand.
GGTCAACAGGTGAAACAACGGATCAGATCAGTGTCAATACTGCTGGAAATTACACTGCAGTGGTTACATCTCCGGCTGGCTGCCAGGCAGACACCAGTATAAGCACTACATTTTTACCAAACCCGATCTTAAGAGTTAAGGATACAACTATCTGTACTTACAAACAACAGCCGGTTACACTCATTGCACCACCCGGTTATGCACAATACATATGGAACGGCCAGCCAGGAAATCAAACGTATCGTGTAAGTTTGCCTCAAACAGTTAGCTTAACCGTTACTGATGCCAATGGATGTGAGGCTACACAGCAGATAATTGTAGCTGACAAATGCCCCGATATATGGATACCAAATACCTTCACCCCAAACGGTGACGGAATAAATGATATCTGGACCATTGAAGGACTTGATAATGACCAATCCGTACTGGTAAGAGTTTATACCCGTTATGGAAATTTGGTATTTGAAAGTAAAGGATACACTACTTCATGGAACGGCGAGTATCGAGGTAAAAAATTACCTGCGGGCGTATATTATTATGTTCTTACCTCTAAAAAGGGCACACAAAAATTTAGCGGTTCAGTGACCATTATTTATTGAAAACCTTGCCCCACTGCCTCTTTGGCTTGCGCTGCATAGCGCCAGAAAAGGTTCTTATTAATAATGATGGCGATGCGAGAGCAATTTAACAATGTAAACGGCTAATACCAATATTGCGAGTCCGGCAGCCCCACAATAGAAATTTCAAATATTCAAAACGTTTGATCCTCAACTCCAGAGACCTTATTCTTTTGTCGTGTTCCTCAAATGTATGCTCATAGTTCGATTTTTTTTCCTGTGGCTTTAGATCCCCTTCTTTTAATTGCTCCGTCTCTGTTGCCGGCTCTTCAGTTTCAACCAACTCATCATTACTACTAACAAAACCGCCGTTGGCCAAAAACATAACGGCCCTGGGTTCTTTGTTTATGATGAGCGGCAACCTGTTGCCAACTACGGTTACTAAGCCATTACTTTCCAGGAAGCCGATCATTGAGGCGGCATAGTCTTCATCGTGATCAAATATGTCTAGTACCTGCTCACGGGTTAAGCTTTTATTTTGTCCAAAAGCCTCCAGCAGCGCATCCAGCATTTCGTATTCAAACCTATCCAGTTCCATCGCGATAAAGATAAATATTAAAAATAATTTGAGGTTGTCACCCAAAACAAATCATACCGATACGCCCTAACAGGAAAGATGAAAGAAAGACTAAGAAGCAAGTTAATTTATAATATGTGAGCCAAATAGTAATTTTATTCGGCTCATATATTTATTATATTTGAGCCGAATAATTTTATTAATCGGCTCATGACATACAATTGGCAACAAAACGACTGGCCAAATTTTACATATGATCTTTCGGGCATAGAGGATGAGTTGTTTCTTTTTGCCGAAAAAACGGGGCATATCAGCGGTATCATGAAGGCTTTGCCCGAAGATACACGAATGGAAGCCGTCATTGAAATCATGGTGGCCGAAGCGATTAAAACTTCTGAAATAGAGGGGGAATATTTTAGTCGCAAGGATGTAATGTCATCTATCCGGAATAACCTCGGCCTAAATAAAATCAACGAGCCTGTACCGGATAAAAAAGCGGTAGGTGTTAGTGAATTGATGATTGATGTGCGTAATACATACATGGATGCATTGACTAAAGAACAGCTTTTTGCCTGGCATAAAATGCTGCTGGGCGCCAACGCAAAAATTAAAGTTGGTGAATGGCGCGATCATCCTGAGCCGATGCAAATCATTTCGGGTGCAATGGGAAAAGAAAAAGTACACTTCGAAGCGCCGCCATCCGCACTCGTTCCCCTGGAAATGGAACGGTTTATCGACTGGTTTAACTTAAGCGGCCCCGGTGAAAAACCCGAAATTAAAAAAGCCGTAGTACGATCAGCGATCGCTCATCTTTATTTTGAATCCATACATCCTTTTGAAGATGGGAATGGCAGGATAGGCCGGGCCATTGCCGAAAAAGCCTTATCCCAGGGTATTGGTTACCCGGTTTTTTTAAGCTTATCGCGGACGATAGAAGCTCATAAAAAAGATTATTATGATGCGTTGGAAGCAGCCCAAAAAACGAATGAAATTACACATTGGATAGAATATTTTGTGGGCGTAACAGTAGAAGCACAACTCTTTGCTGAAGAACAAATTAATTTTACCTTAAAAAAAACAAGATTCTTTGACCTGTTCAGAGATCAATTTAACGAACGGCAGTTGAAAGTAATCAAAAGAGTATTAGAAGAAGGTCCGGCAGGTTTTGAGGGGAGCATAAACGCGGGTAAATATGGTTCGATAACAAAGGCGTCGAAAGCGACAGCCACGAGAGACCTGCAAGATTTATTGGAAAAAGGCGTGCTGGTGCATATGGGGGCAGGTGGTCGTAGTACAAAGTATAGGGTGAATCTTTAAGTTTAACTTATACAACGGGAGGGCATTTGTGATAGACACTGCGAGGAGCGAATTAAGGAATTAATATCGGACATTGAATTATGAATGCTGAACCTGCCTGCCCGCTGGCTGGTTATGAAGTCTTATTTGGGAGGCATATGTCCAGGTCATTAGCATGCCAGCTCTTTTGATTGAGCTGCATATCCAGAGGGTGTTCTCCATTTTTATCAGGCCAAGGATGAACATTACCTTTTTTCAAGCCACCCTAAAAAAATTGTCGCTTTATCTTTTCCAACTATTAATTGTGCGGAGGTTGATATCACTAACTTTACTAACAGTTTGCGGGAAAAATAATGCTCCACTTCTTTAACAGCTGCAAAATTTATTAGATATTGTCTATTCAGTCTAAAAAACTGTTTATCAGATACCAGATTATGCACTTCGTCCAGCGATTGAGTAATGCCGTATTCCTTTTCATCAAAGGTGACGATGGTGTGTATTTCATTACGAATGTAAAAAAAAGCAATGTTCTCAGTGGCAATGGTTATGTAACTATTATTCTTAAATACAAGGAAGCTTTTCTTTTCCACTGGAACGCTGATTCTGCTTAAAAGGGCTTCAATATTTAACAGGTCGTTTTTGGGATTTTGAAAAAAGCTTTGGAATTTGCTTACCTTTTCAAAAGTTTTTAAAATAGTCTCTTTGGAGAAGGGTTTCAGTATATAATCAATCCCGTTGGATTTGAATGCTTCTATGGCATAGTAATCATAAGCAGTACAGAACACCACCGGCGATACAATTTTCACTTCCTTAAATATCTCAAAACACAAGCCGTCCGCCAGCTGGATATCCATAAAGATCAGATCGGGCCTGTTATTTGTCGTGAGATAAAGGACCGCTCCGGATACACTTTGTTTAGAAGCAACGATCTTAGCCTCCGGCTGCACATTAACAATCAGCTGCGCTAAAGCCCTGGCAATTTTTACCTCATCCTCAATGATCAGTATATTCATAAATTACTGGAAGCTTAACTTTAAAATGCAGTTCATCTGCTATAACTTCAATCTTTTTTCCTAATAAATGCAGATAACGCTGATTAATATTTTCAAGGCCCATGCCAATAGATGATTCCGGTATTTTTTTCAGTTGCAATTGATTTTCTATAACCAGTGTGTCGCCATCCGAATATAAATTAATATTTAAAGGTTGTTCCAACGAAACCACATTATGTTTAATACAGTTTTCGACCAACAGCTGTAAAGTAAAAGGGGGAATATTGCTTGAGTTATGCTTGTTGCTGATTTTAAAGTTAAGCAGAATCCCATCCTCAAATCTCGCTTTTAACAAAAAAAGGTAAGCATTCAGAATATCCAATTCTTTTGACAAACTAATAATGTTCATCTTCCTGTTTTCGAGCGTATAACGGTAAAAATCAGAAAGCTTTACAATAAAATCGGCAGCATGCTCATCGCCGATCTCAACCATTGATTTTAGCGTGTTTAAACTGTTAAACAAAAAGTGAGGATTAACCTGCTGTTTAAGCAACTCATATTGTGCACCTATATTGTCTGCCTTAATGCGTTCTAAATCGATGCCCATTAACCTGGCATGATAACTTTGATAAAGCAGGTGCAAAAACATGTATATGGTTAGGTTCATCAGAATACCCCTAAATTGATACATCAGTATCATAGATTGAAACAGATATTTTGAGAATAGCAATTGATGAGCACTAACCAATACCAGCATTAACGCTATACCAAGCAACAAGCTTTTTATAAGCCTCCCGTTAAAAAAGCGGGTAGCATTATACTGGTTGGAAAATTTTGGCAGGCTGTAGATATTATAATACCATATAAATAACGAAAACAGAAAGGCGATGGATGAGTCCACTAACAATTCAGAGCCATGGGTATGAAGCTGAAGTATCTTTGGGATGGAGGCTAATATCCCCATAAACAGGGAGCTGAACCAAATTATCCTGGCCGATACCCTGAAAACTTTTTTATTACCAGCATGATTATTTTCCGCAAATATCATGGCGTTACTGACGGTTGCTGATCAAAGATGTACTTTATTCTATCTTGCTGATGCATTGTATCCTGATCTGCAACAAGGTTCTTGCCATCGTACTTTTTATAATTAATAAAGGTACGGTTCCCGGTTGAAGTAGTTTTAATAACTTCTGCTGATAGCAGATAGCCCGGTATTTTAGCGCCAAACCAATGATCATCATCCTGTTGTTTCCAGGTAATTAGTGTAAATACTTCTCCCGCCTGACGTTCTTTTAACCCAATAATTGCATTTTTTAAAGCCAGGGGATTAGCATAAAGGATAGACATGGTGCCCAGTTTTTTATTGATAAATGATGACATGACTTTTAAACCCAACGTATCCAATTTGAAAGCAGATGGCAGGGCAGCTTTGTCATTTAACAAATGAACATTTTTGATGTTATCAGTGCAGGCCGAAAACAGGAAAATCCCTGCAAAACATATATAAAGTAACTTTTTCATAACGCTTAGTGTTTAATAGGTTGGGTAAATACAAAGTCCTCGTCTTTTTGTGGCCTATGGCAATTAATACATTCATTGGCAAACAGCAGGGTTTTTCCATAAGGTACCATTTTTGGAGTTTTAAAACGGGCAAATCCCCAGCCTTCAGTCGACGAGTATTTCTGATCATCCTTTATCATGTATTCAATCTGTTTAAAGGCCCCTGTTTTTACATTGCCATCCTTGTCTTCGTTTTGATCCCAGGCAACCTTTGCAAATATGACCCCATTTGGCCAAGGGTGTATATGATTGTCCTTAATTGCCTTTACAGCAATATCATTAGCGAAAATCACCCGCATGGTGCCGTTATCAAAACGCTCGGTTGTGCTTATGGCCTGCCAGTTTTTATAATCCGGGATATAGGTAATACCGTTTAGGGCTTTAGGAAGGCTGCTAACCATTATCTTCCCATTTTGCCATTGCTGGTATTGTTTAGTTATCGCATTTGTTTTTGCAGTATCTCCGGGTTTGTTTTTAGGTGCCATTTCCTTAATATATTTCTTTAAAACAGCGAGGTCTTCGGTAGAAACTTTGGCAGATGGGTGAACCAGTTCATAACTCTTAATGGGCATAGCCCCTGCAGCAATCTGGTTTACAATCTCCCAGAATTTAGCTTTTTGATCTGCAGGTGCCATCTTTTTCCAGTCGGAGAAATTCAATCCCTCCCTGCCTTGTTTTACGTGCGCTGCAACCTGCCAGTAAACAGGAACTGTTTTATCATACCATCTGAGATTGGTTTCATTAGAATGGCAGTCGTAACATGCCCGCTTTATAATAACTTGACATCAGGCGGTGCAACAAAGTCAGATGTTACAGGCGGATTCTTTATTTCCGGATGTATAAATTGAGCCCCGGCAAAGGCAATTACCAGGACAATTATGGTGAAGAAAATTTTTTTCTTGCTGGATTTGAAAGTTAACTTGTTCATGATATTAACGTTTGTACAAAGGAAATCATTACAATAACCTTCTGACAGAACATTCATGTCCAAACCGGCTAAATCACAAGCAAAGACGGCATTTTAAGAGTTGAGCAGCTGTTGAGTGTTCCATCAAGATTTCGTAAAATGCAAACAACTTTCAACTGAAGCTCATCGACAATTTTCCAACCCTTTGCAATGTAATATCCGTTGTTCTGTGGTCGTTATCAATATGATTTAATACAAAGGTAACATCATCTTTACTTAAACGGGAATCATTTCGGGCGGAATTTGCAAACGTGTGCCGTGCTCAATAAAATGTAATATTAGGAATTCCGGTAATTTGCCAACTGGCGCGAGGTCAATGCCATTAAGTTAAGGAAAAAAAATAAAAAAAATATTAATATCGAACCTGCCTGCCTGCCGGCTGGCTGGTAACGAATTTTTCACGTATGTTTTTTTTCGATGGTGTTCAAGAGAGTAGTTTTGAATATCGAACGCCGAATTTTACTTCATAACCAGCCAGCAGGCAGGCAGGTTCAACATTCGTTATTCAGTGTTCGATATTGTTTTCTTAACTTGACGACATTGCCCGCATGCTAAGTAAATTCCATAAGTGCCGTCCCTAACCATACGCAACCAAGTCTCATCGGCTGCTGCGGGAACTTCCGCCTCCAGTCTGTCCTCCACCTGAACTTGGCGCCGGGGTACTTTCATCCGGTACATCCTGTTCCTGCTGTGGCTGCTCTTTAGTTTTGTTTCGTTTTTGGCTAATGCCGTTATTGCCAAAGCGGTAGGAGAGGGTAGCCAAAACTACGCGGGTAGAAAACCGGCGGTCTGATACCTGGGTGGAGGTAAAGCTTGGCGTATTGTAGCTTATATCGGAAACATAATGCCGCGTATTAAAAATATCACGCGAGTTTACACTTAAATTAAGCGTTTTAGTTAAATCGTATCTTATACCGCCGTCAACGCCGTACATGGCCCTCATTGTTCCTTGCGGTATAACCTGCGGGCCCTGGTAGTCGGCCCTTATCTGTATGCCTAATTTTTTAACAGGCTTGATATTGGCTGTTATATTTCCATTCCAGGAGTAGCCAGAGGTAGATAGTAATCCCAAAGCCGGGTCGCCCTGGATAGACCGGTAATAAACATTCACGTTGGCTGTAAAATCCAGTTGTTGTGTTGGACTTACTTTAGCAATCAGTTCATAACCTGCATTGGTGGCGCTTTTTATGTTTTCAAATTGGGTTAGTGTAGTATCCTGGTTTGTTGGAGTTAATGGAATGGTGATCTGTTGAATATTATTATAAGTAAGCCTGTAATATAATGATGAGGTAAGCGTAACGGTCTTCCAATAATTGATATAACTCAATTCAAAGGAGTGTGTGTCCTGCGGCTGCAAATTAGGGTTGCCCTGTGAATAGTTTAGCCTATTACTTTCATCAATAAATGGCGACAATTGCCTGGAGTTAGGGCGTGTTACGCGCCTGCTATAGCTTAGTTGTAAGGTTTGATTATCAGACAGTTTTTCGGTTAAAAATAAGGTCGGGTATAATCTTATATAATCCTGCTTGTTGTTTGTTGTTGTACTATCAATAAGTTGGGTCCTTATATGGGCATCTTCTAATCTTAAACCGCCCTGTATACTGAATTTTCCAAATGTATGCTCGTAATTGGTATAAATAGCATTAACGTTTTGTTTGTAAATAAAATCGTTTGATAAAAAAGGGTTATAATTGAAACCACCGGTAGCGATATTCAATGTATCGGAAATAAAATTGCTGTTATTATTATTGATGGTACTCCTGATACCCGCTTCCAGTTTTCCGTTCTTCAGTGGCAGGGTATAATCAGACTGAAAATTCCAATTGTGCTGTGTGCCTATGGTAGTATTGTTTTGTACTGATGGGAAATATGAAGGCGGGTAATAATAATTATAGTCACTTTGAAAATTGTCGAAATTATTGTTTTTATCAACACCATAATCAACATTAGCAGTCAATTCCTCATCCTTCTTTTTAAACTTATGGTCAAAATCAAGGCTGAAATCAACATTTGTTCCATGGCCATTTGATATATTATTCTGATCTATGCGTTGTAATAAAGAATCGTTCTGATTTATAAACGTATTGCCATACTGAAACCTGTTACGGTTGCGGATATTAATATTGTTCGATAAGCCCAAGGTAGTTTTAGGGCTTAAATAAACATCAATTCCGCTACGTATGTTCTGCCCGGTAAATGTAAACTTTTGATCGGCTGTTTGATTTTGGGTTTGAATTGTCCCATTATTCGACGTTGTTGTTTTGTCAATTGTACCGTTGCCAATCCGGTCACCATGGCGATAGCTGTAATTGGAGTATATATTTACTTTGCTGTTTTGATAAGCAAGATTAATTGTTCCGTTGTAAGTATTTTGGGAGCCTGCCGATGCAGATGCCGAACCTGTAAACCCTTTCTGGACATTTTTCTTCAATATAATATTGATAATACCTGAATCGCCTTCGGCCTGGTATTTTGAAGAAGGGTTAGTAATTACTTCAATGGTTTCAATTGCACTGGCAGGGATTGATTGTAAAATATCGGAAATGTCGCCGCCGGTTAAAGCAGATTCCTTGCCATTTATCAATATCTTAACATTAGTGGACCCGCGCAGGCTTACATTTCCATTAACATCAACCTGTACCGATGGTACATTAGTTAACAAATCAGTTACTGAACCGCCTTGGCTAACCAGACTTTGGTCAACATTAAAAGATTTTTTATCTATGCCTAATTGTATCTGGCTTTTTTGTGCACTTACTACCACCTCTTTTAGCAGGCCTTTTCCCTGGCTCAGTTTTATATTGCCCAGTTGTATATTTTGTTTTTGCGGGGTTATGGCAATAGTATCTTTTATATATGATAAATAACCTACATAAGTAGCATGTAACGTATATATGCCGTTATTAATACCTGCAAGGGTAAAATTACCATTCATGTCGGTTTGTATTCCTTTTACAGGACGTTTATCCGATTTGCGAACCAATGAAACTGTGGCGAAACTAAGAGGCTGGTTATTAACGGCATCTACTAATTTACCGGATACCGAGCCTCCGGTTGTATCCTGCTGTGCATACGCCAAAGAAAAATATAGCAAACACAGCGGGAATATTATTAATATTTTATTTAAAGTAGATTTCATGACGTAAAAATCACTTTTTATGATCTCATAACAACAACAAAGCCTGTAACTTTGTTGATAAAGAAACAGGCTTAAAGAGTAATAATTCTATTACGAAAAAAATAAAGAAGTCAGAGGTCGGAGGTCAGAAGCCAGAAGAATGGGATTAAATTTTAGTTAAAGTAACACCTGCAATTTTCTGACCTCAAATTTTCTTTACCTCATCTACTAGTTCATCAATTTTAGGCACCTTATCATACGCTTTTACCAGTTTGCCTTTTTTATCATAAAGAGCAATGTAAGGGGTGGTTTTCACTTCGTAAAATCTTTGAACTACGTAAGTATATCCCTCGGTTCCTACAGTGAAATTCGGATATTTCTTTAAATCGAAATCACGGTAAAAAGTTTGTGTGGCTTTTAACTGCAATACAAAGGTTATCATCACAACCTGCACATTTTTAAAAGCCTCCATATGGGGTTTCATTTCAAACATTAAATTTTTACAATGGCTGCAGTCAGGCGCAAAATAAATAATCATTACCGGCTTGTTCTTTTTTAAATTGGCAGGGGTTACATAAACACTATCAGTTGTTAATATGTGATAGGGTGGGATAGTTGTCGGAGGAGTATAAGTTTGTGCAAAAGTATAACCTGCCGATAAGATAAGGCAAAAAAACAACAATAATTTTTTCATATATTAAAAAGTAAATTTTGGGGCATTATACGATATTTTTATTCTTCGAGCAATTCCAACTGCCAGGCAATGTGTTCTTCAGTTATGGGATATAACGCATTATGACGTATGGTGTTATAAACAGCGTCGAATAAACCGTTATAATTACCTTTCGGCGGTTTTAAAAATGATACATTTCTTTTATTTTCAATGTCCATAATTACCAATTTTCCATCGCTGCCTTCCGGTTCTATTCCATAGTCCTTGTCAGTAGGCAGCATTCCCTTGTCTAACTGGGCTTCCTGCACATCACATCTTTCTTTTACAAAACTTCCTAATGTACCATGTATTGCAAAACCTGGCAAAACCTCGGCAATAAGCAAACCCGAAGTTAAAAATACATTTAGCTGATTAGGATAGGTTAAATGATAAGTAAAATAATCAGGCACTTCCGATCCTTCCCTATATATACCGGTTGTTTTTGTAAAACTGAGCGGTTTTCCAAACAGGCATATAGCGTTGTCAATCAGGTGCGCCCCTAAATCATAAACAAGCCCATTAGCAGGTGTTGATGCCGTTTCTTTAAACAATTTAGGGCTTAATGCACGTTTGTACCGGTCCATGCGAAAATAAACTTCAATCAGCTGGCCCAGTTTCCCACTTTCAATTACTTCCTTTACTTGTAAAAATCCGCTATCCCACCTGCGGTTTTGATAAAGCATTACGTGTCTGTTTACCTTCCTGCTTAAATCGTAAATTATTTTAACCTCCGCGCTTGTTGCCGCAGCAGGTTTTTCGAGCAATACATGTTTGCCGGCATTCAGCGCTTTTATAGCAAAATCAAAATGTGTATCGTTTGGTGTATTTACTACTACCAGTTCAATTTCATCATCAGCCAATAGCTCATCAATTGAGTTATAACTGATAACATCCGGGTAGCGGGCAGCAGCTTTTTTTTCGTGCCGTTCAACTACTGCTTTAAACTTAAATCCCGGATTAGTAGTTAAAAACGGTGCCTGAAATATTCTGCCGGACATTCCGTAGGCCATTAATCCGGTTATGATTGGTGTTGACATATTAGATCCTTATAAATTCCCTGACTAAAATATTTTGAGCAGAAAAGTCTTTTATAACTAAAGGTTAATTAAAGAACAATTAATTTTTAAAAGTATAGTTTTTAATAATTATAAACCTTATCAGCAGCAGAATAGCCTGTAATTTTTTTGTTATTAAGCTATCTAATGAATAATCCGGCTAATATATTATTTTATTATAAAACACTGATTATATGTATATTGTTAATAAACCAATTAAAAGTCTTAAATTTATTGTCAACATTACAAAACAATATAACCTTTTAAATTTTCGTTCCGTATAAGCGTATTAGTGTAGTAAGTTATTTATATGAACTTTAATAGCAAATCCGTTAGTGTATTACTTGTTGATGATGATGAGATTAATAATTTCATCTCCATTAAATTAATAAAGAAGGCTTTATTGAATACTGATATTATAGCCTGCCTTAACGGTAAATATGCTATAGATCAGTTAGTTGATACGCAAAAGAAAGACCCTTCTAAATTACCTGATTATATTCTACTGGATATAAATATGCCCATTATGAATGGTTGGGAGTTTTTAGACGAATATAAACGTTTAAATATCGATCCTTTAGGGAAAACCAAAATTTTTATTATTTCCTCTTCAGTTTTTAGTAATGATATTAATAAAGCGAGATCGTACCCGCTGGTAAAAGATTTTATATCCAAACCACTTAATGTCGATAAAATAGTTGAGCTTTTTAAGGTTGAAGATCACAACCACGCTTAGGCTGATACTACCTTAAAATGATCATCTTCATAAGTTACTTTACCAACACACACAGATTTTGCGTGGTAAAATAAGCAAGTCCAGTTTTCTTCGGCGGCTATTTTTCCATATTCTTCCCTCAATTGCATTGCCTTACGACCATCATAATCATATTTCGCAACAAATTTTCTGATCAGTTGCTCTGGTTCAGGCAATTCGTCACCACCAAAAAAGCATTTTGATCCTTCGCTTTCTATCCAGAATACCTGGTGAAATGGAGCATGCCCTCCGGATAACTCATATCTTATCCCAGGTTGTATTTCGCCAGAGCCTTCAACTAAACTGATATTGGCAGATCCCTGCAAAGCCTCAAAAATTTCTTTATGATAAGATGACGACTTTCCCGAAATAGCGAAGTCCCATTCGCCCCGCTGAATAATGTGCCGGGCTTGCGGAAAACTTGGTTGAAGCTTGCCATTACGTTCAACTACCAGCCCCCCCGAATGATCATAATGCAAATGCGACATTAATACCAGGCTTACATCTTCCGGTTCAAAACCGGCATTACGGATATGCTGATGAATAAACAATTCATCCTGGTTGTTTTTATATCCTAATCCGGTATCAAGCACAATCAGGTCATGATCTGTTTTTACCAGGAAAGGGTTTACGTGAATGAATAAAGAGGCAGGCCGCTCCCTGAAATTATCTGTTTCAGGATTAAAGGGAATGAATTTTTTGGTAGCATCAACAGAATATGATCCCTCACCTAAAGCAAAAATTTTCATTTGTTATACTTGTTTTTTTAATAATAACGAATACTGAATGTAAAATATCGAAGTAAGAATAGTTAAATACTTCGGCAATAGCATGATGGTTATTAACTCGCCGATAATATTACTTTACTTCAAAATTCGAAATCCGGTGTTCGATATTTTCATCTATATTTACTGTTTTAAAGCGACAAAGATATGAATAAACGGTGGGCAGTAAGAGACAATGCCGATGCTGAGGAGGCAGAAAAATTAGCTGCCGGACTAAATATTGATACCGTTTTAAGTACTTTGCTGATAGACAGGGGCATCAAAAATTATAATGAGGCCCGTCTCTTTTTTCGCCCGGATCCGCGTCACCTGCATGATCCTTTCCTGATGGCAGATATGGAAAAAGCAATATTACGGATAGAGGGCGCAATGGCTGCCGGCGAAAAAATAATGATATATGGGGATTACGATGTTGACGGTACTACTGCGGTTTCCCTGGTTTACGGTTTTTTTAAAAATTATTATAATCAACTGGAATATTATATTCCTGACCGTTATAATGAAGGATATGGTATTTCCACTATTGGTATTGATTATGCCGCCCAAAACGACTTCAAATTAATCATTGCCCTTGATTGCGGAATTAAATCTGTTGATAAGATTGCTTATGCCAATACAAAAGATATTGATTTTATTATTTGTGATCATCACCTGCCCGGTGCGGAACTGCCTGCTGCCGTAGCTGTACTTGATCCAAAGCGTGAGGATTGTGATTATCCTTTTAAAGAACTGTCTGGCTGCGGTATTGGATTTAAATTAATACAGGCTTATGCGGAAAAAAATGACATTCCGTTTGAAGAGATAACCCGCTATTTTGACCTCGTGGCCATTAGTATTGCCTGCGATATTGTACATATTACCGGTGAAAATCGTGTACTGGCCCATCTGGGGTTGAGTAAAATAAATACAAACCCATGTATCGGCGTTAAAACACTGATGGAGGTTGCAGGTAAAACTTCCAACTATACTATATCGGATGTTGTTTTTTTACTGGGCCCCCGTATTAATGCTGCCGGGCGTATTGATGATGCCAAACACGCTGTAGAATTATTAATTGCTTGCGATGAAAACGCGGCCAAAGAAAAAAGCTTACTGATTAATGTAAAAAATACAGAGCGCAAAGGCCATGACCTGCATATAACGGACGAAGCTTTGGGCATAATAGATAATAATGAAGTTCTGATAAGCAGAAAATCAACTGTTGTATTTAATGAAAATTGGCATAAGGGTGTTATTGGTATTGTAGCGTCACGCCTTACCGAAAAGTATTACCGTCCAACAATTGTACTTACCCGTTCAAACGGATATATTGCCGGTTCTGCCCGTTCTGTTGTAGGTTATGATTTGTATGAAGCACTATGCGGGTGCAGTGACCTGCTGATCCAGTTTGGCGGCCACAAATATGCCGCAGGATTAACCATGCATCCTGAAAACATTGAAGCTTTTTCAAACCGCTTCGAAGAAGTGGTGAGTGCGACAATTAAACCTGAACAATTGATACAGAAAATACAAATTGATGCAGAATTGCGTTTAAGTCAGATTGAACCAAAATTTTTTAGAATACTTAATCAATTTGCACCATTTGGCCCTGAAAATATGTCTCCTGTATTCCTGAGTAAAAATGTGTATGTTAGCGGAAATGCAGGTTTGATAGGTGAAAACCACCTGCGGATGACGGTGATTCAGCCAGGCTCACCCGGTTTTTCGTGCATAGCATTTAACCTGGGTAAATATATTCATCAAATAAAAAAAGATATACCGTTTGATATATGCTATTCAATAGAAGAAAATATTTGGCAGAAGCGGCGGTCGATACAGTTAAATATTAAAGGAATTCGATTTACGAATTAAGATTTACGAATTACGATTTGGTTATTCAATCGTATCGTAAATCGTAAACCGTAAATCGTAAATCGTAAATTAAAAATGATTTTAAGAGCAGAAAATTTATTAAAAAAATATAAGCAGCGAACTGTTGTAAATGATGTTTCCTTTAATGTTTCACAGGGGGAAATAGTAGGTTTGCTTGGGCCAAATGGCGCCGGGAAAACCACTTCGTTTTACATGATAGTTGGTTTGATAAAACCTAACGAAGGGAAGATATTTTTAGAAGATCAAGATATTACCGGCGATCCAATGTACCGTCGTGCACAAAAAGGAATAGGTTATCTTGCGCAGGAAGCGTCTGTATTTCGCAAGCTTTCCGTTGAAGATAATATTAAAGCTGTTCTCGAAATGGGCACGATGACCAAAGAAAGACAGCAGGAAAAACTGGAACAGCTTATAGATGAATTCAGTCTTCATAAAGTACGCAGAAACCGCGGTGATCTTTTATCAGGAGGTGAACGGCGGCGCACTGAAATTGCAAGGGCTTTAGCCGCCGAACCTAATTTTATTTTATTGGATGAACCGTTTGCCGGCGTTGACCCAATTGCGGTGGAAGAAATACAGGCTATGGTAGCAAAATTAAGACACCGCAACATTGGCATATTGATCACAGACCATAATGTGCAGGAAACGCTTTCGATCACTGATAGGGCCTATTTGCTTTTTGAAGGTAAGATATTAGAATCAGGAGTACCCGAAGTACTGGCCGCTAATGAAATGGTACGTAAAGTTTATCTTGGCTCTAACTTTGTATTGAAAAGAAAAACCTTCGCTCAAACCTGATAATTTATGACCATTTTTAATTCAGTATTTACCTGGTTCATGAAAAAGCGTATCCACCAGATAGAGCTTTTTATGAAATATCC
>JAQBOA010000098.1 GCA_028288305.1 Mucilaginibacter sp.
GCTTTTACAGCCATTACAATTTCTTTACCTAAACGGGTAAACTGCACTGCCATTTTAGACCAGCGCTTAAGTTTTCTTTCTTTACGGAATTCAAATGCTCTTCCCATATCTATTTAAAGTTCACTAATTTTTGCGAATATAAAACACGAATTTCACGAATTAAAAAAATACTGATTCGCGAATTGAATTTGTGAAATTCGAAATAATTCGTGACAATTAGTACTCTTAAATAATTTTCTTCATGTTCACCAGCATATCTTCTACCATTTTTGACAGATCATATTCCAGTTTCCAGCCCCAGTCCTTTTGTGCATAGCTGTCATCAATTGATTTTGGCCAGCTGTCGGCTATAGCCTGGCGCGGATCATTATTGCTATAACTTATTTCAAAACCGGGGATATATTTTTTTATTTCATCAGCCAGTTGAGCAGGGGTAAAACTGATCCCGGCAAGGTTATATGACGAACGGATATTTAATGTATCAGCAGGGGTATTCATTAAAGTTATGGTAGCCCGTATGGCATCTTCCATATACATCATTGGCAGGGCGGTATTGACTGAGAGGAAACTCTCATATTTTCCTGTTTTTAAAGCTTCATGAAAAATATGTACAGCATAATCTGTAGTGCCACCACCGGGGTTTGTGCGCCAGCCTATCAATCCCGGGTAACGGATACTTCTTACATCCAAGCCGTATTTAGTAAAATAATATTCGCACCAGCGTTCACCGGCCAATTTGCTGAATCCATAAACCGTATTGGGGTCCATCACACAATATTGCGGTGTTTGCTGCTGCGGCGAGTGCGGCCCAAAAACCGCTATTGAACTTGGCCAAAAAACTTTAGCAACTTTAAACTCAACAGAAAAATCGAGTACATGTAATAAGCCGGTCATATTAAGGTCCCAGGCAATTTTGGGTTTTTGTTCGCCTATGGCAGATAATATCGCGGCAAGCAAATAAACCTGTGTAGGACGGTGTTTATCAAAAACATGGTGCAGGTTGTCCTTGTCCAGCACATTAACAATTTCGTAGGGTCCGTTATTTTCTCCGCCAGCATTATTAGGACTGCTTATATCTGATGCAATTACTGCATCTGAACCATAAATGCCCCTCAAAGCGCTTGCCAGTTCAGTACCAATCTGTCCGTTAGCGCCAATAATTAAAATCTTTTCGCCCATGCATTTCTGAGTTTGGGGGCAAAGGTAGAAAGATTGTTGAAAAGACGTTGTAAAGTTGAAAGGTTGAAATGTTGTAAAGTTGAAAGGTTAACTTTCGAACTTTACTGACTTTTTTGACTTTGGACTAAATCAATATAATTCAGCATTCCAACCTTACAACATTTCAACTTTCCAACAAAAATCGCATCTTTGCAATTTAATTTAAGAAAACAATGAAAGTCGCAGTAGTAGGTGCCACAGGCTTGGTGGGCACTAAAATGTTGCAGGTTCTTGAAGAACGCAACTTCCCCGTTACAGAATTAATTCCGGTAGCTTCTGAAAAAAGTGTTGGTAAACAGATCACTTTTAAGGGTAAGCAGTACAAGGTAGTTTCTGTTGAGGATGCGATAAAACAGAAGCCCGATGTTGCCATATTTTCGGCAGGGGGCAGCACTTCATTGGCACAAGCGCCACTTTTCGCAAAAGTTGGTACAACAGTTATTGATAATTCATCAGCATGGCGCATGGACCCGACTAAAAAATTGGTTGTGCCCGAAGTTAATGCCCATGTGCTTACCGCCGAGGATAAAATCATCGCCAACCCAAATTGCTCAACCATTCAAATGGTAGTGGCCTTAAAGCCATTGCACGATAAATATAAAATAAAAAGGGTAGTGGTGTCCACCTACCAGTCGGTTACAGGTACAGGTGTTAAAGCTGTTGACCAATTGTTTAACGAGCGTAAAGGCATTGATGGCCCTAAGGTTTACCCTTATACTATAGACCTTAACGTAATTCCGCAGATTGACGTGTTTACCGAAAACGGTTACACCAAAGAAGAAATGAAAATGGTGAACGAAACGGTAAAAATTATGGGGGACGCAAGTATCCGGGTAACCGCTACTACCGTACGTATCCCGGTAATGGGCGGCCATTCGGAAGCGGTAAATATTGAGTTTGCCAATGATTTTGACCTTGCCGAAGTAAGGGAATTGCTGGCAAAATCGCCGGGTATTGTAGTGGTTGACGATACGGCCAATTTGAAATACCCAATGCCGCTTGATGCGCATGATAAGGATGAAGTATTTGTTGGCCGTATCCGCAGGGATGAGAGTCAGCCAAATACTTTGAACTGTTGGATAGTATCCGACAACTTGCGTAAAGGCGCTGCTACCAACGCCGTGCAGATAGCTGAATATTTGTATGCGAATAATTTGATAGGGCAAGGGGTGGAGGCGTAAGCCCAAGCCCCCTCTAAATCCCCCCCGTTGGGGAGACTTTTGAACAATAATAAAATAGGGATGATCAAGTGGTTATCCCTTTTTTATTTGATTGGATATTAAAATATGTCATTTCGACGAGGAACGAGGAGAAAACTCATAAAATATGCAAGGCGGGCTATGCATGACGGACTATGCAGGGCGTATAAGTTTTCTCACTATCGTTCGAAATGACAAAACTTTTAATTCGCGATACAGAAAGGCGTCATTATAACTTTTTATTATACTGTTTTCTTATCTTTGTGAAAACAGTATAAATGATCTCCTTTTCACACCGTGTTTTTATGGAAGTTGCTGCTAACCTTAGTTTTAGTAAGGCGGCGCAAATACTTTTTGTTACGCAGCCAGCTATCAGCAAACACATTAAAGCGCTTGAAGATCAGTATAAAGTGCCTTTATTTGAACGCAAGGGAAACAGCATCCTGCTAACAGAAGCCGGTAAAAAGCTAAATGAATATTTACTACAAGCCACAGAAATTGAGCGAAAAGCTGAGTATGACCTTTCTGTTTTGAGCAGTCTATCTCATGCAGCAGGACATTTGCGTTTAGGGGCCAGTACAACAATAGCTTTGTATATTTTGCCATCGATACTTTCTGGTTTTCAGCAGGAATATGCTAATGTTGATGTACAACTGGTTAACCGAAATTCGGAGTATATTTTGAACGCCCTGCTTAATCATGAAGTGGATATAGGCATTATTGAGGTTGATAATAAACTTACAACCGTATCGTACCGTGCTTTTATGAGCGATGAGGTGATTCCGGTATGTTCCGCTAAAAGTGCGCTGGCTGGTAAGTCGTTAACATTAAAACAGTTTGTAAAAACTCCGCTTGCTTTGCGCGAAAGGGGATCGGGGACATTAAACGCCTTGTTAAAATCATTATCCGCCCTGCATATAAAACCGGCAGACCTATCTGTTAAAATAAGATTAGGTGGTACAGAAGCTTTAAAAAACTTTTTATTAGCCGATCAATGCCTGGGCTTTATGCCCCGACCATCCATTATCCGACAGCTTGCGGAAGGTGATTTAGTGGAAGTCCCCATTGAGGGACTAAAAATAACCCGCGATTTCTTTTTTATCCGCCGTAAAGGAACTGAAGATTACGGGTTGACCAGCAATTTTATGAACTATGCTTTGGGGCATATTGTGGGATAAGTAATTAGATACATGGCGGTAACAAGTCACCCGATATGTGCTAAGTACAATTCAACCGATTGAGAAGGTTCAGGTCTCCATTATCATTTAACTATTTATTCCGAAGTTCTGACCCTGATTTCTCTATGAATCTTAGTCAATTGCTCGCGTAAAGTGGTTATTGTAACTACTACAGCGATCTTTTCTGCCAACCCCTCTTCAAAACAATTCTTATTCAGAAGTAGCTTCCTGATTTTTAAATTGATTTCACCTGCCTCCTTATTAAGTTCTTCCAGTGATTTCATTTTCATCAGCTTAAATATCAGGATATTCACTTAAGCTTGTAGTTGATAGTTTTCCACAGAGTCTTAATAACTCACATTTATGTTTATTTCATTTCCCGCCCGCAAACTCGTTAAACCTCAGCTTGTAGCCTCCAATCTTTGTTTTAGGCTGTTTTTGGTTGTTGGCCTTTAGTTACATTTGCTTATATTCATACAATCAAATATTTATTAACAGGTTCAATTAATTATGAAAAAATCAAACCGTGTTTTACCCTACCTGGCAAGTTGTTTTTTCTTGCTGTTGTTTATAGTAAGCATACAGCCTGTAATTGGCCAGCAAACCTCTTATGAGCCGAAGGATCCAAAATTGTATAAAACCATTATGCATATGGATAGCGTAATGTTCGACGCATTTAATATGCACGACTTGGAGGTAATGAAAACAGTTTTTGCAACGAACCTGGAATTTTACCATGACAAAGGCGGATTGGCCGATTACACCACGTCGATGAACAGTTTCAAGTCAGTATTTGCATCCACACCCGGTTTAAGGCGCGAATTGATACCCGGAACTATGGAAGTATATGCAATCCCGGGATATGGAGCCGTTGAAATGGGTACGCACAGGTTTATTCATGTCGAAAACGGACAAACTTTAATAGGCCTGTATAAATTTGTCCATACCTGGCAATACAAGGATAATCAATGGAAAGTTACCCGTGTGGTCAGTGTAGGGCACTAAGAAATATGGATGACCTTTTTACCTACGCAGGCTCATTAAGTTAAGAAAACAATATCGAACACTGAATAACGAATGTTGAATCCCGATAGCTATCGGGATGAAGTAAATTTCGACTTTCGATATTTAATGCAGTAAAAAATTTGATTTTATTACATTGGAAATTCCGCTGGTTGCTATCTGGAGGCCCACACAAAAAATCAAAAATGCCATAAAACGGTTGATTATTTGTTCGTTATTTAATCCGATATAACTGATCAGCCTGTTGGTGTTTAAATAAAATATAAAGATGAGTATGCATATTCCAATAATTGAAACCAATAAAGCACCTACGTTTAGCAGGTAGACAGAAAAGTTTTCATTTGCCCCCTGGGCGCTCAGTGTAAAAAGGACGGCTATTGTGCCTGCACCTGTAGTTATAGGGAATGTGATTGGATAAAAAAGTTTATTCTCAACTAACGGAAAAGGTTCTATGTCAACTTTGTCAGTTATATTTTTTTTATTAACCTCTTTTGTATCCGAAGAAAGAAATTCCCACCCGATTTTACAAATCATGATACCACCAGCTATTTGTATTACCGGAATTGATAAACCAAACAATTCTAAAATCCAGTGTCCAATCAATACGGTGACTGCACAAATGATGAAGGAATAAATTGTGATTTTTTTTACAAATTTTATCCTTTCCTTACGGGATATATCCAAAAAATAAGGACTAACGATAAAAGCTGATCCAATAGGATTGACAACCGGAAAAAGGGCAACAAATCCTATAAAAACCAGGTGAATAAAAGTGTTAAATTGTGGTGGCATAAAGTATAATCAAATCAAAAGTAGCATTAAATTGAGGGAACAAAAATAATGGATGGGTTTTTGTGTACCATATCCGTGAGATTTATTTGTTGGACTTATATCCTGGCTATAGTTTTTTTCTCTTGTACAAGGAAGAGAGGTACCCGGCTGTATGCAACCATTTCAAAAGATGCTTCGGGTAATATAATTATTCAGCATAATATGCCTGCGGGCACTTCCTATAATACAATACCGTTAACCAACATCGCAACCGGAAAAATAACACCAGCTGAGCTATTAACTTTTGCCCTTTCACTAAAGGGAATCCCTTATAAATATGGCTCAACTGACCCGAAACAAGGGTTTGATTGTTCTGGCTTTATCACTTATGTTTTTAATCATTTTGGAATAATTGTACCGAGACGTTCAGTCGATTTTACACTTGTAAACCGAACGGTCAACATAAAAGAAGCAAAACCAGGGGATCTTATACTTTTCACCGGAACAGACAGTACAGTCAGAATAGTGGGACATATGGGAATAGTCCTGTCAAATTACAGAGGTGAACTTATATTTTTACATTCTACATCGGGCAATGCTGATGGAGTTACCGAAACGCCGTTTAACCTATATTACCAGGAAAGGTATATCAAAACCATTCGCGTTTTTCCACAAAACAGTCATTTTTAAATTTATAAAGGCTTGCAGTTATTGTTATCGAAACCTATAAATTTGATATTAAGTGGTTTATTTTCAAAGTATTAATATTTAAATGTAACTTACACTCAATGTTACATTTATAAATAATGGTATGGAAAAGAGAACCTTTGTGAACCCGGCAATTAATGATTCTGCTACATTTATTAAAACTTCGGCAGAAACTAATGGAGCATACACACTATTGCAAATAGATTTGGGTAAAAGCGATGGCCCTCCATTGCATTATCACAAAACTTTTTCTGAAAAGTTTGAAGTGAAGGAGGGTATTTTATACCTGCAAATAGGAAAAGATAAAAAGAAGCTGAATATTGGCGACTCAGTTACTGTTGCTGCCGGCGTCCCTCACCGATTTTATAACGAAACCGACGATATGGTGAAATTTGATATAACCTTTCAGCCTGGACATACCGGTATGGAAAATTTTATAAAAATATTTTACGGACTTGCTGCTGATGGTTTAACGGATAAAAGTGGTAAACCTAAAACCTTTGCACACCTGGCAGCGGCGTTAACCATGTCAGACTCAAATGCCCCAGGCTGGATGTCACTACTGTCGCCAATTATCCGCATAGTAGCTAAACGCGCTAAAAAGAACGGAACAGAGCAATGGCTGTTAGATAGGTATTGCATGTAATATTTAAATGCCGGCAACCATAAGATATTAAAAAACCATATCACGTAAATTAGTATGCGGATGCAACAAAACCTCTTTAAACGCTATTTAAGTGCTGTATATTTAATACTTGTTCCTTTTTTAGCAGCCATATTAGGCTTCGGGGTAGGGCATATAAGTTATAAAATATATTTACCTGTATGGATCATCAACGTATGTTTGATGGTTTTGGCTGCATGGGTGCTAAGTGCACAATTAAAGAATGATGATGCCGAAAAAAAAGACGTTATTGCTATCTCATTATTTTTAATTGCTCCGTGGATTTTTATTTCCATATTTTTTGGGATGGGGCCGCCACCCTCTACAGCCTGGGAATATGCCGCCGCCGCGACCGAACAGCAGGTTAGATATGCCATACTTGTTATGAGTGGCGTGTTTATAGCTTTAGGATGTGCCTTACTCCGGCAAAGACTAAAAGAGGCAGGCGAAAATTTTTATTCCTTAATTGGCTTTACGGCTATCATGATTGCAATTCCCCTTTTTATTCTTAACATGATTTTTTGGGGCAGTTATTTAGTCGAGGCATTCAGGTCATTTTCAAATGCACCTTCAGAGAAGCGTCCGGATTGGTATCTTCCGGTCAGAAGCCTTTTTAGCTCAATAAGCCTTGTGGAAGTCGCATTGATTTATTTGGCCACTGCCGCTTTTGCTGCATCGCTTAAAGTTGTTAAGTGGTTTAAGCCTGGAGCTTGTCTTATTTATATTGCAATAAGTTTGTTAGGAATGGTACTTGATATATTACCTTCTGTTTTGCCTGAATCATTTGCTGCAGTTGGTTTTTTTGTATCGATTCCGGCGATCCCTTTTATTATGCCTTATTTTTTTGGTGTTAATTTATTGCTTCGCATAAACTCCAACAAGGCTGATCCGCCTAACTATTAAATTGCCGAAGATGGTGGTCGGTATGTTTATAAGCAAAGTATCCTATTTGTTCCTTGGTCATTTTTCCGAAAAACCAATGCTCAAAATCAGGATTTGAAAAATCAGCATATTCCTGGATCAGGCCGGTCCATTTCTTTTTTTCGGATGACAAATCACCTTTGGTTTCTGTGATCTTAAATTCAGGCTTTGTGGGTGCATTTTTGCTCAAGGGCGTTTCGTCTTTTAACATATTTTTCAAAGCCATTTTACCGATCAGCCGGCCAAGGAATACACGTTTATATTGTTTTTTCCCCAGGAACATTTCGTCTGCCATGGCACAGTGCTTTGTCATTTGGCAAACATTCATTTTGCCCCATTGAGCCGTGCTGCTTTCGTTAAGCGCATTGATCCGGTTAATCAATTTATCTCTTGTTGTTTTGTCGAATACTGTTTTCATATTTACCTGCAGTGTGGTTTAACAAACTTACAATTTAAAGATAAAAATTAGCAAGTTATTTATTTGGCATTTATCGTAGCCGGCTGGATAAATTAAGCTAGTGTAGATCGGTTATTGTGTGGATTGTTTGTTTTATGTACTGTAGTCACAGACTATAGGCATAGTGTATTCGAAGTCGGAGACAGCGGGGCAAATTATATTTGTCGGATATAAAAACTTGGTGCCCTTTATGAAATTTCTTAGTGCCCTTTGTGTTAAAGATTAAACCACGAAGGACACAAAGCAGTCACTAAGGGCACTAAGACCAAATGTTATTTTTACATATTTTCAAGTCTAGTCTTTTGAGACAGCCCCCCCCTTTATGAAAAGTAGGCGATAGAAGGATTGGCTACATGGAAATTGTCTACCAGGCATGCGTGAATATCCTGTGGGATGCCGAAATAAATTCGGCAAGACCGGCCTCCTCTAATACCGAATTTCTATTTCTGAGCAGATAGCTTATCAGTAAAAAAGATCTTTACCTCTTAAAATACTTCATTTAAATTCAGAAAGAATCCTCTGTTACCAAATTTGCCAAAGGCGTAATCGAGGTCGAGGTTGGTGCGGGTAACTTTGCTGAACAACACGCGTAAACCGCCGCCGCCCCCCGGCTGAAATACCTGGAATAGCCTGGTGCCCTGTTGGTCATTAGCGGTTTGCATATTAACAAAAGTGACACCGCTAATAAATTTGTTTTTTAATATAGGGAAGCGAAATTCGGCTTCTGTGTCATTAAACTGCGTGCCTTTAAAGTATTGCCCGGTATACCCCCGTCCGCTTTTAAAGGCGCCATCACGGGCTGTACCGGGTAGTTCCAGATAAGGAATTGTACCGCTGAGCAGGTATGAGCCCCAGTTCCAGAGTGCCAGTACAGTCTCGGGGTTCACGTCCGACAGGCTAATATATTTCCTGAAGTCGGTAGTAAATTGTACGGAGTTTTTTGTGCTTCCTATCCATGTTTGATTAACCCTAAAGCCCGCATCAAAATAAATACCTTTATAAGCACGGTTTTGATTATCACGGGAGGTATATTCCACATTAAAAAGAAAGCCGTTTGCAGAGTAATGATCCTGGGGAAATCCATAGCGGTTATTATAAACACTTAAGGGTGTTGAGTTATTGGCAGCATTTTCACCTTCCTCAATATTACGCCTGACATCAAACGATGCCCCGGCTCCGACAAAGAGATTTTTAGCTACTTCTTTATAAATTTTTTCCCTGAAATTAAAGTAAGTAGAATGAATGGCATAACCTTTATGGGTGGGATCTGCCAATACCTGGTCTGCAGCGCTTCCCTCGTTCTTACCCACGCCTATCCCGAATCCCTCGTCGGGCGTCACGCTTTTTGACACTACAATATTGCCCTGTAAATTCCATTTATTGCCGGGCGTGAATATATTATGATTGATGTAAAAATAAATGATGCCCTTTGTGGTAATAGAAGCCGATGTTGACCCAACAGAAAGGAGTGTATTAGGATCATTACCCAGCCTTATGCCTGCTACTGCTTTAATTCCGGCCTGAGCGCCAATAGTGGGGTTAGCCGCAATGTTAGGGACAATAATTATACCTGAACTTTTGTGCGCTGTGTCGGCTTTCTTTTTAGGATGGAAAACACTACGGATTAAATCGCCAAAATCATATTGATTATTGAGGTTATACGTCTGTGGTTGAATCTTTTTACCTTTAGCGCCTAATGAATCTGCTTTAAGGGAATCAACAGGAACATTAACCTGACTATAAGCAAAAACATGTATGCTTAAAAACAAGACCAGCAATAAAAGCTTTAATAAAAACTTGCTATAGATTGTACTTTGTTGCACTAATAAATTATAAACCTGTAAAATTTTAAACAGGCATGCAAATTAAATATTTGATGCTAAAAAATTAAGTCATCAGAAAAAAAGTTTTTTTTAATAGATGTTTAAATAATAATATTTTTATTTTACTAATAATCAATCAGTTATCATAAGTTTACTGTTCCACACTGTTTCAATTAATTTCACAAACAATTCATTTACAACAGCATAACTTATTTTGCGTTCCAGATGTTCCATCTGCTTTTTTTGGAACACCTGTGTGCAATTCCCTGGGCATGAGCATTAGCGAACCCACCCTTCAATTTGCAAGAACTTAATCAAAAGTGGATTATCAGCCGAAGTGGGCGGAATCCAGGTGCTGATTGGCTCACGTGTCCACCAAAGGCCCTGTGGATTGCCCGGCTTCGCAAACTTATAGCGATATAATACAGCCCGGATATATCGGGGCGGCTTGCCTGGAAAGGGATTTCCGGCAAATAAACTTACAGCGCCGGGATCATTATGAAGGAGTTTCCACACCAGGTTTATTGTCCACGGATATTGATCCGGAGTCGACATGGCAGCGAACCACATTTGCCAGTCTAAATGCGGTTGGTAAGGAGCTATTTGCGGAGGTTGTTTGTTAAGCAATACGGGCAGGGCTTCGTAGATATACGGTTTCCAGTTGGCTTTTCCGCCCGTGGTATCGTCCATTGTGCCTTCAAATACCACGTTCAAGCGTTCCTGTCCCACCGTTCCAAATGCACCATAGGTATTTACGAGATCCAATGGGTCGAACGAGGTATTCATCACCTGCCCCGGGGATAGCAGGTTCAATGCAGGCTGAATGCTAAGGAGTGCAACAATACCGGCAACTACCCAGGCAGTGGTTAGCATAGGTTTTGATTCTTCGGCACGTTCAGCAGCAGCTTCCGCCTTAGAAACAAGCCGCCGGGGAAGAAGTCTGGCCCAGAAGCCATCATCGAAACAAGCCAGCGCGGGGACAATAGTGAGCCAGTTTAAAAAGGAGAGGTTACCGCTAAGGATAATTACTATCTGGAATAACACGATAACCAAACCCGCAATATGACGTGCAAGTCGCGGCCAGAATACGAACCACGGTGCGGCGAGTTCGGCCAAAAAATTCAACCAAACGCCAATTTTCAATGCTGCACGCGGCAGAAAATGAAACCATCGGCTCAATGGGCCGGGAATAGGCTGTGTTTCGAAATGGTAATAAAGGGCCGTAGCGTTACGCCATATTTCATCTCCGCGGAACTTGATCATTCCGGAACCAAGCATGATACGGAAGGTGAGCCACCGAAATAAAACGATAATGGGAAAGGGTGGCGGACGCTTGGGGAACGGACGCATATCAAGCAACGGACAGAGAAAGATTGCGAGAAACCCGGTTTCAGTAAGCTGTATCTCCCAACCATATCCATACCAATCTTGTCCGGCGTGAACAATGGACATGTAGAGAAACCAGAGCGCACCAAGCAGCGGCGCGTTGACATAGCCTGCTACTACTATGCAAGAAAGTATAAATCCAATCCAGGAAACTGTTAAAAGCGCTGTATCAGAATGCCAAAACCAAAAAACTGATGGCAGCCGCACGAAGCCGGCTCCATCTGACCCTAATGCACGGCTCACCAGCATTAAATAATTCCCAACGGGAAGGAGACCATTAGCACCTATCAAGGGAACTATCTGATTAATTGCCACGAGAAAGGCTACAGCGTAGATTACTCCCAGCAAGCGAAGGATGACAAAGCGGGTAAGCCAATAGGTGGGAAGGGTATCCCGCGCAGGAGCAACGCCTTCATATCCGTTATCCGCTTCGTTTTCTGCCTCCATTTGCAGTTCCTTATATTAGGTACGTTTGTTATTAATAGTACATCAGTACATTAATAGTAGGATTATGGTTTGTGAAATTGATCCTATTTGTAATTCGAAAAAGGATTAAGCCTTCTCCTTGTTTTCCTTTTTAAAATGCGCGCGGGCTTGTTTAAGGCCGGTAGCGATGGCTTCGCCTTCATTGCCGGTTGTTTTCAGCACTTCGTTAGCGATCTCTGTCGCCTTATCCCGGATCTTCTTTGGCTGATTTTTGTAAGATGGTGGGTAATCTCCGTTATACCAGGGCATAGTTTTAATCTTTATGTTATAACAGTAGAACAGCAAACTTAGTTTTGCTGTTCCAGATTATTTACGTTGACAAAACCTACTCTTTTTTAAACGTTTGATCTCACCATTTGTCCAGCCCCAGCAGTTTTTTTCCTAAGGATGAAAGTTCCGCAATTGGATACTTTTGTTCTCTTTTCAGCGGGTCACCGGGAAAGGCATAGCCTTCTGGTGCGTTTCGTTCTTTCCAGGAAGAGATTCTCCATTGACGGATGTCCTCGTTGTCTTCGTCTGCCGGCATCATCGATATGTATTGAGCTGTGCGAACTTTATCAACGCTATTATTAACCCGGATGCCATGTGGCTGCAAACTGTTAAAAATTAACAGGTCTCCTGCTTCCATTTTTACTTTTGTGGGTATAAAGCCCGTAGTATCTGGTTTAAAATGATCACGGTCATCGGGTTGTGTCAGTTTCCACTCATCATAAGTACGGAACAATTCGGGGATACACTGGAAACCGCCCATGTTTTCATCAGTTTGATCAGCTAAGGCTAAAACACCCTGTACATTTTGCGGCTTGGTTTCCGGGTCATAGTCCCAATGAATGAAACCTTTATATTCATGACCGGGACGTATCGGAAAATTCAGATTAGCCCGATCAATGGTAACCCATAGTTTATCCGTTCCCCATACATCTGCAAATGCATCGTGAATTCTCTGACTCTGACGGTTATCCCACAACAACTGATTATTATAAACTTCAACCATACCTGTATTATTCAGTTCCTTCATTTTCATTTCTGATAATGGGGCAGTATACCAGGTTTCGGGTTTGTTGGGGTCTTTTCCTTCATACTCCCATAAAAAAGCTGCAGTTTTTTGGGCTTGTTCTCGAGGAATGACCTGTTTGATGACCACATAACCGTTTTCAATCCAGAATTTCCAGTCATCCTCCGTAAGCACTTTTAGCGGTTCGCCGTTGCAGCGATCACTCAATTTGAGTTTGCTGCTGGTAGCTGTGGATGGATTCCCAGGGATCTCTTTATGCGCCGTATTCACTCCGGTTGCAGGCGCCATAGTTGCTTGTTCCATAATCTTATTTTTTATAAATGGTTTTACAATACAAAGATGCCGCTAAATCGGGTATGGACTTTTCCCTATAATGATGATTTTTTGCTCTGTATTGACTAAATTTAGAACTTGGTTTTGCTACGTTTGAAATTTAAAAGCGCAAATGAAAATTCAAAAGGAGGAAGTGTTAATAGAGCCGGGGCACTCATTCAGGGTATTTTCACCCAGTTTGAGGAATTATTTTTATTGGCATTACCACCCGGAATATGAACTGATCTTTATTGAAGGGCTTACAGGCATCCGGCATGTTGGTCAGCATATATCCAGCTTTATGGAGAGCGACCTTGTTTTCATTGGATCAAATATACCGCATCTTAATTTTGATTATGGATTGATGACTGATTACCAGCAGATTGTTGTGCAGCTAAAGGAGAGCTTTTTGAAAGATACTTTAATTGGTACTGCTGAATTCACAAATATACAGCTACTGTTTAAACGATCGGTTTATGGCATTTCCTTTCAGGGTGAAACTAAAAAACGGGCAGCAAAAATGTTAAAAGAGGTTCAGCGGTTAAATAGTTTTGAGCGCCTGATAATGTTGCTGGAAATATTTAACCTGCTGGCACAAAGTGATGAATATATCCAGCTAAATGAGGAAGATACCAGCGTGAAACTTTTCTTAAATGACAAGCTTCGGATGGGTAACATCTATGATTATATTCATCATCACTATTATAAAAATACTGACGTTAATGAAATTGCAGATAGAATAGGTTTGAGCACTGCTGCATTTTGCAGGTATTTTAAAAGACAGACAAATATGACGTTTACAGATTTTGTGAACCAATACCGGATCAACCATGCAAAAACGATGTTGTTACAAGATATTAACGTATCAGAGGCTTGTTACAGTGTTGGGTTCCAGAGTTTATCTTATTTCAATAAACTTTTTAAAAAACTTGTTGGGTGTGGTCCGCTTGAATTCAAAAAACAATTTGCCAATTCTTAAAATTGACAATCGCTTGCATCATTTCTAAGTTAACAACCACATCATAATGCCTTCTATCTATAGATTTAGGTTGTTTGTCGATTATAGTTGTTGATGGCGTGCAGTTAAGGTAAGTTTATGATTCATTTGACAGGTA
This sequence comes from Mucilaginibacter sp., assembly GCA_028288305.1. Lineage (GTDB taxonomy): Bacteria > Bacteroidota > Bacteroidia > Sphingobacteriales > Sphingobacteriaceae > Mucilaginibacter. Next base: position 14,277 of record JAQBOA010000098.1, read on the forward strand.
TTCCCACTTGTCTTTGTGATAAGGTTTAGGAAAGGCATCCAAACAGCGAGTGTAAGGGTGCCTTTATTGTTTTCCCGTCCACGCAGGTCTGTCAGAGACGACCCTACTCAGAACAAAAAAATCAGTACTTAGTATTCGTAAATTGCGTAGGCCCAGGGTTCTATCGTTTGTGGTTTGGAAGTGAGCTGTACCCTTGCATGCCTGAACACGTTGTAGGCACTGCCCGTCAGGCTGCCATCGGTGAGTGAAATATTTTGCCGGCTTGCGGAAAGATTTAAAATAACGAGAACCTTTTTACCCGCTTTCTGCCTTGTGAACGCATAAACCGCTTTGTCATCGCCTAAATGAACTTTATGAAATGAGGCATCGGGTGCAAGGGCGCTGTTGTTCATGCGCAGGGCGATGAGCGTTTTATAAAAGGGGGCTCTTGCAAAATTTTTGAAGACGATGGTATCCTTGTTGAAAAACTTAATTGCCCTGAGGACGGGTTCTTCCTGACCGCTGTAGATTAGCGGTACATTGTGGGGCATGGTAAAAGTAAACACAGCGAAGGGGGCATGCACCAGTCCCGGAAATATGCCATAGTCGGCGCCGTTGTCGCTATTTTCGTCGTGGTTGCTGGTGAACAATAGCTCCAGTGCATTTTTAGGATATTGACTGTCGTACTTCGCCTTGACGGTATCGAGCGTTGTGGCAGGGCGCTTACCTTTTGCAACCTGTATCATGGCATGGAACATTTCCCAGGCGTAAGTAGCATCGAAGCCGGCAGGATGCAGGTAAGTTTTATCGCCTTCGGCAAGCATAAAAACGTATTTCTTTTTTCGTAACTCACTGATGCATCTTTTCCAGAAACTGCCTGGTATATTCCAGGCCACATCGCAACGGAAGCCATCGATATTGCAGGTACGTAACCAAAATTTCATTGCAGCGATCATGCTGTCCTGCATTACCACATTTTTATAGTCGAGTTGGCGCACATCGTCCCAATTGTATGGAACAGCAGCTTTGCCGGTGCTATCCTTAACGAAAAAATCAGGGTGGGTTGTGAGCCAAATGTTATCGGCGCCGGTATGATTTGGCACCCAATCGATAACCACTTTCATGCCGAGCGCGTGAGCTTTTGCCACCAGCTGCCTGAAGTCGTTTAAGTTACCGAATTCAGGGTTAATTGCCGTGTAGTTAGCAACCGCATAATAACTGCCAAGCAATCCTTTACGGCCGACCTTGCTGATAGGATTTATGGGCATAAACCAAAGCGTTTGCACCCCCATGTTTTTTAAGCGGACAAGGTGTTTTGAAAAGGCATTGAACGTGCCTTCGGGAGTGTATTGCCTTACGTTTACCTCGTAAACATTCCCGTTCATGATCCAGGCGGGATGGCCGTCGATAACTCGTTTACTTTTAGGAGCCGGAGACTGACAAAGCGATACGGCGCAAAAGGCTATAAATAATAGCAGGCAAAATAATCTCTTCATAAAGGGTAATATTGGTGAACGAAAATATGACTTTTTGAGCTTATCCTATCTTATTATTTTATCCAAATACTGGGCCGGATCATTTGACTAATTCTATTGATTGTGGCAATATTTTAGGACGAAGTTACGCTATGCTACCTTCGACCAGATTGGGTTTTGTTAAGACAAGACACCTTTTTTATTGTAACGAAATTTTTAAGGTTGAATAGTAATTTCTTTCTATGTGCGCCGTTTACAAATTTTAATTAATTTACTTTTCCCAAAAACAAACTTACTTACTGTGAAAAAACACCTGCTTTTATTAACAATACTATGTGCCACAATTTACAGCGCTTCTGCACAGTATTACAATAACACAAACAATAACGCACTTGCGCCAAAATTAGGCATTGGCGTAAGCTCTGGATTAACCGTGGGCGCGTTTTCAGGCGCTTACCCTGATGCTGGCGCCGTATCGTTAAATTTCGAACTTCCCATAAAAAAGTCGCAGATAAGCCTTCTGCTAACAACAGGTTATGATTTTTATGTGTCGCAGGGTGGCTATTCAGTCGGCTATGATGGTTATGGCTTGGGAGTTTCATCGTTTTCTTACGGTTCTGTTGCATCTTTCATACCGATAGAAGCGGGCTTAAAGATAAACCTTCCACATAAATTTTTTATTGAAGGTTATGTAGGCGCTTCATTTAATGTTAATACCTACTCTTCGTACTATACCGGCAGAGAAACCGCGCTAATTTATTCCCCGGGTGCAGGTTATACATTCCCTATGAGCTATAATGGCAAATCCAACCTGGATCTTAGTCTGTTATATGAAAACCGGCCTGAACCGGGCGGCGGTTACAGCCAGGTGGCATTAAAGGCTCTTTGGAATTTTAGTTTGTAGAAATTAGCCGATATTCCCTTTAGCTGAGATGTTTAGAAAAGGGGCTGATGCTTACCAAGTTCAGCATCTTTTTTTTATTTGTTTTTCGGAACTTTTGAAAACTCCGGACGATTGCGCTGGAAAGTCATCTGGTAACGCAGGGTCCCGTACCGGAGACCATGCTGAGACAAAGAGGGGCAAAAAAAATTTAAAAGCGATTTCCCTGCATCATGCCCTTAATGCCCCAAATTTGCCGACCCTGTAATCCTCATATGCTTGTTCAATCTCCGCTTCCGTATTCATTACAAACGGCCCGGCCGATGCTACCGGTTCATTAAATGGAAGTGCATGGCCAAGCAAAATCGACGCGTCGCTTGTTGCTTCGACCGTAATATCTTCCCCGTCATGATTGAATTCCACCAAACGCAATGACTTTGCAGGTTCACCATTAATAATCAGCTCACCTTTAATCAGATAGAAAAAAACGTTTTGGTCGGCAGGAATGGATTTTGTGAACTTTCCACCTTCCTTCATGTCAATTTGGTAAAGGCTGATATCTACCAACGGAACATATGCACCATCGGTGCCTTCCCATTTTCCGGCAATAATTTTAACTGATACCTTTCCGGCATCACTTTTAAAAACCGGTATGTCATTTTTTTGAAGGTCGCGATAATGAGGATCGACCATTTTGAACTTTGCTGGCAGATTAACCCATAATTGCAGAATTTCAAGATCGCCGCCATGCTTTTTAAACTCTTCAGAAGATATTTCTGCATGGATAAGGCCCTTACCTGCAGTCATCCATTGAACCCCACCGGGAAGAATTGTTCCTTCAAAACCGCCGCTATCTTTGTGATAGATATCACCATCAACAACAATAGTTACTGTCTCAAAGCCACGATGCGGGTGCGGCCCAAAAGGTAATCCGCTGTTGTGCGGCTTATAGTTTTGTGGCCCGTGATGGTTCAAAAATAAAAATGGGTCCAGGTAATCAATTGATGCAGTTGGAATGGCCCGGTAAGTAATCAAATTTCCTATCGGTTCATAAACTGCCTGATGTTGTTTGACTATAGTTTTCATTTTTTTACTTATTTCTTAATTACGTCCAACATTAAGAATAAATTATCAATAGACCTCTTGCTGGGCTTTATATGACAGAAATCTTATACAAATGGAGGATGGTAACGATTAACAAAAATGCATAGGAGAAAGCACTCACAGCTAGCGCACGTGCGCCAGCGGCGGACATATATGCAGCAACGTCTCATCTTTAACATTTTTAGAAGATGAAAGTAGCTGCATAAGAAGACCTTATTTTCGGATAAGACTTTTGTTGTATGCGAGCGGCAGCCTAGCTGGCCGGTACATTGTTAAATAACGAAATTAATCCCTCAGCCATTGTAGGATGTGTGAAGATCGCGTCCCGTAACAGCGTATAAGGAAGTCCGGCAATCATCGCAACCTGCACGGAAGCCATGATTTCCCCTGCCTCTGTACCGAAAGCGCTGAACCCGAGAATTCGGTCACTCGTGCTGTCTACAAGCGCTTTCATAAACCCCTGAGTTTCGGAAAGTGTCCGGGCCCGTAATATCGCACTAAACGGAATTTTCGCAAGACGATAGGAAATGCCACGTTCTTTCGCCTCCTTCTCACTCAAACCAATCCGTGCAAATTCCGGGTCAGTGAACATGCAAAACGGCACTTGTCTGCCGGTTGTGACACGATTACCGCCTAGAATATTCTCGGCAACAACGTTGAAATCATTTTTAGAGATGTGCGTAAAATGCGGACTGCCGGCACATTCACCGGCTGCCCAAACATCGGATGCAGTTGTTTCCAAACGCTCATTCACTTTAATATAGCCATGGCTGGTTATTTCAACTCCCGCAATGTCCAGACCGATACCCTCCGTATTAGGTGTGCGTCCGGTGGCTATCATGAGATGAGAACCTTCGATGATCATATCTGAATCTTCCCGTTTGTAACTGAGCTTCACCGAATCCCCGGACTGGCCTTCAACGCGTGTGACGTGAGCGTTTGTGAGAACCTCGATCCCCTCTTCGATGAACAAATTGTGCAGGGCTTGCGAAATGTCCTCATCTTCCTGATGAGCGAGGCTTGCATTGCGATCAATCACTGTTACCCGGCTGCCGAAGCGACGTATCGCCTGGGCGAATTCAATACCAACAAACCCGCCTCCCAACACAATTAGATGTTCCGGAATTTGATCCAGTTCCAGCGCTTCTATGTGAGTCAGGGGATTTGCCTCTTGCAAACCTGGTATCGTTTCGATAGACGCATGTGTTCCTGTGTTTATGACAACCTGCTTGCCGCGCAGTATACGAGCAGTGCCGTTTGCTAACTTAACCTCGATGGTTTTAGGTGCTATAAAACGTCCTTCCCCCATAATAAGATCAACGCCGCTTTTCTTGTATTGCTCCAGATGCAAGTCCACAAGGCCGACGACCATTTTGCGTTTACGTTCGCGAACTGCCCCCATGTTGATCTTCCAGTTGTCCTTGGAAATTCCGAACTCTTCGCTACGGCGGAAATAAGAAGCCACCTTTGCACTATGGATGATGTTTTTGCTTGGAAGACAGGCTATGTTGGGGCAGGCACCTCCGATGTATTTCCGTTCAATCACGGCGGTCTTCATTCCCTTTTTGCCCAAAGTCCAGGAAATCAGCTTGCCAGCCTCTCCGCTTCCCAGGATGACAAGGTCGTATTCTTCCGTTTCAGCACCTTGATCTTTGTTGTTTGTATTGTTCATAATGATGCTCTTTTTTTGATTGATGTTATGCCAATCAGGGGGGCTCGTTTAAGACCAGTAGCCATTGCCATACCTTATTACCCGCTGTTTTCAGCACTTCTTTGCGATCGCTGTTGTCTATCAAGAATCTTCTTTGGCTGATTTTTGTAAGATGGCGGGTAATCTCCATTATACCAGGGCATAGTTTTAATCTTTACGATATAACAACAGAATAGCAAACTTAGTTTTGCTGTTCTTGCTTGCCTTTTCCAAGTTTTACGCTCAAATAGCAGCCTGTTTTAAGTCAAGCAAGCAGGATGCTTGCAACATTTAGGTCTAAGTTACGCTACGCTAAACTCCAGATTAGAGTAGGAAAACAAAAAGTTAAGTATAAATAGTATATTTGAGTACAAACGTAAACCTTAATTATTCATGAAAGTCCAATTTACACAGGTCAAGCCCCCACTGTTCGAAGTTTGCAAACTTCGAACTATTATACCTACAGTTTAAAACTACAAAAAAAAGCCCTCCTGCTTTGCTGAAGAGCTTTTCCACTACTTGACTCAAGACGTTCGACTATAGACTTAAGACTTTACTAATAACTAATACTTGCTGGCTACAAGCGCGTTCAAGAGAATTGGCGGAAAAAATCAGTAATTTTTAAACCATGGCCAAACCATACAATATTACCATAAGAGCGATAACAAAATAGATTGCCGATATTCCATAAAAGGTAGTCCACCCCAGCCAGTTTATAAATTGCTTTAACATTTGCACAATAGGATCTTCATTATCCTTTATTACCAGGAAACTGTTTAGTCGATTCCTCTCTGTGTTAATCCTTTTTTCTTCCTCATATTGGAAGCGCGCGGGATTAAGCTGTGCATTGCAATTTGGGCATCGTTCATCTATTTTACCTGTCCAGTTGCTCCATTTTCCGCAAACAGGACACTTTATTTCACTGATCTGACTCATGACACGGATTATTAAATTAAAAAACTGATTCTATTAGGATTATAATAACACCTTACTGTTGTAAAAGGTTTGATAGCTCACACTTTATTCGAATTAATTGATATCCGCTACCAGTGCTTATATTAAAATTAAGCAAAAAAATCGAAACAACGAAAGAACTTGCGAAATATTTTTAATTTTTATTTAAAATGTAAAGGTTGCTGTTGCCCCGGTAGCACTCGTAATATTTATCTACACCTTTTTAAGGTGCTGTCTTCGCTGTTCGAAGTTTGAAAACTTCGGACGATATACCTGTTGTTTAAAACTAAATCTGCGGTCTCCTGACTAAGATCGGCTGCAAAACCCGCATGGAAGGTTTCCCTGTTAAAAAATATAACCCCCTTTTTATCCGGTGCTGTAACACACATTTTAGAATCCCTTGATTGAGTAGCTGCCCATTGATTTGTGGTTTCACCTTTATCTGGCTGAAAAGCAGCTACATAAACTAATTTGACAACTTTAGGATGTACATAACGGCTTTCAAAATTTGTGCATATCCAACATTCAGGAGGCCAGCATCGATCCGCTTTATTGCGTCGAATGAAGTGTTAAGCCCCGATTTAGCCGTAGTCGCATCTGCCGGTTTTGCCTTGCCGGATTGTGCATCTGCAGAGCCGATCATACCAAGTTCGGCGGCAGCAATAGTCATCGCGGCAACACCCAAAAAGCGACGGCGATTATAGTTGAGTTTTTCTGACATAATTTAAAATATTATTTGGGTTAATATTTAATGAGAGTCAAAAATCAAGATAAAAAAGTAAAAACCGGTTTATGCACTACGTCTAAACTTGCTTCTTTTCAATTGGTTTTCCATCCCATTGTTATTTTCTTGACTCTTGACTCGCCACGGTTAGCATGAGTTAAGGGAAAATAGCTTTTTCACCCTTTTTCCGGCTTGCCGGAGAGAGGGTCGACCAGCGAAGTCCTGATAGCTATCGGGATGAGTAATTGTGCGCCATGCATTTGCGCTAATGTCGCTCGTATAGTTTACTCACCCGGGTCTTTTCTGCCTTTCGGCGGATCGACCACCCTCTCTTTTGCAAGCAAAAAAAGAGGGTAAAAAAATATTTTTCTCTTAACTTACTGACATTACCCTGCCCCGGTTAGCGCAATGACTTGAATGCTGCACGAAGCTCTTCAGAGAAGAGTTCCGGTTGTTCCCATGCTGCGAAGTGCCCACCTTTGGCCAGCTTGTTGTAATAGATGAGCTTAGGGTACGCCCGTTCTGTCCAGCTTCGCGGGGCTTGATAAAGCTCATCGGGAAAGGCGCTCACCGCAACCGGGATGGTGACACCCTTCGGATCAAAGAAGGGAAGCTTGCTTTCCCAATAGAGACGAGCCGAAGAAATGGCTGTGCCTGTCAACCAGTAGAGCGTAATGTTGTCAACAATGTCGTCCCGGGTCAAACCTTCAGACTGACCGTTGAAAACGCGTGTAATGAGCGCGAGACTGACTGCGTCGTGGTCGAGCATCCAGGCGGCCAGGCCCACGGGTGAATCTTCAATCCCATACAGCGTCTGTGGCCGGTTCGCCATCTCGCTGGCATAGCCCAGGCCGTGCTTGTAGAAAAAATCGAGTTGATCCCACGCATGTTTTTCATCAGCTGAGAGGCCGGATGGTGGCGGGCTGTTGAATTGGAGTGCTTTCGAAACGTCGGGAGGAAGTGTGGCCGGCATGTTGGTATGAATGCCGATCAATTCGGGTGGCGCCTGCAGTGCCATTTGTTCGGTAACGGCATTGCCCCAATCACCGCCCTGCGCTACAAACCGGGTATATCCGAGACGTTTCATCAGCACTGTCCATGCTCGTGCGATGTGTTGCGGGTCCCAGCCGGTAATGGTCGGCTTACCCGAAAAACCATAGCCCGGCAGTGACGGAATAACGACATCAAAAGCGTCTTCCGCTTTTCCGCCATAGGCAACAGGATCAGTGAGCGGGCCGATGATCTTCAACTGTTCGATGATTGAGCCAGGCCAACCATGAGTGATGATCATCGGAAGTGCTTTCGGGTTTTTAGACCGCACATGGATAAAGTGGATGTCAACACCGTCAATATTCGTGATGAACTGCGGATACGACTTTAGCTTCGCCTCGCACTTGCGCCAATCGTATGCTGTTGCCCAGTAATTCGCGAGTGCCTTAATAGTAGACAACTGCACACCCTGGGATTGATCAGCGACAGTTTCCTTCTCGGGCCATCTTGTTGCCAGCACACGCTTGCGAAGGTCGGTGAGTGCTGCTTCAGGAATGTTGATGTGGAAAGGACGGATCGCCTCTAGGGTTTGGGCACTGGCTTTGGGGCTGTTCTGGGCAAAGCCTGGAGCGGTAAGCAGGATAAGTGCTCCTGTACCGCCAGTGATAATTGTATTGGTTAGTAGGGTGCATTTGTTTTTTTTAATTGTTTCCATGATTTTATGATTTATTGATGTAAAAAAATTATTCGGATATATAATTTTATTTAAAATCTGCCCCGGTAGTTATCGATTTCCACTGTTCTAATTCTGCAGACATTGCGGCCAGTTTTTCCGAAGCCCTGTTATAAGCATCATTCCCAAGAAACAGGTGCATCGGAGGTGCTGAGCTTTCAGCTAACTCCATAAATATTTTCGCCGCACGGTCAGGATCGCCTGGCTGCAGTCCGTTTGCCGAGAGGTAACGATCCTGCGTATTTCTTACTGCTTCATAACCCTCAATTTTGGGGGTGGTTAGAGCGAGTGAGTTTTTGGTCAGAAAACCTGTCCGGAAACCCGACGGTTCAACGATGGTAACCTTAATTCCAAATTCTTTGACATCCAGTGCAATCACTTCGGAAAAAGCAGCCACCGCAGCTTTGGTAGCTGAATAGACAGACCAGCCGGGGGCACCTACAAAACCGGCCACCGAACCGATATTTATAATATAGCCCGATTTTTGACTGCGCATTACCGGGAGGACACTCTTTACCACATCTATAGTTGCCAATACATTAACATTAAAAATGTTCCTGATATCCTGCTCCGCTATTTCTTCCACTGTTCCGGCCATTCCGTAGCCGGCATTGTTAACAACCACATCGATCCGCCCGAATGCCGCCAGCGTTTGCTGTATGGATTCATCAATACAATCAGGGTTATTCAAATCGACAGCCAGCGGAAGAAAACGGTCCTTGTCTATCAATCCAACTGCCTGGCCCAGTGTGCGGGCGTCACGGGAAGTTGCAGCAACACGGTAACCGTGATCAAGCAGTTTTTTTACGAGGGTTAGTCCCAATCCCTGGGAGGCCCCTGTTACATACCATACTTTTGAAGTGTTCATGACATTATCCTTTTAATATTTTTAATTCAGTTTTTTCATAGTGTTATGCTTTTTAAATGGTCAAAGTATGCTGTAGTTTCTTCGAGTATAGACCTCATCAGTTCAGCGGCTTTTGTATGTTTCAGTACTGGTGCGATCTGGCCTCCCCAGAATAAAATCATACCCCAGTTTTCCTGTTCTATTGCCGCTTTCCTTAAATGCGACATAAAATGTGTTTGCAGCGGGAATGGCAGAAAGCTTTTTTCCTGTTGGATCAAATCCTTTGCAATGCGGCTGGTTATTCCCCTGCCAAGTCTCCCGGTAAATGCCCGTGATAATGTGGTGTACTTAGCCGCATCCGAAAACAACATCTGCTGGTGAATGGCTGTGGCATTAGATTCGTCGCAAGCAAGGAAAGCTGTGCCGATCTGCACGGCGTCCGCGCCGAGTGCAATTGCTGCGGCTACACCTTTCCCATTAGCAATACCACCTGCTGCAATAATCGGTGTTTTAACTTTTTCTTTAATCAACTGAAGCAATACAAACGTTCCTGTAGCAGATGATTCCGCCGATGCAAGGAATGACGGGCGATGTCCTCCCGCCTCAAAACCAGAAGCGATAATAAGGTCAACTCCGGCTGACTCAAGAACTATGGCTTCGTCCAGAGTAGTCGCTGCCCCAGCGGTAACAATCCCGAGCCTGCGGCATTGTTCCAAAATATCAGCAGATGGGGTACCAAACATAAAGCTGAATACCGGCGGCCTCTGGTGCAGAATCACTTCCACCTGGTTTTCAAAGCGGGAACTGAACTGTGCAGGCTTTCCGGGCAAGTCAATTCCCAACTCATCAAAATAAGGCTTGAATAAAGTTTGGGCGTGTTTAAACCGCTCGTCTGAAACTGTGCCATCAACAGCATCGGTATCCGAAACCCACAGGTTAATATTGTAAGGCTTGTTGGTCACTGCTTTGATCTGCTGATCTACCTCGATGATCTCCTGTGGGCTTAATGTATAGGCCCCATAACCTCCAAGTCCCCCGGCATTTGATACTGTTGAAACCAACTTGACAGATGACAGATTGCCGCCAAACGGCCCTTGCAGGATGGGATATTGAATCCCCAGTATTTCGGATGCTTTTGTTTGGTACCACATAATGCTAAAATTTAGTTGGACACGTCAGTAATCATTTTATTAACAATCACCCAGCGGTTATTGATTTTGTGAAACGACAGGAACTCATCATAATTGAACTCATACATTTTAACATGCACTTTGGCAACAGCAATGGAATTAACCACATCAATAGAAATGATCGTTCCCTTAAAAGGTTTGCCGGAATCTTTCGGGCTTTGACGGTTTTTTACACCATCAAGGTACTGATCGAGGGTTTTGGCATAAGGCTGACCCTTAATATCTCCGAACAGTAAGGTGCCGGGATTAAAAATGTTTCCCAGGGTACCAATATTACCTTCATAGATACCTTTGAAGTAGTAATCTTCCAATACCTGAGTGATTGCTAATGAATCTTGCTGATTAGTTTCCATTTTCTTTAAATTTTGTGCTTTTGATACCAGCAAAGTGCATGACACAAAAGCGGTTAATAAAAGCGTTTTCATATTAATTCAGATTATGTCCGGCTCCCATACCACCATCTACGTTGATGATGGCGCCGTTAATAAAGTTACTCTTGGCAATGGTGTAAACCATTTGTGCAATATCTTCCACTTCGCCAACACGGTTCAGCAAATGTAAGCCTGCGCTTTGATCGGCATTATCACCATGCATTGGGGTGCGGATCGTGCCAGGCGCAATCGTATTCACCCTGATGTTGTCCTTACCAAACTCAGCTGCCAGCTGTATGGTAAGTGCATGTATTGCGCCCTTTGATGCCATTTGTGCAGTAATTGGTACTCCTCCAAGGGCGTGGTTTACCAGGGGTGTACCAATATTGATCACTACGCCATCATGCTGCTTCAGCATTTGAGGAATAATGGCCTGGGTGGTAAAGTAGGTACCCTTTAGGTTGGTATTGAGGAACTTATCCAGATAAGCTTCATTCACTTCGAGGAAAGGCTTGGTTTCAAATATACCGGCATTGTTCACCAGTACGTCAGCCGAGCCAAATTTTTCAATGGCTACCGCTAAAAGTTTTTCACCGGTTTTTTTATCGCTCACATCGCCTGCTACCATAGCGAGGTTTACACCGCCGCCCAGTTCTTTATAAGCCCGCTCTAATTTTTCAGCAGTCGACGAATTGATCACTACATTGTCGCCGTTTTCTAAAAAGTGACGGGCTATTTCTTTTCCAATACCTGATGAGGCACCGGTAACGATTATTGTTTGCTTCTTCATAATATTATTTTCTATCAGCGGTAATCCCTTTTTCTCTCAGCACAGATACCTGTTCTCCGTTGTGCCCCCAATCGTCCAGGTCATATTCCTGGATTACTACGTAGGTCAGTTGCGGGTCTTTATTTAATACATCACTGAGCAGATCGGTTACACCTTTTATCAGGGCTTGTTTTTGTTGTCATGTAACACCTTCGCGGGTTACTTCTATTTTCACGTATGGCATGGCTTTAATTTTTATGCTAAAACAGCTTAAGCAGCTTTAGCGGTTACATTTACATTTAGATCAAAATCATTGTAGATCAGGGTGTCACCCAAATCCTTAAAGAAATTACCGGAGCGGAATTTCATTTCATATTTAGTGCGGTCAATTACCAGCTTGCCGGTTGCAGTTAACAGATCTCCGTTTACATTGATCACCACATCAAAACCGGCGGGATGTGTAAGTCCTTTGATGGTCAGATCGCCTTCAACGTGGTTACCTGAAACTGAGGTGATCTCCAAAGTTGCTTCCGGGTATTTTTGAGTGGAGAAGAAATCATCAGAAGCGAGGTGACCAGCGAATTGCGCATTAGTTGCCGGATCGGTTACATCCAGTATTTTGATAGAGGTAGTATCGATGACGAACTTACCGCCGGTAAGTTTACCGTCATTAAAAATGAGTTCACCTTCTTTAACGGCAATAGTACCGTTGTGGGCACCGGTTACCTTTTTACCTACCCAGTCAATATTGCTTTGGGCGCTTACAATTTCGAATTTTTGATTTTCCATTTTCTTTATGTTTTTAATTACAACACAAAGTACAGCAGGATTTTTCAGGGAGCTTTGTGACCTACATCACATTTAAAGAAAGGCCCAAATTATGTGATCTATATCACTTTTCAGGCATTGTAGAGCCGGCTAAGCGTCTCCCTTGAAACACCTAAGTATGCAGCAATCAGATTTTTAGGAACTATGTTATAAAGCTCTGGGTACAGTTTCAAAAGCTCTTCATACCGGTATTTTACATTATTATTCATAAAGGATAACAGTCTTTTTTGAGCCGCAACATATCCTTTATTAGTCCTCCACCGAAAAAAATGCTCTGCATTGTGAAGTTCCTTACATAACTTTTCCCTATCGGCATCGGTAAGACAAAGCACTTCAGCATCAGTAATGCAGTCCACGTTGATCGTGGCTTTGGTATGATTATACAATGCATTGTAATCGGAAGCCCACCAGGTAGGCATGGCAAACTGAAGGATGAACATTTTCAGGTCATCATTGATATAGAAAGATTTTAAACAGCCGGAAATCACGAAGTACTCGCAATCTACCGGATCGCCCTCAGTAATAATAGCCTGCCCTTTTTGAAAGCTCTTTTTTTTAAAATGCGAAAAAAAATAATCAAACTGCTCGTCAGTCAATATGGTTAGCTTAGCTATATGAGCTTTTAAGATTTCTTTAGCTTCCATAGATGATGTTAATTAATACCACTAACCGCTTAGAAAGTAAAAATTTTTTTCAGCACGAAGATATAATTATTTCGTTCGATCTTCAAAATACTGGTAGCTATGCTGGTGAGGAGGTGGCTCAGCTTTATTTACGCAATTTAGTGTCGCAGCCGTTAAGACCAATAAAAGAGTTAAAGGGCTTTCAAAAAGTAATGCTGCAACTTGGTGAAACAAAAACTATAACTTTTACTATCGATAAAGAAAAACTGGCTTTCTATAATGATAAGCTGGAACGCGTTACACAACCCGGCATGTTCAGCTTAATGATCGGGAGCGCATCTGATGACATACGATTGCAGGATAATTTTGGGCTTATAAATTAATTTAATTGCGATTATATGAAAGTACTTACCTATTCAGATTACAATAAAATAAAATGTGCAGGGCTACTGCTGATATTATTATAGCCCAAATTCAACTTAAACCCAACTCCCTGGTCTGTTTTCCCTCTGGAGAATTGATACTTCCAAAATGAATGATCTCGGCTATGTTTTCTGATAAAATAAAAATAAAAAACAGGCTACTGAAAAGGTATCATAAATATTGACTTGTTACGGGCTTTTGATTCTGGCAGAAATAAAAAAAACCTGTAAATCAAGCGATTTACAGGTTTTTAATGTGAGTTGATATCCTTTTTTGTGGTATCAGCTGGAATCGAACCAGCGACACAAGGATTTTCAGTCCTTTGCTCTACCGACTGAGCTATGATACCGCCCGTTTGGGGACTGCAAATGTAGCGTTTTTTTTATTTTAGGGTGATTTTTTTTGAAAAAGTTTTTACGGAGGTAAAAGGCGAAAGGTAAAAGGCGAAAGGCAAAGAATAAAGCAAAGTAATGAATTGGCAATCAGTGGCTAATGAACGGTAAAGGTAAAAGGTTAAGAAAATACAAAAATAATGACCCAATGACCAATGACTAATGACCAATGAAAATCATACATTTGGAAAAATCATTTTAAACCGATAATGATTGCACAAATCCTGTTTATAATTATCCTGGCTGCTGCTGTTTACCTATTTAGCAAAAATGCGGGTAGAATAAGGCGCAATATATTGTTGGGGAAGGACACTGATCGTTCAGATCATCCTGCCATGCGGTGGAAAACTATGGCAAAGATCGCCTTAGGGCAAACCAAAATGGTAAAACGTCCGCTCGCCGCAGTAATGCACTTTTTTATTTATGTTGGTTTTATCATTATCAACCTCGAAGTGATGGAGATCATGATCGACGGTATATTTGGCTCGCATCGCATATTTTCGAAGCCGCTGGGTAGCTTGTATGGCTTACTGATAGGCGGGTTCGAATTTCTGGCTATACTGGTGCTGATAGCCTGTGTGGTTTTCCTGGCAAGGCGAAACATTCTTCGTTTGAAGCGTTTCAGAGGGGTTGAGATGACTGAATGGCCGCGGTCTGACGCGAACTATATCCTGATCATCGAAATACTGCTGATGACGGCCTTTTTAACCATGAACGCTGCCGACCATAAATTGCAGCTTTTAAATTTCGGTCATTATATAAAAGCCGGAAGTTTCCCGGTAAGCAGTTTTCTAAATTCTCTGTTGCCAAATAATGCAAATTCTTTAGCAATTATTGAACGCGTTTGCTGGTGGTTTCACATCGTAGGTATTTTAGCTTTCTTAAATTATTTACCTTACTCCAAACACTTCCATATCCTGTTGGCGTTCCCAAATACTTATTATTCCAATTTGCATCCCAAAGGTGAATTTACCAATATGGCATCGGTTACCAACGAAGTTAAAGCAATGCTCGATCCATCGTTTGTGCCGGAAAGCCCGGCTGAACCAGCCCGCTTTGGCGCAAAAGACGTGACCGATTTAACCTGGAAAAACCTGATGGAAGCTTATACCTGTACCGAGTGCGGCAGATGCACTTCGGTTTGTCCGGCCAATATAACCGGTAAGCTTTTGTCGCCGCGCAAAATTATGATGGATACCCGCGATCGTATTACCGAAGTAGGCAACAACATAGATCAATTTGGTAAAGATCACCAGGACGGAAAGGCGTTGCTGGATAATTACATTAGCCGTGAAGAGCTTTGGGCCTGCACCACCTGTAATGCCTGTGTAGAAGCTTGTCCGGTAAATATTAATCCGCTGGAAATTATAACCGAAATGCGCAGGTATATTGTTATGGAGGAATCGCAGGCACCAGCAAGCCTGAACAATATGTTCGGCAATGTTGAGAACAATGGCGCACCTTGGAAATACAGTAATGCGGATAGGTTGAATTGGAGGGAGGGGAGTTAGCCCATAGTCCATGGTCAATAGTCCATGGACGCCTTTAAATATTAAATTGATTTAAACCATGGTCCATGGACTATCGACTATGGACAAAAGACCATGAACCATGAACAATGAACCATTAACTATTCCAACCATGGCCGAAATGGCTGCCGCGGGCAAGGAGCCTGAAATATTATTTTGGGTGGGATGTGCAGGCAGTTTTGATGAGCGTGCACAGAAGATAACACGTGATATTTGCAAAATACTTCAGCATGTTGGAATCAGCTTTGCCGTGCTGGGAACTGAAGAAAGCTGTACCGGTGATCCGGCTAAACGCGCGGGGAATGAGTTTTTGTTCCAGATGCAGGCAATGACTAATATACAAGTGCTGGATGCATATAATATTAAAAAGATTGTTACCGGCTGCCCGCATTGTTTTAATACGATAAAAAATGAATACCCGGGTTTAGGGGGCAATTACGAAGTGATCCATCATTCTCAACTCATACAACAGTTGATTGATGAAGGTAAACTAAAGGCCGAAGGCGGTGAAAGCTTTAAAGGTAAACGCATCACTTATCACGATCCATGTTATTTAGGTCGCGGAAACAACATTTATGAAGCGCCGCGTAAGGCATTAGAAGTTTTGGATGCCGAGTTGGTAGAAATGAAACGCTGTAAATCGAACGGCTTATGCTGCGGTGCTGGCGGTGCGCAAATGTTTAAAGAACCCGAAAAAGGTAAAAAGGATATTAACATAGAACGGATGAACGATGTTTTAGAAGCCAAAGCCCAGGTAGTAGCTGCCGCGTGTCCGTTTTGTATGACCATGCTTAGCGATGGTGTAAAAAACGAAAATAAAGAGCAGGAAATACAAGTGCTGGATATTGCCGAGATTACTGTAAGGGCAAATGGGCTGTAGTGCTTTGTACTTTAAAGTAATTTAAAGCCTCCTTTAAACTATCCAAACGTTCGGTTCCCATATCTTTAACAGGAATATTAAGTACTGTCGTCATTGAATCAACATCTCCTTTACGGTCGTTATAGGTTTGAACAATGATATCATCTGCTATTGTTTTTAACTGGATAACGCCTTTAATACTGTTACCAAGATAATCCACTTCATTAAGCTTGTTCAGATTGAAAGAATAATACACTTGTTTGTTTTTTTGATAAGTTTTGCGCAGTCGTAAAAAAGCATCGCTGGTTATTGACAGATCCCATTTTTTTAGTTTTAAATCACCTGATGGGTTGTAAGATTGTGATAAGCACTTATTAGCCCACAAAAGCCAATCCTGCTCATTAAAGTTATATTTAAAACAGAAACTAATAAGAACAACTGGAATTATTGATACTGCAAGAATTGTTTTTTTAACTTTTTGCATAACTGATTTTAGTATGACACAAATTTAAATCCTAAATTAATAAAATACCTAACTTTACGCATGCAATTTTCAGAAAATTCAAGGGTTTGGGTTTATCAGTCGAACAAGAAGTTGACCGATGAAGAAGTACAGCAATTACAAAATCAGCTGGATAGTTTTACTACCGGCTGGACAGCACATAACAACCAGTTAAAAGCCGCAGCCGAGATTAGGTATAACCGATTTTTGATATTGATTGTTGACGAAAGTCAGGCGGGTGCAAGTGGTTGTTCTATTGATAAATCGGTTAATTTTATAAAGCAGATTGAACAGCAGTATAACATTAACCTGCTCGATCGTTTTAATTTGGCTTACCGCGAAGGAAACGAAGTATTATCTGCTCCCCGGCATGATTTTGAGGACATGTTAAAGAACGGCAGTATTAATACCAATACGATTGTATTTAATAACATGGTGCAGAATTTAAAAGAGTTCCAAACCAAGTGGGAAGTTCCATTTAAAGATAGCTGGCATATACAGTTGTTTAAAGATTTAATCATTGGTCATTAGTCATTTCAAATTAGCTAATATCAATGACTAATGACTAAAAGAAATGTTTATCATCGATCTCAACTATATAGTTCCGTTGGAAGAATTGGACAGTCACATGACTGAACATGTTAATTACCTGGATAAATATTATAAGAAGAATGTATTTGTAGCTTCGGGCAGAAAAATACCAAGAACAGGGGGCGTTATTCTCGCTTTGGCGGATTCTGTTGAAGCTGTCGAAAAAATAATAGCTGAAGACCCATTTCACAAACATAAACTGGCTGAATTTAAAATCACGCAATTTTTAACATCCAAATATCATCCGGCGTTAAAAGATTTGCTGGGCCAAACCTTTTCAAAGCAGGATATTTAATCGAGCTTATCCAAACGGGTAGGTTTTTCATTTGGGAAACCAAATAGCATATACTTTTTACCGTTATCCTCTTTAAAAGAAATATCTGCTTTTTCATTTTCGTACATGAAAAATCCATCTTTGGTATAAGGTATAAGCAGTATAGGCAGCGCATCGCCTTGTTTAAAATAAAGATCGTCAGCGGTTGCATATATTTTAAATTTAACTTTCGGGTCTGTTAAAATTGTATAAGTTCCGGTGTATTTCTCTAATGCCTTGGCCCGTACAGTAATAGGCGTATGTTTTTTACAGTAAGCAAAAGCCATAGCATTTTGCATTACCTGGGCCAATGCCGCACCATGCCCCGCATTAGGCGTAACAGCCGTTGAAATATCGAGGTTTTTACAATTTTGTTCTAGCATAAATGCTTTAAATAATTCAATATTATTGACTGTTAAATGCTCAAATGAACCTACACCTAAAAAAACCCGGCAATTAATATCATCATGATCAGCAAAATATTTTTGCGCCGCAGGTATGAGGTCGTTGCCGCTATTGCCAGGAGCACCAATAAAAATCATATTAAACAGGTTGGGTTCCCCAAAAAGCACCGATGTGGTAAACATACCGCCATATGAATATCCATACAAAGCTTTATTATCAGTAACCCGGTATTTGCTCTGGATAAATGGGATTAATTCTTTTTCAATAAATAATAAAAATTTAGGTCCACCGGTTGCCGGGTTTAAATCTCTCGAACGCATATTGGTACGGCTGCCATAACCAATACCAACAATAAGTGGTTCAGTAGTTTCGTAGTCTTGCCGGAGCATATTAAAGCAATTCATAGCAACAGTCATATTCCAGTCGCCATCTGTCATGTACAGTACCGGGTATTTGGTTTTTGTAGTATCATATCCGGGTGGGAAATGGATGTATATGGTATAATCCTCGCCGATAATGTTAGAGCTATAATCCCATGATACTATTTCCTTTTCGCAAAACTGGTTGGGCGCAGAACTCTTAACCTGCCCATAACCTGTCATCAGGCTAATAACGGATATAACAAATGCACAGTATAAAAATTTTGAAAGGTATGGTTTCATATTAAAAATGAATTGTGTTTTTTGATAAGACGAAAACCGGCAACCATAAGTTACATAAAGCGCAGCGTATGAATTTAATTATTTTATTGCTTATAAACAAATAAGTTGTTTTCTTACTATTTTTATTTTATGGAACAATACGATAATCGTTTAGATGCATATATTGAAAAGTCTGCTGAATTTGCCAAACCCATTCTTAAATACATCAGAGCTTTAGTACATGAAGCCTCACCTTTATTAACGGAAACCATCAAATGGGGTATGCCATTTTTTGATTATAAAGGAACGGTATGCCAGATGTCCGCTTTTAAGGAACATTGCGCTTTCGGTTTCTGGAAAGCATCATTATTAAAAGATACACATCATGTGATTAAGATAGGGGATGAGTCAGCTGGTAGCATAGGTCGTATTTACAGCATTGATGATCTGCCGCCCAAAGAAATATTGACTGATTTAATTCTCCAGGCAATTGCCCTCAATGAAAAAGGTGTAAAAGTGCCCGAAAAGAAGGTTTCTTCCGAAAAAGCCGAATTGATTATCCCCGATTATTTTACAGACTTCTTAGCAAAAGATCCTAAAGCAAAAGAAATATTTGACAAGTTCAGCTATTCGCATAAAAAGGAATATGCTCAATGGATTACAGAAGCAAAATCTGAAACTACCCGCCAAAAGCGCATGGAAACCGCTGCTGAATGGATTGCTGAGGGTAAATCCAGGCATTGGAAGTATCAGCGCTGATTTAATGTAAAGAGAGACTTTTATATTTGTTAATATTATTAATTAGTATAAAAGATAATATTCCTAACTTCAACCCACCTGAAAAGTGGCTTTTTTATCAACCTAAATGTTGGATAATTTAAATAAATATGAAGTTTGGATATTAATTGCCTTTGCAATTCCACTATTTTTAATTTTATTGGGTATAATTAGTGAAATTGGCGTACTAATACGAAGATGGATGAAAAAGCCCGTTGACGAAGGGATTCATTTTGAAAATTTAGCATACGGGTTAATGGGCACGATTGGAATAATGACTATATATTTTATATTTTCATACGTAATAATATTTTTTTTCGAAAAAGCTTAAAACTAAGACTTTACACAATGTGAATGTATTGTTGAAAAAGTATCACCTATTAATTTAGGAAAACAAATAAAAGAAACCAAACTAAAACGTCAGCGGCCCCAACCTTCGCATATTCCTCATAATCAGGTACCGCCGGTGCCTGATAAACCTGGTAGGGTTAGTAACCGACCATTTTAACGGGCTTGGAAATATAACTGCTATAGCAGCGGCTTGCTGGTTGTTTAATTGGGATGCCGGCTTGTGAAAATAAGCTTGCGAGGCTGCTTCAACGCCATAAATACCATCTCCGGTTTCAATAATGTTAAGGTAAACTTCCATGATGTGTTTTTTACTCCAAAATAGATCTATCAGCATGGTAAAATAAGCTTCAAACCCCTTCCTGATAAAGGACCTTCCCGGCCATAAAAAAACATTTTTCGCTGTTTGCTGTGTAATGGTGCTTCCGCCAATTAATTTTTTGCTGTGTGCATTTTTTTCGATAGCCTTTTCAATAGCTTTGAAATCAAAACCATGATTTTCTAAAAAAGACTGGTCTTCAGCGGCTACTGCAGCACGTTTCATAGGATCCGAAATCTCATCAAAGTTTTTCCATTGTTTATCAATTTTCCAGTCTTTACCGGCTGCTTTTTGCTCAAAGCCGCGTTCAATCATCAGCAGAGTAACCGGGGGATTAACAAAGCGAAATAAAATAACCGCAAGGATGCTGCCAACAAAGAAAAATATCACCAATAATTTAATAACGTGAAGTACAAGCCGTAGTCCGCTGTTTTTGATTAACATATCTGTAAACTTACAAATTTCATCCGCCAACCGGGGGATAGAGTATTCAATTTCTGATTTGTTTTTTATTACGGATACTTCTCATTTTTAGGTACAATTCATTTGAAATTATGCCCTAAAAAAATAGCCCGGTAAATAAATACCAGGCCATTTAATTACGTTAAAAATTTTATAAACCAAAGTTGAATGCTCCGCGAAAGGCAACCTGGCTAAAATTGTCTCCGGCTTCAATACGGCTTTCATAACCCACGCCCAAATCCAGGCTAAACCTGGAATGTCCAAATGGAATGGTGTAGCCAACGCTGGGAGAAACTATTGGCGCTACTGTCCTGTTGGTGCTTGAATTGAGATAAAAAGATACCCCGGCGTCGCCTTCAATATATAATCTATTAAAAACGTAAAGTTTTGCACCTATTTCAACCGGAATAAAAGAAGCAATTGACCCATAAGAATAATTATATGAGCCATAAGAAGAGTAGTCAACGCCAGTTGAGTAACCATTAGCAGTGACATAATAAGTATAACCCGTGGTTATTATAACGTTTAACCGGTTGCTGACAACCGGGTATTCAAATTTAAACGCTATCCCTCCTGCCAGAGGATAAGTATTGGAAGCCGGGGGTAACGCTCCGCCAACGCTAAAACCGACACTGATTTTTGGCGTGGCATCATTGTTCTGCGCATAAGTGCTAAATACTGCGCCAATTAAAATTACTAATAAGAGTAAAGATTTTTTCATTTGATAAAGTTTAAAGTGCGCGCAAAATAAAAGAAATTTATTGGCATCACAAACCGGTAACGCTAATGAGAAATCAACAACTTAATAGAAGCCTGTTTTCAATAAAAGAATTGTGAAAAAATTAAACTGTTTTTAAATCTCCAAATAGGTCAGAAATTCGGCTCATTTTGAAAACAAAAAAAGGTGTTGAGCTTTCGCAAAAACATTGGCCCCCTCTAAATCTCCCCCGGAAGGGGAGACTTTAAGCTGCAAGAAAATAATTCCAACAAAAAAGGTGTTTTGCGAAAGCAAAACACCTTTAAAAATTTTAAATAAAAGTCTCCCCTACCGGGGGAGATTTAGAGGGGGCTGATTACTCTGCTACCACTTCAAACGGAACCTGAACTTTTACTTCCTTGTGCAGGTTTACGTTAGCAATATATTCGCCAACAAACTTTGGTTCCTGTTCAAAAGTAATCCGGCGACGGTCAACTTCAACACCTTCTTTTTTCAATGCATCAGCAATTTGAATAGTGTTGATAGCGCCAAATATTTTACCGGTTTCACCAGCTTTAGCGCCAATGGTTAGTTTTACACCTTTCAAACGGGCAGCTATAGCATCAGCATCCTTGCGGATCTTTTCTTGTTTAAATTGAGCTTGTTTCAGGTTTTCAGCTAAAACTTTGCGGGCAGATTCAGTCGCCTGTATGGCAAATCCCTTTGGAATAAGGTAATTACGGCCATAACCTGGTTTCACATTTACGATATCGTCTTTATCACCGAGGCTTTTTACGTCTTGTTTTAAAATAACTTCCATTGTTTAAACCTCCTGATTATTTTAATGAATCTGTAACATAAGGTAATAACCCGATGTGGCGCGCACGCTTAACAGCCTGTGCCACTTTACGCTGAAACTTTAACGAAGTACCGGTTAAACGGCGTGGCAATACTTTACCCTGGTCGTTAATAAACTTCAATAAAAAGTTAGCGTCTTTATAATCGATGTACTTAATACCGTTCTTTTTAAAACGGCAGTATTTTTTACGTGTATCCTCCACTTTGGGGGCGGTAACGTATTTAATTTGTTCGTTTGCCATTAGCGTGCAGCCTCCTCTTTAATAACTGGTTTCTTTTGGTTAAATGCGCCGCTGCGTTTTTTCTCATTATAAGCGATGGCATGTTTATCCAACGAGATAGTGAGGAAACGCAAAACACGCTCATCGCGCCTTAATTCGATCTCCAGTTTGTTAATTAATTCACCCGGAGCCCTGAATTCAGTTAAGTGATAGTACCCTGTAGTCTTCTTTTGAATAGGGTACGCAAGTTTTCTCAAACCCCAATTATCCTCCTGGACAATTTCGGCTCCGTTATCAGTTAAGATTTTGCTGTATTTGGCAATAGCCTCTTTAGCAGTATCTACTGATAACAACGGGGTTAGAACGATCACGATTTCGTACTGTTGCATTGTTATACTTTGATTTTTAATGTTTTGCCCGCTATTACGGGGCTGCAAAGATAGAAATTTTTGTGAAAAAGTGTATACTTTTTTGTGAAAAATTGTGCAGTTGGGTGTGTTGCGTTTGTTCTTTTGTGAAAAATTGTGTAGCAGTATGTCGTTGTGCTTGTTCTTTTGTGTATAGTTTGCGTGTTATGTAGCTGCGTTTATTGCTTGTTTATAAGGTTTTGGGCACCCGGGCGGGCTATACGCTCATACTGCACAGGCCTTAGCCACAAGGCCGGTATCCGCTTCTATCCCTGGTGCAAAAAAAAAGAGTATGTTTCATATGAAAGTGGCCCATTTTTATCTGAAACAATCACGGCGAAAACGAGAAGTGCTGAAGATATTTATTTATAAATTAGCAAACCATTGATAACTTCAACCTTAATTAAAAACACATGAATTTTTTAAAAAGATTGTTTGGTAAACAAAGCAAAGAAGAAATAATACAAGTGGAAAAATTCACACGAGAACAGTACGCCAAGGATTATGAACTGAAAGAACAAGGACTTGAAAATGTTTTAGGGGAAATCTATAAAGCTGTTGGACATGCAATAATACCCTTCGATGTAGGCGGCGCAGTGGATATGTATTATTTCCCTAAACACGTAAAAGGCACTGGCTTTGCAACAATGGAATTATTAGAACCTAACGGAAATGGGCCTAAGCCAAACCGAATTGGGACTTATGAGTTGGTGGCTTTTACAAAAGAGCCATATAACGAAAGTGACGAAACTAAGACACCTTTTAATTTAATAGAAAGGCGTATTTGTGGCATTTTTACAGCTATAGGGAATTATTCATTTGAGGCTGTTTTAAATCCTAATGAAACCTGCGAGGTTCCTAGGGACGACGGAGAAAACCGTTGTCTGGTTTTTGATAATTATAAACCAGATAACAAAGAATTTAAAATTGGTGACCGAACTCACCATCTATTGTTGTGTATGGAAATATTTAGAAGCGAAATGGAGTTTTCAAGAAAAAACGGAAGCGATCAATTATTTGAATTATTAAAAAATCAAGGCTACTATCCTTATAGTGACCTTGATAGAGAACCAGTTGCTTAAAACAAATGTTTAATTGATAAACAATACCTAATTTCGCCTCATCTAACTATAAAAACAAAATAATGAACATCCCAAAAACAATCACCATAGCCGCCAAAAGCAAGCGCCCCCTAACCATTAACCGCTTAGGTTACGGCACCATGCGCCTTACCGGCGAAGGTATATACGGCGAACCGCCAAACAGACCCGAAGCTTTACAAATATTAAAACAAGCCGTTAAAAGCGGTATCAATTTTTTAGATACTGCTGATTATTATGGTGAAGATGTAACCAACCGCCTTATTGCTGAAGCTTTA
The DNA here is from genome assembly GCA_028288305.1 of Mucilaginibacter sp. Classification (GTDB taxonomy): domain Bacteria; phylum Bacteroidota; class Bacteroidia; order Sphingobacteriales; family Sphingobacteriaceae; genus Mucilaginibacter. The sequence continues at coordinate 38,556 of JAQBOA010000098.1, forward strand.
TATCCGTATCCTGCTGATCTGGTGATTTGTACCAAAGTTGGCGGGGCACGAAAGCCAGATAAAAGCTGGATACCTTTTAACCGCCCGGAAAATTTACGCAGCAGCATCGACAATAACTTGCGTACCTTAAAACTGGAGCAGATATCACTGGTGCACTTCAGAGCTATTGCCGGCAATGGTGCACCTTTTAAGGAATCGATGGATGCGATGTTTGAAATGCAGAAGGAAGGTAAAATACTGCATGTAGGTGTCAGCAACGTAACCCGGGATGAACTGGAGACAGCTATGAAGATTGGTAAAATAGCCACTGTTGAAAATATGTATGGTCATGCTCAGCGCACTACGCATAAAGCGGGGCATATGGAGAGTAATGGGGGTGAAGAAGTGCTGGATATTTGTGAACAAAATGGCATACCCCTCGTCCCTTATTTTTCATTGTTTTTATCCATGCCAAAGCAGGACCATCGTATAGCCGAAATTGCAAAGAAATATAGCATCAGCGAAGTACAAGCAAATATTGCCTGGCTGCTGCACCGCTCACCCTGGATATTGCCGATACCGGGAACCTCTTTGTTAAAACATTTTGAAGAAAATTTAAAAGCAGCCGATATAAAGCTTACTAAAGAAGATATGGATTTCCTGGAATAGTTTATTTAACTTTAAAGCGATGATGATGTTTGTGAAAGAAAATGAAAATAGCTTATTAAGCGAAGAAACTCTTAATACAATTACCTTATTATCTCATGGTAACGGTGATGATGAGATTGAAGGGGATTGGGATGATGAAGACGATGAAGATTTTGATGATCGAGCCGAAGACGAAAATGACCTTCACGAAATACAGATTGATAATGATATTTTTGATCCGGATGACGATGATCACCTCCCCGATGATGACCTTGAATAAAATTAGGAGTGAAAAGATTTACGAAGTTTTTAAAACTTCGTAAATCTGATGGTTCTATATTAGTTATTATTCTTATCAGCAAATAGTTCATCCAGATTTAAAATAAAGCCCGGAAGGATGGGACTGGTGACTTCATCACCGATAGTCAACAATTTTGATGCTTTGAAATGGTTATCTTCCAGGATATATTTAAAAAAAGTTTTTTCAAGAGGTTGAATAATCCAGTATTCAAGCACACCAGCTTCTTCATAAACTTCATATTTGTTTTGCAGTTCCTTTTTGTTATTGCCTGGAGATAAAATTTCAACAACTATATCAGGTGCACCCAGGCAACCTTTATCGTCCACTTTTTTCGCGTCACATATAATGCATACATCAGGCTGTATTACAGTAAGAATTTCTTTATCATTAATGGACCGACGCGGCAAACGCACATCAAAAGGTGCTGTAAACACCTCACAGGATTTTCCTTCAAGATAATTGCCAACCCATCGGGCTAACCTAAGTGATAAACGTTGATGAAGCGATCCCGGGGCTGGACTCATTTTAAATATCTTACCTTTTATCAACTCCAGTCTTTCATCAAATGTCCATTTAAGGTAATCGGCATAACTGTAAGTTTTGTTTACATCCAGATCGGAAAGCTCCATAATAAAAGTTTCTTTTACACAAATTTAACTAAATTAAGCCAAACTGCCATATTCTTAAAACCTAATTATGAACACTGCTTTTAACATAGCTATATTGTTATTACCTTAGTAGCTGTGGATAATTTTATAGTTTCGGCTCGCAAATACCGCCCGGCTACTTTTGAAAGCGTTGTAGGACAGCAGCATATAACCAACACGCTAAAAAACGCCATAAAAAATAATCAGCTGGCGCAGGCATTTTTATTCTGCGGGCCGCGTGGCGTGGGTAAAACTACTTGCGCGCGTATCCTTGCCAAAACCATTAATTGTGAAAACTTACAGCCTAATGGCGAGGCTTGCGGCGTTTGTGCTTCTTGCCAGTCTTTTCAAAACGGCAATTCTTTTAACGTACACGAACTGGATGCGGCGTCAAACAATTCAGTTGACGATATCCGCAGCCTTATTGAACAAGTACGCATACCACCCCAGGGCGTACGGTATAAGATTTATATTATTGATGAGGTGCACATGCTATCGCAGGCAGCTTTTAACGCGTTTTTAAAAACGCTGGAAGAGCCGCCTCATTATGCCATTTTTATATTGGCCACAACCGAAAAGCATAAAATACTGCCTACCATACTTTCTCGCTGCCAGATATTTGATTTTAACCGGATAAGGGTGGAGGACATGGCTACGCACCTGGCATCCATAGCAAAAAAAGAAAATATCAGTTATGAACCAGACGGATTGCATATCATCGCACAAAAAGCTGATGGCGGTTTAAGGGATGCTTTATCCATGTTTGATCAGATTGTTAGCTTTTCGGGTGGCAACGTTACTTACCGCTCTGTAATTGATAACCTGAACATACTGGATTATGATTACTATTTTAATATTACCGATAGTTTATTAAGTGAGAACAATTCGCAAACCTTACTGCTTTTTGATGAAATATTGGGAAGGGGTTTTGACGGCTCACATTTTATATCCGGACTGTCTGAACATTTCCGTAACCTGCTGGTAAGTAAAGATCAGGCAACATTAAAGCTGCTCGAGGTAAGCGAAGGCATAAAAGCAAAATACTTACAGCAATCACAGGCTTCAACGGTCTCTTTTTTGCTTTCCGCCCTTAATATTGCCAACCAGTGCGATTTGAGCTATAAGCTCAGTAAAAACCAGCGTTTACAAGTTGAGCTGGCTTTGCTCAAAATGTGTAATTTGTTATCAATCTTTAACCTCGCTACTTCACCGCTAACAACAGCTAACTCTCAGCCTGCCGGCGGGGAATTAAAAAAAAAACCTGATTCCACAGAGGTAGTTATTAAGCAGGAAAGTAAATTAAACAATGAATTATCTATTGCAAGTGATCCACCGACTGCTTATCAAACTGCCAAGAATCAGGTTATTGATAAACAACCTGTAAATGATACAAAAAAAGACGAACCTGCCGAAAAACCAAAAGTATTTATACCCAATTCGCATGCTTCGGTAACATCAGTTAAAATACCCTCATTAAAAGACATGGGCAAAACTGCCCAGGAGGTTTTGGAAGAGGAAGATCCATATATAAAGGGCACTGCTAAAGAAGATTTTACACCCGAACAGTTTTCAAAATGCTGGAGTGATTTTGCTGCCCAGCTTAAAGCTGAAGGCAAAAAGAATTTACTCACTATCTTCATTTCCAATCCACCTAAATTGGTTAGCCCGAATAGTTACGAAATTATTGTTGAGAATAAGGTGCAGGAAAACCTTTTCAGGGATGAGCGACCCAACCTGCTTAATTGCTTGCGTACCAGTTTAAAAAATTTCGATATTGAAGTAAGTGTACGCATTGATGAAAAGGCCGTTGTAAAACGCCCATATACCGCAATCGAGAAATTCCAGCACATGGCAGCCAAAAACCCCGCCTTAATTGATTTGAAAAATAAGTTTAATTTGGATTTTGATTAGTGAAAATCAAGATTTCCAGGGTTGTGCGATTCCCTCCTTGGGGAGGGTAGGGAGGGTTTAGTCCACTATCCTAAACATGCTTTTAATGAACGTTTCAATCCAACCAACCGAAGTCGAAACCTTTGGATAACCGAATAGTTTTATCCGATTTTACAATTTCAATAATTTTACCCTCAATAGCCCTGATAACATTTTGCATGTCATACTTTATTTCTGCCTCAGAAAAACGTATAAACTTTACACCTAAGCTTTCTAATTTACTTTGTCTGATTTTTCATCTTTTAAAAAGGCTTCTTCATAATTGTGCGACATCCCATCAATCTCAATCGCTAACATTAAATCCTTGCAATAAAAATCGACTATGTAATTATCAATACATCGCTGCCTGTCGAAATCAAAGCCCCAAAACATATCTTCCTTCAATTCATTCCATAATAATACTTCACCAAATGTAATGTCCTTTCGGAGCTTTCGGGCTAAGGCTTTTAAGTTTTTATTATATTGGATTATTTTTGACATTGCATTATATATCGCTTGGAGAAACCCCTCCCTACCCTCCCAGGGGAGGGAATCGCACTTGCCCTTGCTTTTTTATGGGTTTCAAATTTAAAAAATTGAATCAATTAACCATGGTCTATGGATCATAGACTTTCTTCCAATTAAATAAACTGAACTAAATATTACACATTTAATATATCAAATGATAAATTTCACGTTAACTACAGATTGCGCTAATAGCTTTGCTACCGAAGTGTAGGGTTGCATTCATTACATTATGAAAAAAGTTTATTTATCGATCATCGGATTTTCAATAATCTGCAGGTTAAACGCTTATTCACAAGTTAAGCGGGACAGTACAGGCAGCAAGCCTTTTACATTTTTACATAATTTAATAAGCCGTGATTCTACTCATTATAACCCAAGGCAATTACGATTGGACGAAGTAGATTTTGTTTCTAGCTATTATTCACAAAATGGTGATCATTCAGCTGTTACAGGCGGCATTGGTACGGAGAAGGTGACTGATATTGCGACTGGACTAAACCTAAATTTTGTTTGGACAAACCATAACAATAATAAAAATACGCTTGTTGCCGGGCTGGGATTTGATTACCACACAGCTGCTTCACAAGCCTATGTTTCCAAAACCGGTGCATCCAGCCCAACTGGAACAAGACTTTATCCATCCCTTGACTGGACTGTTGAAAACTCAAAAACCGGCAATACATTTGGTGTTGGTGCATATGTTTCAGATGAATATAACTATAAATCGCTTGGAGCAGATTTGCATTACTCAGTAAAAACGAATGACAAAAACGGAGAATTCACTGCCAAACTACAAGGTTATTTCGACCATGTAACTTTAATTTACCCGTCTGAATTTGTTCCGCCAAGTGTATACAGTAGCGATAATGGCAATCATCATGGAAGTAACGGGCACAGCGATAATTTTGGAAGCAGCCCGAGAGAAACCTATTCTACTGCGTTTTCTTATTCGCAAATAATTAATTCCAGGCTGCAGATAGCATTTTTAGCAGATGTTGTGGGCCAAAACGGGTACCTGGGTTTGCCATTTCATCGGGTATATTTCTCAAATGGTAGAGATACAATTGAGAAATTACCGTCATCAAGATACAAGCTACCATTGGGTGTGAGGCTTAATTATTTTTTAGGGGATAACATTATTTTACGTTCCTATTACCGGTATTATTTAGATAGCTGGGGTGTAAGATCAAATACAGCAAACCTTGAAATGGTTTACAAAATATCACCTTTCTTTTCCATTTCTCCATTTTACAGGTTTTACAACCAATCTGCTGCCAGATATTTTGCTCCTTACGAAGTTCATAACTCTACTGATGAATATTACACCAGTAATTACGAATTTTCCAAATTCAATAGTCAGTTTTACGGCATAGGTTTTAGGATTGCACCTCCAACAGGCGTTTTTGGTATACAACATTTGCATGAATTAGAAATACGGTACGGACATTACACACAAACTACCGATTTGGTATCAGATGTAGTTTCTGTAAGTCTTGGGTTTAAATAAAGCCGAAGTATTTATATCGGAAAGTTTTTTCAAATTCAAAGTCAGTGCCCTACCCTCCTCGGGAGGGTAGGGAGGGGTTTAATGAACTATTTATTCCAACCAATTCAAGTCAAATCCTTTTGGTAACCTGATAGTTTTATCGTATTTAATAATCTCAGCTATCTTAGCTTCAATGGTCCTGATAACATTTTGCATGTCATACTTTATTTCTGCCTCAGAAAAACGTATGAACTTTACACCCAAACTTTCTAATTTACTTTATCTAATCTCATCTTTTAAAAAGGCTTCTTCATGATTGTGCGACATTCCATCAATCTCAATCGCTAACATTAAAATCCTTACAATAAAAATCGACGATGTAATTATCAATACATCGTTGCCTGTCGAAATCAAATCCCCAAAACTTATCTTCTTTCAGTCATTCCATAATAATACCTCACCAAAGGTCATGTCCTTTCGGAGCTTGCGGGCTAATGCTTTTAAGTTTTTATTATATGGGATTATTTTTGACATTGCATTTATATATCGCTTGGAGAAACCCCTCCCTGCCCTCCCAGGGGAGGGAATCGCACGGGCCTCTGCATTTTTAATAGGTTTCAAATCAAGAAACTGAACCTAATTAACCATGGTCTAAAACCTCATACAAATTGATTCAAAACCAACACCCCAACCAATCCAATTACTGATATTATCGATTCCATTACCGACCATGAGCGAATGGTGTCTTTTATCGACAAATTAAAATACTCCTTAAAAAGCCAGAACCCGCCATCATTAACATGCGAAAAAGCAAGACTGCCTGCGCCAATAGACAAAACCATTAAATTAGGGTTTATAGATGGATCATGTAAAACCATCGATGACAAAATTCCTGCCGCCGTTAAACCTGCAACAGTAGCCGAACCTAAACTTATACGGATGATTGCTGCTATAAGCCAACCTAAAACAAGGGGCTGTAAATTAGCGCTTTGTAAAATGGCGGTGATATTGTTGCTTATACCGCTATCGGTAAGTACCTGTTTAAAAGCGCCTGAGCCGGCTATGATTAGTAATATGAGTGAAATGTCTTTAACGGCATCACCATAGATATCTCCTAAATGTTTCATGCTTTTTCCCTGATTGATGCCTAAGGTAAAAGTGGCCGTTATAAGCGAGATCAGCATGACTATAGGCGTATCGCCTATAAATGCTACCAGTTTATGAACAGCCCCATTGCTATGATCTATATTAAGGTATACAGTAGTCACCATTAACAAGATCACGGGTAATAATGCGGTTAAAAAGCTATTTGCTGAGCTGGGGAGTTTATCTTCTGGTAATTCTTCCGCTCTGAAAGTTTCAAGGGGAACAGATGGAATATTTTTTAGCGTCCGGGAAAATACCGGGCCTGCAATTACTATAGCGGGAACTGCAATAATAAGCCCAAACATTAAAGTTTTACCCATATTGGCATGAAAAATTAATACCAATGCAGAAGGAGCGGGGTGCGGCGGTAAAAAGCCGTGGGTAACCGATAATGCGGCCAGCATAGGCAAACCTATATATACCGCCGGCAGTTTATATTTATATACAACCGAAAAAATAAGTGGTACCACCAGCACAAAGCCAGTATTATAAAAAAGCGGGATACCAATTATAAAACCTACCAGCACCAGCGCCCATTGAATATGTTTAACGCCAAAAGCGCCGACCAACACTTCGGCGATCTTTTGTGCAGCGCCACTATCGGCAACCAATTTGCCTAACATGGCTCCGAGGCAAATTATTATAGTTATGGAACTTAAAGTATCACCCAGTCCTTTTTGTACCGATGCGGTAACTTTTTCTAAAGGGATACCTAACATTAAACCTGCCGTTATCGAAACGATCAGGAATGCTAAAAATGGATTGACCTTAGCCCAGCTTACTAAAACAACAAGGAGGAGGAGGCAAAAAAGGATGGTAAGTAGAGGCATTATGGGGTTTAATTAGATTGAGGCTAAGATATGTTTTTATGAATATTTAAACCTATCGGTTAGCAAGGATCTTTTTTACTTCTTCGTAAGATTTTGTCTGACCATTCCTGACCTGTTCCTGACCTTTTTTGATGCCGACTTTAACATGCTCAGGTAATTCTGTCCAAAAATCAGGCTCTTCCTCTATAATTGTTGCTTTCGCGGCTTTTGCAATTTCATAAAACAGGTTTTTATATTGTTCGTCGAACTCTATTACCAGCCGCATATTGAATGATTTAATATCATCAAAGTTAACTTTTTTAGGTTTAATAATATTCGTATTTCTAATTTTTGAAGATAAAAAACTTTGTACTTTAGTATAAAAAACCACATTATGAAACTAATACCATATTTACTCTTCCCGGGCAATTGCGAAGAGGCAATTAACCATTACCGGAAAATTTTTGACGGAGAAATCAGCGATTTGAGCCGTTTTGGAGATAGTCACCCAGTACCGGATGATCAAAAAAATAGAATAATGCATGCCAGGCTTGCCTTTGGTGATAATATGCTGATGTTTTCTGACGACAGGCCGGGCGGATCAGTCGATTTTGGGAACGGCATTAGTTTAAGCATAGGCCTTACTGATGAAACGCAGGCAAGATCGGTTTTTGATCAGCTGGGTGAGGGAGGCAGTGTGACAATGCCTATGGAAAAACAATTTTGGGGAGCATTATTTGGGATGGTGAAAGATCGCTATGGTATTAATTGGATGATCAATTGTGAATTATAGGCCCCCCGAGCCCCCTAAAGGGGGAGTATGGTTGCATTTTGCTGTATGATAGCGGATATTGGTAAATTAACTAATCAAAAATTCCCCCTTTAGGGGGTTAGGGGGTATGAAAAAAGTAACCGGCTTGGGCGGCATTTTCTTTAAATGCCAGGACCCTGCAAAAATGAATGAGTGGTATACGACAAATCTTGGATTAACAACAGGCGATTATGGAACTACATTTGAGTGGCGCCAGGCTGAGGATAATTCCAGGAAAGGTTTTTCAGTATGGAGCACATTCCCGCAGGATACCAAATACTTTGAGCCTTCGACCAAAGATTTTATGATTAACTACCGTGTTGAGAATCTGGAAAAACTTGTTGAACAGCTAAAAAGCGAAGGCGTTACCATTGTTGATGAGATTGCTTATTATGATTATGGAAAATTTGTTCATATACTTGACCCCGAAGGAAATAACATTGAGCTTTGGGAACCGAATGATGAGGAATATGATAAAATTGATGGGGCGAGAACGAAGTAACTTTTAGTCCATAGTCCATGGTCGATAGTCCATAGACCATAGCCGAAAGGATATTTGTTTTTAATTATCTGCTTACAAAAACACCATGGTCTATGGACCATCGACCATGGACTATTCACCACATGACCAAACAACGCTATTTTTTTCTTATCCTGATATTAGGTTCGCTAACCGCTATCGGGCCATTTTCAATTGATATGTATCTGCCGGGCTTTCCGGCTATCGCAAAATCATTGCATACTACTACAGCGCAGGTATCGCTTTCTTTGTCCAGTTTTTTTATTGGTATTTCTGCTGGCCAATTATTATATGGCCCTTTATTGGATAGATTCGGACGAAAAAATCCGCTGTATGTAGGTTTATCGCTTTATATTTTAGCTTCAATAGGGTGCTTTTTTGCATTGTCAATAGAAGCGTTAGTTGTGTTGCGTTTTATACAGGCGGTAGGAAGTTGCGCTGCGGGTGTGGCATCAATGGCCATGGTGCGTGATATTTTTCCTGTAAAGGATAATGCAAAAGTATTTGCATTGCTCATTTTGATATTGGGCGTGTCGCCAATGATAGCCCCAACCGTTGGTGGTTATGTTACGGCTGCTTTTGGCTGGCAGTTAATATTTGTAATTTTGGCCGTAATAGCCTCACTGGTTTTAATTGCAGTAATTTTTGCCTTGCCTGAAAGTTATCAACCTGACCCTTCTTTTTCATTAAAACCAAAACCAATAATTAATAACTTTTTATCTGTTTTTAAACATCCGCAGTTTTATACTTACGCTATTTGCGGTGCTATCTCTTTTTCAGGTTTGTTTGCTTATTTAGCTGCGTCGCCATTTGTCTTTATGGATGTGTTTGGCATAAGCAGTAAAGTTTATGGTTGGATTTTCGCGTTGCTATCAGTTGGCTTTATCGGCTCAAACCAGGTAAATACTTTATTATTGAAATATTTTACCAGCCGGCAAATTGTAAATGTAGCACTCCCGGCAATGGTGATTATATCTTTTATTTTTTTATTTGGATCGGTAAACGGATGGTACGGACTTGCAAGTACTATTTTTATAATATTTGCTTTTTTATGCTGTGTGGGGATAACTTATCCAAATACAACCGCTCTTTCACTTGCCCCGTTTTCAAAAAATGTAGGAACAGCCGCCGCCTTAATGGGTGCATTTCAAATGGCTGTAGGGTCGTTAACATCAGTTGTTGTAAGCCTGTTTAAAAGTCATAGCTCAATACCTATGGCAGGTACAATGACTGTGGCTGCAGTGGTTGCTTTTGTCATCCTTTTAGCAGGCAGAAGAATGATACCGGAACCTATTGATAACGCTGCGGCTGATGCTGAAACCAATATAATTCATTAACTGATGCTTTTAATAACCAGACCCAATATCGCAGCTCCCAATATTATAAATGGTTCATTTACTTTTTTGATATAAATAAGTATTAATACAGAAGTTATTGCAATCAGCGCGGTAGGAATGTCAATAATTGAACGGCCTGCAATTACAATTACAGACCCCACTAATGCGCCAATTACTGATGCTGTAATGCCTTCGACAAAAGCTTTGATGCTTTTATTTTTTACTATTTTTTTGAAGTGCGGCGCTAACAAAACTGTAAATAAAAAGCAAGGCAGAAATGTAGCCAGGGCCGCAACTAATGCTCCCGGAAATCCTGCAACAAGATAGCCGATAAAGCCTACCGTTATTACTACAGGGCCGGGTGTTATCATAGCTACAGCTACCGCATCAATAAATTGAGTTTCTGAAAGCCATTTGTATTGTTCAACTACACCTGCGTGCAGGAAAGGAACAATCGCTAACCCGCTTCCGAATACAAAAGTTCCGGCTTTTACAAAGAAAACTGCTATAGTTATTAAGGTACTTTTAGTGAATTGCCAAAATCCTAATCCCGATACCCCTAAGACTGATAAACTAATCGGTTTTTTAAGCCATAAGGGCGGGGCCTTAATGATCATGTAAATTAAGCCGGCAAAAATAAATAACAGAACCTGTTCTTGCTGGGTGAGGACAGTTATTACTATGGCAATTGTATAAAAAGCCCAAAGTATCCAGTTTGCCTTTAATGATTGATAACTAATTTTACCAACAGATTTAATGGTTAGCTTGTATGCACTGATAGATATGATTCCAATTACTGCGGCTCCAACACCATAAAAAATATTGTGTATCCACGAAAGGCCACTATATAGCTGGTATGCCATACCTAATAAAACTACCATAATAAATGATGGAATAACAAAGGCCAGGCCGGTCAGTGTAGCACCAACAAGACCGTAATGAACAAAGCCAATATAAATACCTAATTGGGCTGCTAAAGGGCCTGGCGCTAGTTGCGCTAACGCGAGTCCTTCTTTATATTCCTCTTCGGTTAACCAGCCTTTGTTTTCCACCAGGTCGCGGTGCATATAACCAACTAATGCTACAGGGCCGCCAAAGCCCCAGGTGCCGAGCTTTAAAAAATATTTAGTTAGTTCCGGCAAAGAATAGGCCGGTTTAGGGTTGTTTAGTCGGTCTTCCATGTGTGTTTTTCCTCCTGCACATATTTTGCCCAGCTATACAATGCATCATAAATAACCAGGCCGAACCCAAGTTGCTCATAATCATCTTTATAATTATAGGATAACCCCGCTGATATGGCCCAAAGCCCGGCTGCCTGTCCTGCCAGGTCAAAGCGATCCGTGTCGGCACCGCGTACAATCTCGCCAATCTGTAAAATAGCCGGGTCTGTTAACCCGTGCTTCTTCACGATGTAATCAAACGTACAGCGATCCCCTTCGTGCGTATACTCTGCGCCTGGGATATCATAAGGTATTGCATTTAGCTCTTTTGCACTTTCAAATACCTGATCCTTAGGAACATAAATAAATTCAGCTTGCGGGTCCACAAAGTTTTTTATAAGCCAAGGACAAGCAATACGGTCAATTTTAGGCCGTTCACGGGTAATCCATTTCATAAGAAAAGTGTTAAATAATTGGTTTAACAATTACATTTTCATACCATTCATATTATCGGTTTTCTTACCTAATACATCTAAAGTTGCCCTGAAACTCTGTGCCAGGGTAGCTGCATTGCCACGTCCATAATAATGCAGGAAGATAATGTGTGGATCATCGCTCAGCATGTGGCTATGAACAGCAACCACTTCAATGTTATGCTCACGCAGCGTTTTGATAACATGATTAACTTCACCCGGCAGCATGGCAATATCGCCGGCTATCTGAGCGTCATCCTGCTTTCCGGCAAAAGAAGCCCAGGTATTCAACCCGATATTTGTGGTCATTTCAACTCCCATCATCATTACCTTGAGGTCACTGCGCCCGATTGTATATTTATAGGTCGGGCCATTTACAGTTCCGGTGTATTTTACGATGGCATCAAGAGCCGCAATATCAAAATTATCTTTGCCCGTAATTGCCGGGGGCGTGGCAGATGTGGGCTGATTTGCCGGGAAAACTTTGCTGTCACGAATGGTATCAGCATATCTTTTAGCAAGATCCGCGATACTGCCCATGCCGTGAATATGCACATAAAAAATCCGGGGCTCTTCATAAAAAAAGTGATTATGGATTGCTCCGATCTCTAAACCATTTGCCTGAGCGGCTGATATTAAAGGATTTACCTCCTCTTGCAGCAATACGGTATCGCCCATTACCATGGCCGATTTGCCGTCTACTGTTTTTTTGAAAGATACCCAGCCTCCAAAGCCAAAAGGAATTGGAATGGGTTCACCCTTAATTTTCATTTTCAGGTCATTCCGTGGCAAAGGGGTAGTATGTACAGCCTCTGCTTCTTTATAACTTCCTTTTTTACCTAAAGCGGTTTCAATGGCTGTTATTTCTTCCGGTGTTAAAGCAGGGGTTGTGCCTGTCAGCAACGGCATGGCTTGTACTTTATTGATGGGTAACAGCAAAGCTGTTCCTAATATGGCAGTTGCTTGTAAAGCTTGCCTGCGGGTGAATTTATTTGTTTCCATATTTTAATGATGATGTTTTTTAATTGGTATATAAATTTACAAAATTTCAAAGCCAGATAATAGAATGGATATAACTATTCAATAGAATAAATTTTACCTTTTTTCAATTTATGGTTTTACTTCTACTGTTGTGCCTTCTTTTAGTTCTTCGTTTGCCTGGGCTACAAGTTGGTCCCCGCCTTTTAAATCTCCGGCAATCTCTGTCTTCTCCTTAGTAGTAAATCCGGTCTTTACATCTACCCATTTTGTTTTACCGTTTTCCACCCGGATAACAAATTTCCGTTCCTGTGTAGTTACTACTGCCTTAAAAGGAACCATGAAACCCTCTTTAGGACGACTAACAGGCAATATAATCTGGGCGAACATGCCAGGCTTGAGCAGACCATTAGCATTCGGAAATGTAAATTCCCACGTTTCGCTCCGGGTCTGCGGATCAATGGCATCCGATTTTCGCGCCAGTTTAGCTTTGAACACCTGCCCCGGGTTTGCAGAAACAGTAAAGGAAGCCACATTATCTTTTAATTTAGCTGAGTTAAAAGCTTCCGGCACTGCAACATCTACCCTTAAGGATGAATTATCTTCAATGCTGAATAGCAGGGTTTTCCCGGCATTATCTACAAAGTCACCTTTAAATACATTGCGGGCTGTAACCACACCATTAAATGGTGAACGGATAATAAGGTAGTCTT
>JAQBOA010000082.1 GCA_028288305.1 Mucilaginibacter sp.
AAAGGAATTATAGTACTTTTAGAAAATTTTATGTTATAACTAATGCAAGAAACTGTATCAGCATCGGCACCGCCTGTTAAATCAAGATTTCCCAAGAGTGTCCCGTTTATTATTGGGAACGAAGCAGCGGAGCGCTTCAGCTTTTATGGAATGCGTTCAATATTAACACTTTTTTTAGTAAACCAGTTTTTTAATCCTACTCATGATGCTTCATTAACTACTGTGGCTAACGCAAAAGCAAATGAACGTAACCATTATTTTGTAATGCTTGCTTATGCTTTACCATTTGTAGGTGGCCTGGTTGCTGATTGGTTTACAGGAAAATACAAATTAATATTGTACATATCTATAGTATATTGTATCGGCCACTTGCTTCTTGCTATTTTTGATACCAATTTAGATGGCTTTACGCTCGGTATTATAGTAGTAGCTATCGGCGCTGGTGGTATAAAATCGTGCGTTTCGGCAAACGTTGGCGACCAGTTTGATGTCAGCAACCAGGACTTACTTTCAAAAGTTTATGGTTGGTTTTATTTCGCCATCAACTCCGGTTCTATGCTCTCCACTATATTAATTCCTTGGATTTATAGCAATTTTGGCGCTAAATGGGCATTTGGTGTTCCGGGGATATTAATGACACTGGCAACTATAATCTTTTTCCTTGGTCGTAAAAAATACGTGAGGGTTCCGCCCCAGGGTGTAAACAGGGACAACTTCGTGTTTATTACTTTCTATGCTTTAACACACTTGAGTAAAAAACAAAAGGGAGAATCGTTTTTGGATGTTGCCAAAGAAAATCATAATCCCGAAAAGGTGGAAGGGGTTAAGGCCGTTTACCGTGTTATTGCCGTGTTTTTTTTCGCTCTCGCATTTTGGGCCGTTTGGGACCAATGTCTTTCGGAATGGGTTTTGTATGCTGACAAAATGGATCGCAATATTAACTTAGGATTTACAAATTTTACCATATTAGCAGGCCAGGTTGTAACTGTTAATCCAGTTTTCTTATTGCTGTTTATTCCTTTTTTCAATTATGTTGTATATCCATGGTTTGATAAAGTAGGGCTTAAGACCACGCCACTAAGGCGTTTAGGTGTCGGCCTGGTATTAACTGCATTATCATTTATTATTATTGCCCTTATACACACCAGCATAGATCATGGCGATAAACCCACTATATGGTGGGAGGTTTTAGCTTATATGATACTTGCAGCGGCAGAAGTTTTGGTTTCTATCACTGGTTTGGAATACGCTTATACACATTCACCCAAATCCATGAAAAGCACAATGACCGGCATTTGGTTTTTGGTAGTTTCGGCAGGCAATTTAATTACGGCACAAGTTAATGGCTACATTGCAGACGGAGGTTCGTTTGCGCGTCTCCTTAAGGGTGCTAACTACGAATGGTTTTTTATAATTTTCATCGCCATTTTTATTGTAGTGTTTTTATTTGTGGCCCCAAGATTAAAGGAGCGCAGTTATATAACAGACCCTTACGTTGAAAACCAGGTTATTGCGGATACCAATAACTTATAATTAATTATAGTTTTAAAAATATCGGTTAAGTAATATTTATTTTACCGGTATTTTTTATTTTTAATGGTGCCGGAAATCAATTATTTTAGCCCACTATTTACTAACTCATTTTCGGTGCCAGACAGCATAGTAATTATCCCTACCTATAATGAAAAAGAAAATATTGAACGGATGATCCGTAAAGTATTTTCCTTGCCTCATGATTTTCATTTGCTGATCATTGACGACGGATCACCGGATGGTACCCAGAATATAGTAAAACAATTACAAGAAGAATTCCTGGGACGGCTTTTTATTGAAGAGCGCGCAGGTAAACAGGGGCTCGGAACAGCTTACATTCATGGTTTCAAATGGACTATTGCCAGGCATTACGATTATATTTTTGAAATGGATGCCGATTTCTCGCACAATCCCGATGACCTGTTAAGACTAAGGGAAGCCTGTGTTGAAGGGGCCGACGCAGTTATCGGGTCACGTTACGTTAACGGAGTAAATGTAGTTAACTGGCCAATGAGCAGGGTATTGATGAGTTATTTTGCTTCGGTTTATGTTCGGTTTATAACCAGCATTAATATTCATGATGCTACTGCAGGTTTTATGTGCTATAGACGTAAAGTTTTAGAAACTATAAATTTAGATAAGATCAAGTTTGTTGGGTATGCTTTCCAGATAGAAATGAAATACACCACAATAAAACATGGCTTTAAACTGGTCGAAGTGCCGATAATATTTACAGACCGTACGCTTGGCACTTCAAAAATGTCGACAAGTATTTTCCGGGAAGCATTTTTCGGGGTGATACAAATGAGAATAAACAGTATTTTTAGAAAATATCCGGAAGGATGAGATTGATTTACGATTTCAGATTTACGAATTACGATTTTAGTATTCAAACTTTCGACTTCATAATTAATTATTTTAAATTCGAAATCGGAAATTCGAAATCCGAAATAAAAAATGAATGAGCATTTGAATCCTGATGGTGAACGCCTCTCCCCTGCCGAACGTGATATTGAAAAAGTTTTACGTCCCCAGATATTTGAAGATTTTACCGGTCAGCATAAAATATTAGCAAATTT
Source organism: Mucilaginibacter sp. (assembly GCA_028288305.1). Classification (GTDB taxonomy): domain Bacteria; phylum Bacteroidota; class Bacteroidia; order Sphingobacteriales; family Sphingobacteriaceae; genus Mucilaginibacter. The sequence continues at coordinate 2,613 of JAQBOA010000082.1, forward strand.
AAAAATTTTTGTACAGGCTGCACGTCAGCGGGGCGAGGCACTTGACCATGTACTGCTTCATGGTCCTCCGGGCTTAGGTAAAACTACCCTTTCATACATTATTGCTAATGAGATGGGTGTCGGCATCAAAATTACTTCTGGACCAGTATTGGACAAGCCGGGTGATCTTGCCGGTTTGCTTACTAATCTTGAAACCGGCGATATTTTATTTATTGATGAGATCCATCGTCTTAGTCCATTGGTTGAAGAGTATTTATATTCTGCAATGGAGGACTTTAAAATAGATATTATGCTGGAGAGCGGCCCCAATGCCCGCTCTGTTCAGATTTCATTAAACCCCTTCACTTTGGTTGGTGCTACTACCCGTTCTGGTTTACTTACGGCACCCTTACGTGCGAGATTTGGCATTAATTCGAGGCTGGAATATTACGATGCAAAGTTGCTGACTACAATTGTATTACGGTCGGCTTCTATATTAAAAACACCCATAAGTGATGAGGGAGCATTTGAAATTGCCCGAAGAAGCCGCGGCACACCACGTATTGCCAATGCCTTGTTACGCCGTACCCGCGATTTTGCCCAGATAAAAGGTGATGGAAATATTGATACTGTTATTGCCAAATATGCCCTGAATGCGCTTAATGTTGACGAGCATGGTTTGGACGAAATGGATAACAAAATACTATCCACCATTATTGATAAATTTAAAGGCGGGCCGGTTGGACTAAAAACAATAGCAACAGCCGTTGGCGAGGAAGAAGGCACTATAGAAGAGGTTTATGAGCCTTTTTTAATACAAGAAGGCTTTTTGATGCGTACCGCCCGCGGACGCGAAGCCACCGAAAGCGCTTACAAGCATTTAGGTAAAATAAAATTGGGCGGAAATCCGTCCTTGTTTTAAAAAAACATAGCGATGGGTTTTGAAACCCATCGCTATAAAAGCATAAATTTTTAATATATCTATGAAAATCCTGTCTGTTTTTACTATTATTTTATTAATCTCCTTTAAATCCTTTTCCCAGCAACAAAAAAAGACTGCTGATCTTGCCGATTTTGTAAACCCTTTAATGGGAACTGATTCCAAATATGATTTATCAAATGGGAATACTTATCCTGCTATTGCATTGCCATGGGGAATGAATTTCTGGACACCGCAAACCGGTAAAATGGGTGATGGCTGGCAATATACTTATGATGCCCATAAAATAAACGGCTTTAAAGAAACACATCAGCCTTCACCATGGATGAACGATTATGGTCAGTTTGCCATTATGCCGGTAACCGGGCATTTAAAAGTATCGCAAAATGGCCGGGCAAGCTGGTTTTCGCATAAAGCCGAAATAGTTAAACCTTATTATTACAGCGTCTTTCTTGCCGACCATGATGTTACTGCCGAAATGACCCCTACTGAGCGTACTGCGCAATTCAGGTTTACCTATCAAAAAAATGACAGTTCCTTTATTGTAATTGATGCTTTTGACAAAGGATCATATATAAAAATAATCCCTGGTGAAAAAAAGATCATTGGTTATTCAACCAAATATGCTCGTGGGCCCTTAAAAAACTTTAAAGATTACTTTGTGATATATGTGGATAAACCAATAGCCATTGCGCAAACTTATAGTGATACCATCTTAGCAGATTCGTTGTCGCTGCATGCAAAACATGCCATGGCTGTTATAGGCTTTAAAACGAGTAACAACGAAAAGGTACATTTAAGGGTTTCTTCATCATTCATTAGTATTGAACAGGCTGAGCTTAATTTAAAAAGAGAGCAAGGTAATGACAGCTTTGATGTTACTGAACAAAAAGCCAAAGATGTATGGAACAAAACGCTTAATCACCTGGTAGTTGAAGGCGGTACAGTTGACCAAATGCGAACTTTTTACTCCTGTTTGTACCGTATGCTGTTTTTCCCAAATAAGCTGTATGAAATAGACGCTAATAACAAATTAGTACATTATAGTCCTTATACGGGCACAACAATGCCTGGCTATATGTTTGCCGGAACTGGCTTTTGGGATACCTTCAGGGCGCTTTATCCATTTCTTAACCTTGTTTATCCGGACATAAATAAAGAAATGCAAGAAGGGCTGATCAATGATTATAAAGAAGGTGGCTGGCTACCTGAATGGTCGAGCCCTGGTTATTCTGATGTAATGGTGGGCAATAATTCAGCTTCAGTTGTTTCCGAAGCTTATTTGAAAGGCGGACGGGGATATGACATCAATACCTTATACGACGCATTAATACATGATGCAAATAACGAAGGCCCGCGGGCTGCCGGCCGTAAAGGTGTTGAATACTATAACAAATTAGGTTATGTTCCCTACGATGTAAAAATAGATGAGAACGCTGCCCGCACTCTGGAATATGCTTATGATGATTTCGCCATTTACCAGTTAGGGAAAGCACTTCATAAACCAGCTTCGGAAATTGATATTTATAAAAAACGCAGCATGAATTACCGCAACCTGTTTGACCCTTCAACAGGACTAATGAGGGGTAAAAACAAGGATGGCTCATTCGAAACACCATTTAATCCCTTTAAATGGGGAGATGCATTTACTGAAGGCAATAGCTGGCATTATTCCTGGGGAGTTTTTCACGATATTCAGGGTTTGATCAATCTGATGGGCGGTAAAAAGCAATTTTTAGCCAAACTGGATTCGGTATTTACCCTGCCTCCTATTTTTGACGATAGTTATTATGGAGAAGTTATTCACGAGATCCGTGAAATGCAGATTGTTAACATGGGGCAATATGCACATGGCA
>JAQBOA010000003.1 GCA_028288305.1 Mucilaginibacter sp.
ATAAGTATAAAACCTACCCGCGTATAGTTGGTGAAACAGGTGGCAAAGACTTTGTTTTGGCCCACCCAAGCGCCGACGCAGATGTAGTTAGTACCGCCTTAATTCGTGGAGCTTTTGAATACCAGGGATGATTGAACTAACAGCGCCGCGTATTAACGCATTTTGTGCTTCAATGTTCCGCCAACTTCAATTAGATAGTGTTGTTTTTAAACGAAGCAATGACGCGCTGGCAAAAGCCCTGGAAGGAAACAAACAACTTAACCGGTTGGAAGTTATGTCCGTATTGAACGAAGCCGGGGTTGCAACGGATGATTTGCGGTTTATTCATTTGCTGATGCGCGCAGAGTTGGATAGGATTATTTGCAGCGGCGCCAGGCAGGGAAAGCAATTTACTTATGCTTTGTTCGATGACAGGGTACCAAATAATACGCTGCCTAAAGAAGAATCTTTAGCTGAATTAGCACTCCGTTATTTTATTAGCCATGGGCCGGCTACTTTGCAGGATTTTACCTGGTGGAGCGGCCTGGCAGCGAATGACACAAAGATAGGCCTTGAAATAGTTAAACCCGAATTGGCAAAGGTGATGGTTGATGGCAGGGAATACTGGATGGTGCCAAATGAGCCAATTACAAATAGTAAGGCACCTATTGCTTATTTATTGCCTGCATTTGATGAGTTTGCTGTGGCCTATAAAGACCGGACTGCAACGGTTAATCCTAAATATTTAGAACAAGCCCGCCACGTTATTTTCGATCCATCAATTGTTGTAAATAACCAGGTAATTGGCACTTGGAAACGTATCATAAAAAACCCAAAAATTGATATTACTTTAAACACTTTGGGCAATCTTAATAAAATTCAAACAAAAGCGGTTGAGAGGGCAAAAAAGCGTTATCTTAAATTTATGGAATTTTAAAATTGTTTGGAACAACCTTTAAACTTTTATAACCAGATGATTTTTTAAAAATAAGTTTATTTATTGGCTATATTCGAAGGCACAATTTGTATTAATAAATCATTTTTTTAGTTGTATTTCCGATTAAACCAGATGAAGCCGCTGACCTTACTCTTTTTGCTGATGAATTTTATGGCGCAAGCGCAGCAAAAAATCACCTGGCCTAATCATAAAAAGGCGGTTATTGTGCTTACTTATGATGATGCCATTAACTCACAGTTAGACATTGCTATCCCACAGTTAGACTCCGCCCATTTAACGGCAACCTTTTTCCTTACAGGAATTATTAATAATCAAACAATTCCAAAATGGCGTGTTGTTAGCGCTAAAGGCTATGAACTGGCTAACCATACACTATATCATCCTTGTCTCAGTACGGATTATAAAATGAACCCAGCTAATGCTTCTGAAAATTATACAGTGCATACCATCATCAGGGAGATAGCCCTGATGAACAATTTTTTATTTGCGATAGATAATAAAACAACCCATACTTACGCTTATCCATGTACCGAGACTAAAGTTAGGGGTGTGAGTTATGTCGATTCACTCAGGAAGTCGGGTTTAATAAAATACGCACGTATTGGCGGAGATGAAAATGCCATTGTTACTGATTTCAAAAATCTCGATCCACTGCTGGTGCCGGCCTGGGGATTACCTGCCAATAAAACAGGCGCTGAATTGATAGCGTTTGTGAAAAAAGTTGAGCATAGCGGCGGCATGGGTATATTTATGTTTCATGGTGTAGGCGGCGATTATATTACAACGCCGGCTGCAGCCCATAAAGAGTTGTTGGAATATCTGCAAAAAAATAAAAATGAAATTTGGGTGGCTACATTTCAACAGGCTATGGATTATGTTTCTCAGGCCAATAAATAAAGAGGAATTTTTCTTAAAATTACCCACCTATAATCTGCTATAATATAATGTTCAAAAAAATAATATGGTTCTTTATCGGAATCGGCCTTTTTTTCGATTATTTGTATGATAATATATATCGTTTAATTGCCGGAATGCCGCGATTAAGCCGTTGCCAGGTAACAGCTCATCTTTTTATTGGAAGCCAGTATAATTTATTAGGGTTAAAAAAGCTAAAAGCTTTGGGGGTAACTGCAATAGTAAATATGCGCATGCATAATACCTATAGTGAAGCAGCACATGAAGGGATTAAATACCTGCATTTACCTACTATCGATAATACTCCACCCCCATTGGAAGTATTAATAAAAGGAGCGAATTTTATTGATGAGGAGATAAGAAATAAAGGTGTTGTTTATGTGCATTGCAGGCAAGGTCTGGGCAGAGGGCCAACAATGGCAATGGCTTACCTCATAAAACTAAGTATGACTTATAAAGAGGCGTATGACATGGTACGAAAGGTACGCATCTTTATAAATCCTCGTCCCGGACAAATAAGAAGGCTTAAGGAATTGGAAGCTTATTACAGGGAATTGTATAAACCCCCTCTAAATCCACCCAGATAATTGAGGAACTCTCATAAAGGAGGCTGCTTTTAAATAGCATATCAAAATATGCTACTTTTAAAAAAAATTAAACTATGCCCCCCGCTAAGCCCGAAAATATTGACTGGATAAATAATTTAAGACTCATAGCCTTATATGCCGTTATAATACTGCACAGCACAGCACCCTTGCTGATGCAATACGGTAAAGTGCCCTTATCAGATTGGTTGATGGCCGATTTGTTAAACGCGATAGTCCGGTTTGCGGTGCCGGTTTTTATAATGATAACCGGGGCTTTACTACTGAACCGCGAATATGAAACAAGCAGCTTTCTTAAAAAACGATTGGGCAGGGTGGTAATTCCTTTCTTTTTTTGGAGCCTGGTTTATATAGGATACTCCTGGTATAATGAAGAATTTACTTTTAGCAATAATGCCTGGGCAAATGTTAAGCTTATTCTTCATTTTCTTAAAAATGGCAGCTCATACCACTTATGGTATGTATATATGCTTATCGGTCTTTATTTTTTTATCCCCATAATTGGCAAGTACGTACGCAATGCAACCGAAAAGGAAGTACTTTACTTTTTGATAATTTGGTTTGCCGTGATGATGCTTAGCCAGCCTTACCTCATGCGTTACAACCCCTCAGTTGATATGCATTACTTTGCCGGTTATGTTGGTTACCTGGTGCTGGGGTATTACCTCGCTTATAAAGATTTTAATATAAAGCACCTTCGTTTGTGGATGGTTGCGGTGTTTATTATTAGCATAGCGTTAATTGCAATAGGTACCTGGCTGGTTACCCCAAATCCCAAATGGCCGGGCACTATGTTTTACGAGCCCCTAAACCCGGCAGTTTTAACTTTATCTGCAAGTGTGTTTATGATGGCGAAATTAAGTGTACCTAAAGTACCGCCATTTATTATACAAATTCGTGATTTCGCAAGTAAATATAATTATGGAATTTATTTAGCCCACGCCCTGGTGTTATATTTTCTTGACGATCCTTTTGGCATCAGTTATAAGCTCGGTGTTCCCATACTTAGTATTCCGCTCACAGCGCTTCTTTGTTTCATCATATCGTTACTGCTGGTTTGGATAATTAATAAAATACCATTTATTGGAAAATGGGTTTCGGGGTAATTTGTGAACCTAAACTGTATATAAACTTGCATTATAAAAGAACATACAATCTTTATCGATAATTAATTGTTTTTTAAGAAACATATTTAAAAAATTTAGCTTTATATTTTTATTTATTTATATAACGACATAATATTATGGCAAGCACTATTGCATCAAAATTGGTAGAAATACTAGAACATGCCGGTGTTAAACATATACACGGTGTGGTGGGCGATTCGCTCAATGGAATTACAGATGAATTGCGTAAATCCAAAATTAAATGGATCCATTATCGCCATGAAGAAGCCGCGGCTTTTGCCGCAGGGGCTGAAGCGCAGCTCACCGGAAAGCTATCCGTTTGTGCAGGAAGTTGCGGACCCGGAAATATGCACCTTATTAATGGATTATATGATGCGCACCGCAGCAATGCACCTGTATTAGCCATCGCCGCACAAATTCCGAGCGAGCAGCTTGGAAGCAGTTATTTTCAGGAAACCCGGCCTGAGGCATTGTTCCGTGAGTGCAGTTATTACTGTGAAACTATCTCCGCAAGTAATCAAATGCCGCGGGTGCTGCAAGTTGCCATGCAACACGCCATTGGGTTAAATGGTGTTGCCGTTGTCAGTTTATCAGGGGATGTAGCGATGCAGACTATAGAACATGATGAGTTGGAACATCCTATATTTTTAAATCGTCCAAGCGTGCGTCCATCTGATGCCGACTTAAAACAATTGGCTTCGCTTATTAATCAGTCAAAAAAAATAACCCTGCTTTGCGGCGCCGGTTGTGCCGGTGCACATGAGGCTTTACTTTCACTTGCCGGAAAAATTGCATCACCAACAGTCCACGCACTCAGAGGGAAAGAACATGTGCAATATAATAATCCTTATGATGTTGGTATGACAGGGCTTATAGGTATTTCTTCAGGCAACAATGCTGTATTAAACTGCGATTTATTGCTGATGCTCGGCACTGATTTCCCTTATAAAGAATGGTATCCTACTGGTTCAAAAATTGTTCAGATCGATATCCGTCCTGAACGTCTGGGAAGAAGATGTAAACTCGATCTGGGACTGGTTGGTGATGTAAAAGAAACGATAAATGCGCTGCTGCCCCTGTTACAACAAAAAACTGATATCTCTTTTTTAGAAAAATGCCGGGAACGATATAAAGAAAACAGGAAAAATTTAGATTCGCATGCAAAAGGTGAAACAGGCAGATTGATCCATCCCGAATATCTGACAAAAATAATTAGCGACTTGGCTAAAGCCGATGCAGTTTTTACGGCAGACGTAGGCACTCCCACGGTTTGGGCTGCAAGGTACCTGGATATGCAAGAAGGAAGAAGATTGATAGGTTCTTTCAACCATGGTTCTATGGCAAGCGCTATGCCGCAGGCAATCGGCGCGCAATTGGCATTCCCTGACAGGCAGGTTATTTCACTTTCGGGCGATGGCGGTTTTGCTATGATGATGGGCGATGTCCTAACTATTTATCAATATAATTTACCTGTAAAACTTATAGTATACAATAATGGTTCACTTGGTTTTGTAGCCATGGAAATGAAGGTTATTGGCATGCCTCCGTTTGGCACGGACTTAAAAAATCCCAATTTCGCAAAAATGGCTGAAGCTATTGGCATCATGGGTATCCGGGTTGAAAATTCAGAGGATGTACCTGCTGCAATAGAAAAAGCGTTGGCACACAATGGACCGGTTTTGATAGATGTATTAACAAACCCAACTGAACTGGCTATGCCGCCTAAAATAAACATTGAACAGGCAAAAGGTTTTGGAATTTATATGATACGGCAAACACTGTTAGGAGATGGCCCAGAAGTATGGGATACGCTTAAAACAAATTTTTTAAATTAATCGATTTGTAGAGGTATTTTTTAAACTACCAATGATTAAAGAATATTATAACCGGCGTGTTTACATTTATATTTTAGAATGTATTGTTGGCTTGAGTATCTGCTATACGTTGTATAAGAATTTTCCGCAACACCAATTTTATTGGAGCATGATTTCAGCAGTATTGGTTATAGCCCCTGATGGCAAGGATTCAGACCGCCTGGCATTTGACCGGATGAAAGCAAATATCCTTGGTTCATTAATAGGATTGTTGCTTTTTCTGATTCATCAGCCCAACTTGTTTTTAATCTGCATTGCTGTGATTTTAACTATCCTTATTGGCACATTTTTTAAACTTAACAATGCTTTACGTTCCGCACTTTCAGCATTAGTTATTGTAATGATTCACGAAGAGGAAAAAAGCAGCACCTGGCATATCGCAATTGAGCGAATGGGATGTGTAATGCTTGGCTGTATAGTTGGTTTGTTAATTACTCTTATTTCTAATTCCCTGGATAATTCTAAGAAACAAAAAAATAAAGACATAGTATAAACATATCAATTACTCAAAACGCATAGTAATAGTATGAAATGAAAAGGATCGAAATTAGCAGATCAGCCTATTCAACGAGTAATGCTGTCTACATCATTAAATGCTTGACGGGAATATTAATTTGTTATAGTCTATATAGATACATTCCCCAATATCCATTCTATTGGGCTATGGTTTCCGTTTCAATCTCCATTTCAATGGATAATAGTACTGATCAGGTTTATAATTTTATGAAGTCAAACGTCCTTGGCTGCGCAGTTGGTATTACCTTATACCCTTTGAATCTGCCAGTATTTTTAATACTAGGTATAGGTGTTGTATTAACAATTTGTATTGGTATCGCTTTAAATATTACCGAAACTATTAGAAGCGCCCTTGTGTCTCTGGGGATCGTGATCGTAAGAGAGGAGCAGGAAAAGCATTGGTTTATAGCATTAGAACGGGTAACATGTATAATTACCGGCTGCCTGGTAGGCTTGCTGGTAACTGTGTTTTTTAGTTTTATAATGCAGAGAATTTCCCGCGAAAAAACATGATTTAGAAATTTTAAATTAAATCCAAAACCAATTGCACTTCGTGTCCGGAATTGTTTTATTCATTAATATAAGAAACCCAATTATATAAGACTCAAAAAAGATCTATAATTAAATTAACTTAAGCTGAAACAAACCACCCCAAATTAAAAGTCCGATAATTCATAAATTTTTTAAGAGATTTGTCGCCTTGCAACGCTGCTGATTTTATCCAATGAAAAAACTAACCGAAAGTAATGCGGCATCATACACAGCCATACTCATATTTATAACCTTTGTACTACGATGCTTTATTGCTGCTTATACTGGTTTAGGCAATGGCGAATCATATTACTTTAGGGGTGCACTGCATCTTGATTTCAGTTATTTTGATCAGCCGCCTTTGTTTTTTTGGTTAGGTGCGTTAAGTATAAAGCTTTTTGGACTAACTAATTTTGGCATCAGGTTCGCGTCGGTGTTATTGTTTGCAGGAACAAGCTGGATGTTATTTTTGATAACTAAGGAGCTGTTCAACGCCAAGTCCGGGTTTTGGGCAGTTGTTATCATGAACCTGAGCGCGGTATTTACAATAGCTATCGCCTGCTGGTATCAGCCCGATGCGCCTTTAATGTTCTTTTGGTTAGTGGCGACTTATTTTATTGTTAAACTAATGTTTGCGCCTGGCACAGAAAACTCGGAAGCGACCCGTTATAGCCGTAAAACATGGTTATTATGGTTAGCAGTAGGTATAAGCATGGGGCTTGCTACCCTTAGCAAATATCATGTGCTGTTTTTATTTGCCGGTGTTTTTATGTTTGTTAGTACCAGTAAAAATCAACGGCATTGGTTAAGGCATCCGGGGCCTTACCTGGCTGTCCTAATCACCATTATTATGGCGTTGCCAATCCTGTGGTGGAATTATAATAATGGCTGGGTATCTTTTGTTTTCCAGGGATCAAGGGCTGGTGTAAAAGGCGGAGAAAAATTCCAACTGCATTTCGACTGGTTTTTACGAAGTATTTTAGGGCAAGCGGCATTTTTATTGCCATGGATATGGTTCCCTACTATAAGGCAACTATACATATCGTTTAAGCTTCGAACACAGTTGCTGGCTTACAGTTTTGTGTTTTGGATGGCTATATTACCCATCGTATTTTTCACGATAGTAACCTTATGGTCTGATTTGCAATATCATTTTCACTGGCAGGCACCCGGCTATATGATGTTGTTTATACCATTAGGTTTCGCGATAGATAAAAGTTTAAGCGGCTTCAATAAAACAAAACGCCTTACCAGGCGTTGGCTTAATTTTTCCATTTATTTTACCATTATTACCATTGGGGTGCTAACCATGCACATGGTTACCGGTTTCTGGACTGTCTACGGTCCAAAATGGGTAGTACATTATTTTCATGGGGATAACCTTGACCCAACCATACAGGGTGTTGATTATAAAGATATACAAACCCGGTTTGAAAAAGAAGGCTGGCTGCAAAATCCAAACATATTTACAGGAAGTGCCCGCTGGTGGCTTACCGGCAAAATCGACTGGGCGTTAAAAGGTAAAAAGGAGATTGTGGTGTTTAGTTCTGATCCGCGCAACCTTGCATTTGTAGTTGATCCTAAAAAGCTAATTGGAAAGGATTGTATTATTATCGGAGATGATCATCTGGCAAATATCAATGAGGATGCTAAGCCCTTTTTCGACAGTATAAAACAATTGCCGGATATAAAGATCATCCGCAATGGTCCTGAATATACATTGCAGGTTTATTATTGCAAGAATTTTCATGTGCCTGCCCAGAAACGTATGGATTTACCTTTATACAGGCAATTGATAGGCTTGCCACCGTTTGGGAAATAGCATAAATTGATTTGTTACAATAATTTTTTTGAGATCGAATAAGAAAGATAATATGGGCGCAAACCAAATTGTCGCACGAATCAACCTTCTACCCCTTTATTGTTCGCTGATTCTTTTTCTGCCATCCGGGTGTCCCTGAAGGGGACTAATATAATTGCGACGGGCATAGCCCGTCGGACATAAAATAGTAGTAAAGCCCTGAAAGGGTGTGGTAAGACGCATTGCTTAATTTGTGGCATAGTCGGTGTACTTGCCTTTTTGCTAACTTATATCGCCCTGCCAGGGCTTGGGATTTGGCTTGTCACCAACACAGGACTTCGCCCTGTGTTGGTATATTACGCCCTTTCAGGGCAATGAAAAGGAATTGCTTAGCAGACCAGATAGATCTCGGTACAGTGAAGCGACATTTTGGTTTGCACCCGATAATATTTATTTAACATATTTTGATACAAAATACCTTTGTAATTCTTTATTAATTAAAAATATTCCGTCTTAATAGCCCTATTTTAGATGCGAAATAGTTCTGGTTTTCAGAATCTTTTGAATTATTAATAAATAAAATCCATTATGTTAAAAATCATCTATAACAGCCAAATTAAGCGTAATCCGATAATATTATTATTGATTTTACTGATGGTTTTATTTATTAATCAGGCCTATAGCCAGGCCGAAGTAGAGCCCTGGGGCAATATAACCGGCATACGTAAACAGGGTCAGCTTTTTGAATTTGAATCGAGTTTGAAAGTAAAATATACTAACAGTCATATAGCTTCAACAGCCAAAGAAAGGCAACAACCCCACTATAAGCGGAGTGGAGATGAACAAATAATTACTTCAAATATCGACAGCCTATTTTTTAAAGAGACAGTAAAAGATTTAAGCGCCGGAAAGATAAAGGTGACCCTTTCTTTAGTTGCCCATGCAGATATTGATATTTCGGGCGTTTATTTTTGTATTACACTTCCCGCAGAGGCTTACGCGGATGGCCGTTTTCGTTTATTTGGAACTAAAAACGATTCATTAAAGAATTTTACTTCTTCAATAAATAGTAACTACCTTGATATTAATGCAAGCGGAATTGAGGTTAACTCAAGAAACAGAAAGCTTAAAGTGCTATTTGATGCACCGGGGATAGTTTCAATTAAAAGAGAAACAAGTAATGGTGAAAATAATTTGCAGTTTTCGGTAGCACTAAATAAAGGTGGATTGCATAAGGGTGATACTCTGCAAAAAGTTTTTACTATCATGGC